>CAJCDH010000104.1 GCA_903961095.1 uncultured Burkholderiales bacterium | reverse complement strand
GACAAGTGAGTACGTCTTGGTGCCTGCAGTATTGTCTGCTTTTACCGCCAAAATTACGAATTACGTCAAACCTTAAATTGACAAGTCACAGATGACCTTCTGTAACTTAGCCGTTTAAAGATTAACAAAGGCGCTGTATAGCGCCTTTGTCCATTTAAAAGCATTTACTGAACAAACGATTGGGTTCAATTGTTAGAACTTTTGAATAAAGTTTGTGACCTTGGATTTTAGATTGAAGCTCGCTTTTCTCGCGGCTACGCAAAAACTGTTGCTCAAAGTTGCTTTCATCGTGGGGATCGTGCTTGTGGGCTTTGAAGGTGCTTATCATCAGCTTAAGACACGAACGGCAAGCATATGAAAATCATCCGTAGCAAAGAATTTACCGCTGAACGCTCGTGGGGAGCTTTGGATATTGCCAATATGGGTGGCATCACAACACGACTTCATTGGACAGAGCAGCCATACAAATGGCACGTAAATGATGGGCAAGAGGTTTTTGCTGTTTTGGATGGTCGTGTTGAAATGAAATACCGCTTAGATGGCGCAGAGTTATCAACGGTCCTTGAAACGGGAGATGTTTTCTACGCTTCTGTTGGCACTGAACACGTTGCTCATCCAATAGGACCTGCTCGCATTCTTGTCGTTGAAAATGAAGGTAGCGTTTGATAAGACAATAGGCAAGTTTGTTTTCAGAGGGGCTACCGTGCTTGTGGGTTTTTTGTTATATTAGAAGGGTCATCAGGGAGTAGCCTCACTTCTTATTGAAGTTGGCTTACATCAACATACTTGAGCTTCGGCTTATGGTGTAAGCGGTTTCGCACTTGGCAAGACTTTTGACTACAAGCACTTTCCTTGGCTGTGAGTGCTATGTAGTCATTTGCTCTTAACAGCCTTGAGGACTTACCAAATGGATTCCCTTTTAGTCTCTACAGGTGTTGTGACGCTAGCAGAAATGGGAGACAAAACCCAATTGCTCGCCTTCATTCTTGCGGCTCGATTTAAGAAACCTATTCCTATCATTCTCGGCATTCTTGCCGCGACTGTAATTAATCACGGGTTAGCAGGTGCGCTTGGCGCTTGGATAACTTCAATGGTTCAGCCTGAAGTATTGCGTTGGATACTGGGTGCGTCATTTTTGGGAATGGCAGCTTGGACTCTAATCCCCGACAAAATTGAGGAAGAAGAAACGCAAGTGGCAAAGCACTTTGGTGTATTTGGTGCCACATTCATCACATTTTTTCTGGCAGAAATGGGTGATAAAACCCAATTGGCAACAATCGCTTTGGCGGCTCACTATAGTGAAGCAATATTAGTAGTTATAGGCACAACTTTAGGAATGTTGATTGCTGATGTGCCTGCTGTTTTTGTAGGTAATAAGTTTGCCGAAAAGATTCCAATGAAGTTAGTTCATTCAATTGCGGCAGGTATCTTCGCTGTGATGGGTGTATTGACGCTAGTAGGTATTGACAAGTTGTTTTGAAATTAACTTGGTAAGTAGTGATTCACTTTTGAATAAAGTTTGGGGTCTAGAAGGATGAGCTTCAAAAGGACAAACGATGTATAAAAATCGTTGAATCAGGTTTGGTTTCGGCGGGGCTACCGTGCTGTTGGCTTGTCGTGGAGATCAAGTGTCGTTTTACACGACATTTGGTGGTGTTGTCTTTTTTGAATAAATTTTGAGTGTAACTAGCAAAATCTTTTGCAACTTTTATTATGACTGAACGGATCTGTTGCGCTCAACTCACCGTACTTTGATTTTTCTTCGCGGATCTACGCCTTCTAAAATGGTCAGATACTCACCGGTATACGTGTCCATCACCTTTACTGCCTGTAGCCGCTTGGGCCCCACAAGTGGGCTGTTGCCAGTGGTTAGGCCCGACGGCGCACCAGAGGTCACATCGCCGCGGTAAATCAAATAGCGGTCATTCACCCAAGCCAGTACGGCCGTGATTTCTGGCGGAATGTGGTTCAGTGGCTGTGGCTCAGCGATGTTATCAATTGTTGTGACGGTTCGACGAAATAACAATACCGGTCTGTTAGCCGAGGCTCTAAGACGTTGTATAGCAGCAGCGTCTAAATCTGGGGTTATCTCATGCAGGCGCACCAGAAGGCTTGTGCCATCCGTGGACACCCATACCTGACGACCTTGTCCAATCATGCGGTAAGTGCCGACCTCTGTGTCTACTAACGCCATTTGTGCGTCAGGCTCTTCCCGCGAGAGCCTAGGGGAGCCGGCAGCCCTACCCCGTGGCCCTTGTACAACAGCTATCAAATGTCGATTATCAGGAAACCAACTCAGTACTGAATCAACTAAGCCACTTAGAACAAAGTGACCCTCCAAAAGTCGTCGCGTCAGACCGGTAGAGGCAGTGTCCAGCAACCAGAGATGAAAGTCCACGCGGGTGCCGCGAAGATTCTCTTCACTAGAGTTCAGTGATGTTCTTAGATAAGCCAGCTTCTCACCATTAAAGGACAAGGCTATGTCTCGGGCAAAGACTGAAAATGGCTCTTTCGTTCGAAGCAGTATTCGTCGCTGAGCGGAACGGTCAATTAGCTCCAAGCCGCTTTGAAGCACATCGGCCTCTCGTACACTTACTCCGTAGACGAATTGTCCCTTGGCATCGGGTTCACTCAATATGGACATTATTGAATGGCCTGCATCAGCACGTAATTTACGTAAACCGCTTCCTAGATCCAGTTCGAAGGGCTGGACCTTTTCACCCACCAAATACCAAGACACTAGCGTACCTTTTAGGCGCTGTCTCAGTGTGTCGCTTTCCCCTGCATATGGTGAGCGAGGTAGGCTCATCGGCTCAAGAGTTAAGCCTTGTGTTAAGTCAGCTTCAGATGCATGTCCCTTGAGCAAAAAGACGAGGGAGCCCAAGATGATGGCAGCGCGGCGAGGTCTTGATGCAATTTGGTTGTAGTCCATGGACTATTGCTCAGTTGACGGATTTGCTTAAAGGGATCTTTTTATATCAAATTCTTATCTAAATCAATAAAAAAGGAGCAGTCAGTTCCTTAAACTGAATCTGTACATTACAGGTCTTGTAGATTTCACCCCTGCGTATGAATTGCTGTGTCAGGTTTGGTTTCGGCGGGTCTACCGTGCTGTCGGCTTTGATCTGGTCTGCAAGTGTCGTTTAACACGACAGGTGGTGTGTGATTGTCCTTTTAAAGGACAAACTGCTTGACCAACACAATCTAATCATTCAAAATTTTCCAAATGTTCACAGACCAGTTCAACACCCACGCTTTCAATAGCGCCGTTTTGGCAGGTCAAG
>CAJCDH010000103.1 GCA_903961095.1 uncultured Burkholderiales bacterium | reverse complement strand
GCCATGTCACGCTACAGCCAATGGCTGGAATCCCATCTGAATACTGGAACACGGAGACAGTGAAGTGAGTACCTCAAGTCCCATCATCGAATTTTCTAAAGTCAACAAATGGTTCGGCGAGTTCCATGTGTTGCGCGACATCGATTTGTCAGTGGCCAAGGGAGAGCGCATTGTGGTGTGCGGCCCCTCAGGATCTGGCAAAAGCACGCTCATTCGCTGCGTCAATCGCCTTGAAGAGCATCAGACTGGTGTGCTCAAGGTTGACGGCACAGAACTCACTGACGATGTCAAATCGATCGAAGCCGTGCGCCGTCAAGTGGGCATGGTGTTCCAGCAGTTCAATTTGTTTCCGCACCTCACTGTGCTCGAAAACCTCACATTGGCACCCATGTGGGTAGGCAACATGCCCAAAGCCGAAGCTGAAGAACGTGCCATGCAACAACTCAAACGAGTGCGCATTGCCGAGCAAGCTCTGAAATATCCATTGCAGTTGTCAGGCGGTCAACAACAACGCGTGGCCATTGCACGCTCCTTGTGCCTCACACCCAAAATCATGTTGTTTGATGAGCCCACTTCAGCGCTCGACCCCGAGATGATCAATGAAGTGTTGGACGTGATGGTGGAGTTGGCCAACCAAGGCATCACCATGATTTGCGTCACCCACGAAATGGGCTTTGCTCGCTCCGTAGCAGACCGAGTGATTTTCATGGACCAAGGTCAAATCGTGGAACAAAACACTGCTGCGGAGTTCTTTGCCAACCCCAAGAACGAACGCACACAAGATTTCTTGTCAAAGATTCTGGCGCACTGAGATTGCACCAATCACACATTTCAACTCAACTCTGATGTCCATGCCACCACAGCCCGCTGCTCACCCCAGCGGGCTGTCTTATTTAGAACCGCGTGGCGATGTCATTCCTCGGCCTTTCGGCAATACCTACTGGCTCTGCGCTGGTCAGGTTTTGGCGGGTGAACATCCAGCCAAACAAGGTACGCTTGTTTTGACCGAACGTCTGAAGCTGTTTCATCAAATGGGCATCACCCATTTCATCGACCTCACCTCACCTGCAGACTCAGTCAAGCCATACCAACCGCTTGAGGGCGCCGTTCGAATCAATCACCCCATCACTGATTTTGGTGTGCCTAGCCCACTGCAAATGCAAAGCATTTTGCAAAGCATTCAAACTGCACTTCAAGCTGGCGGTAAGGTGTATGTGCATTGCAAAGCTGGCATTGGTAGAACAGGCACTGTGGCTGCCACATGGCTGACAGAGCAAGGCTTAAACAGCGAGCAAGCCTTGGCGCTGCTGCTGCAAAAGTGGCAAGCCATGGACAAACGCTTTGAAGAGCCATATACGCCAGAGACTGAGGCACAACGAGAGTTTGTCAAAACTTGGCGCAAGACATAAACCTGTAACTAGGTACTTTTCAATTCATTCTGAGTTTTTGTTGACCTGTATCAAACGACTCAATCGGCGCATTTGATTCAAAGCAAAGCAATCAGCGTCTGAACGATTTCCAATGGCTTAACGGTTAATTAAGCCGTCGTATGAAGGAAATCTAATCATGAAAAAAATCACAATTGCTGTTGCAGCATTGACTCTCTTCTCAGGCGCGGCGTTTGCCGAACAGAGCCCTTGGATGTTACGAGCACGCGGTGTTGGCCTCGACATGGCCAACAAAGACTCAACCGCTTTGGGCTTGAGCGTGAACAATAAAACCATTCCAGAGGTCGATATCAGCTACTTCATTAACAAGAATGTGGCCGTGGAGTTAATCTTGACTGTGCCGCAAAAACAAACTGTCAATTCAAGCGCACTGGCAACCGACATTGGGACCTTCAAGCATTTGCCACCCGTGATGACTTTGCAGTATCACTTTGATAACTTTGCAGACTTCAAACCCTACGTTGGCGCTGGCTTGAACTACACCCAAATTACACAAGTGAACTTGCTAGATGGCGGTGCCAATATCAACAGCCACAGTTGGGGCGCAGCCTTGCAAGCGGGTGTTGATTTTCCCATCGATAAGAACCTCAGCTTCAACATTGACATTAAAAAGCTCAACTTAAAAACTGACGTGTTTGTAGGCGGCGACAACAAAGGCGTATTAAAGCTTAACCCCACACTCATTGGTGTGGGCTTAGGCTATCGCTACTAAGTTGCTTGGGTGTGCTCAGCTGAACACACCGCCATAGGTTTGACGCAGGTCGGCTTTTTGAACCTTGCCTGTGCCACCCACAGGCAAGGATTCCAAAAAGATCACATCGTCTGGTACCCACCACTTGGCCACACGGCCTTCTAAGAAAGCCAGAATTTCTGCTTTCTCAACTGTCTGCCCCGGTTTGCGCACCACAAACATCAAAGGTCGCTCATCCCATTTGGGATGCTTCACGCCAATGACGGCCGCCATCGCCACAGCAGGATGAGCAATGGCAGCATTTTCCAAATCAATGGAACTGATCCATTCACCACCGGTTTTGATCACGTCTTTGGTGCGATCACGAATTTGCATCACGCCTAGTGCGTCGATGGTGGCAATGTCCCCTGTGGGAAACCAACCGTCAAGCAATGGTGAGTGCTCGCCCTTGTAATAGCCAGAAATAATCCACTGACCACGCACCATGAGTTCACCTTGTGAGGTGCCGTCACGCGGCAATGTGTTGCCCTCTTCGTCCACCACTTTGATATCGACACCAAACACCGAGCGGCCTTGCTTACCCACCAACGCATGACGTTCAGACGAAGACATGGCACGTTGGGCGGGTGTCATGCTGCTCATGGTGGCCACCGCGGTGGTTTCAGTCATGCCCCAACCGTGTCGCACTTCGACGCCATAGTCGTCGCTGAATTTGGCAATCAAGGCAGTGGGCATCGCAGAGCCCCCCACTGCGGTGCGCTTCATGGTGCTGAATCGCAATTTGTTTTGTTCAAGGTGCTGAATGAGCGCCATCCAAATGGTGGGCACGCCGGCACTGATGGTCACTTTTTCGGCCTCTATCAATTCGTACAAGCTGGCGCCATCCAACTTGGGGCCAGGCAAGACCAACTTGGCGCCAGCAATGGGGGCCGCATAAGGAATGCACCACGCATTGATATGAAACATGGGCACCACGGGCAGAATGGCTTCTTCGGGCGATAAATTGAGAATACTTGGCAAGCAACCAGACAGTGCATTGATCACAATGGCACGGTGCGAATACATAGCACCTTTTGGATTGCCAGTGGTGCCTGACGTATAGCAAATGGCAGCAGCAGATCGCTCGTCAAATTCTGGCCACTCAAACACATCGCTGGCTGGTGCTATGAGCTCATCGTAGCAAAGCACATTGGCTACACCTTCGATGGCCGGCATTTGTGTACGCTCTGTCAGGCATACCCATGCTCGGACTTTGGGGCAATGTGCTGCGATGCCTTTGATCAAAGGCGCGAAGGTGATGTCAAACAACACCACCTCATCTTCTGCATGGTTGATGATGTAAATGAGTTGTTGAGGGTGCAGACGCGGATTGCAGGTGTGCATCACCATGCCACTGCCCGAGACCGCGTAATAAGCTTCTAAGTGGCGGTGATTGTTCCAGGCAATGGAGCCCACCACACTGCCCTCTTTTAAATTCAGTCCCTTCAGTGCGTTGGCCAGTTTGCGTGAGTGCTTTGCACAATCGGCATAGGTATAGCGAAACAAGGGGCCATGCGTTTCACGGGAGACAACTTCTTGCCCGCCAAATTGGGATGCTGCGTGCTCCAAAATGCCAGACAAAAGCAAGGGGCGGTCCATCATGAGGCCGGGTTTGAGCATGTGAATCTCCAAATTGAATCAATTCGGAGATCATAGTCACATCGCCTGGCGTTTTTCTCGGGATTGACCCGTAAAGGGTGCCTGATAAAGCCAAACGGGGCGATTGGGACTGGCGTCAGTGACTGCCGTGGGGGTCAAGTCTGCTGCTTCAAACTCCAAGCTCACCAACCAAGCACCGGGTTTCATTTCTGCTTTGGCTTTTTCTACCGCACGCGGCATGGTTTCGGGTCGCTGAAATAAATACACCATGTCGTAAGCACCCCAATGGTCTTCCCAAATATCACCGCATCTCACCTCGGCCCAAGGGCAACGAAACTTGGCCAACCAACATAAAGGTCGGCTAAATTCAATGCCAATCCACTGTGCATTCACATAAGCCAATCGCAAAGCCTTGAGGCCATCACCTGCGCCACAGCCTGCATCGAGAATCCTCGCTTGCGCAGGCAAGATGGCCCAGCGAGGTACTTGCCGCAAAGCATTCAAGGGGGTTGGAAACACGGGGGCATCGCGCCAGGCGTGCATTGGGTAGATCCAAATGATCAAAATCAAGGGCAACAACCAGACCCAAGCAGGCACACTGGCCATGCCCATGAGCCAGAAAGAAACAGGGAAGCCCATGGCCAATGCCGCTGTTCTGGCTTGGGAAAAACCTTTGTGCCAAGCAACACCAGCGGCAAAGACGCCACCACAAGTGGCAAACATCATGGCAACGGAAGAGTGAATGCCTTGTTCGACCAAGAGTAAATAAAGGTACCAAACCCCTCCCCAGACTGCCAAAGCAGACAAGGGCCAACGGATCAAATTTGACATTTGATTCTTCTTTCCGATAATTCAACCATGTCAGGCATCGACAATGGCTTTGTTCTGTCACACACCATTGCATTTTCACCCATGATTCAACGTTTTATCATCTCTCTTCGTTTTGTTGTACTGAGTGCCTTATTGGCTAGTATGGCCATGGCGAGCACCGCTTGGGCGTATAAGGTGGAAAAAGTATGCGAAGACGTTCCTGCCACCTCCAAGGAACCTGCACACAAAAAGTGCAAGGTCGTGAAAGTGAAAGAAGGTGCAACCCCTGCTAAGGGTGATGGTAAGGGTGATGGTAAGGGTGACGCTAAAGCTGATAAGCCAAAGGCTGACGCTAAAGCCGACAAGCCAAAGGGTGACGCTAAAGCAGATGCCAAAAAATGATGTAGCGCCAATAGCTAGCCTCTTAATTCAACTATGAACAAACAAACAACAGAGGCTTATACCCTCCTGAAAGCCCAGCAGGCTGTGCCTTTACTGATGGACTCACCGCATTCAAGTCCTAGCTTTCCAACCGATTTCAATGCCGCCTTGCCGCTGGAAGACCTGCGCGATGGTGAAGATGTCTTCATCGATGCTTTATGGGCTCATGCCCCAGCGCACGGCGCGCACTTGCTCTTGGCTGAATTTGCCCGCACCTACATCGACCCCAACAGACACGTTGGCGATGTCGATCTGGCCATGATTGAAGGCGATTGGCCGCACTCCTACATGCCCAGTGGCAAAGCAGACATTGGCAAGTCCCTCATTTGGCGAACCCTGGACGACGGACGTCCCATTTACAACCGAAAACTGTCTGTTGATGAAGTGCAACATCGCATTCAGCGCTATGCCCTGCCCTATCAAACACAATTGCAAAACCTCATCAACGAGCATCACCAACAATTTGGCGTTTGCTATCACATCAACTGCCACTCCATGAATGCTGTCAGTGGCAAGATGGGGGAAGGCGGTGCTGGTATTGCACGCGCTGATGTAGTGTTGGGCGACCGCGATGGCAGCACCTGCTCAGCCGAGTTCACTCATTTGGTGAAAGATTTCATGCATCAGTGTGGTTACGAAGTGAAGATCAACGACCCCTTCAAGGGCGTTGAATTGGTGCGTGCATTTTCTAACCCAGCGCAAGGCAAACACAGCCTGCAAATAGAACTGAACAAGCGTTTGTACACCGATGAGTCTGGCCGTGGCAAAGGGTCAGGCTACGAAAAACTAAATCAAGATCTGATCGGTTTGACCGCCATGCTTGCAAATTTTGCAAAGCAAAAAGCAGCACAAGCTTCCTAAGCCACAGCTGCAACTGACCTTCCGTTGCAGCAGAATTCTCAAGAGATCAAAATGACTTCCACAACACCCACCACAGTGACCCCTTTTCAAGTTGAACTCACTGCCCCCGACATCAGCCCTTACCGCGTGAGCAATGTTGGCATTGACTACGTCACCCGGCTAGACTCTGGCAAGCCAGGCCCGCATGTCATTGTTCAAGCCTTAACACACGGCAATGAATTGAGTGGCGCCATCACGCTTGACTATTTGTTCAAGCAAAACTTCCAACCCACCTGTGGTGTGGTTTCCATGATCTTTGCCAATGTGGCTGCCTATCAAATGTGGGATCCCGCCAACCCAGATGGCAATCGCTATGTCGAGGAAGATTTCAACCGCGTTTGGTCAGATGAAGTTTTGAACGGGCCTCGCAACAGCGTAGAACTGCGCCGTGCGCGTGAGTTGGTGGCCTACATTGACACCGCCGACTATTTGCTCGATTTGCACTCCATGAGCGCACCAAGCGCTCCCCTCATGGTGTGCGGCGTTCGCCCCAAGGGCGGTCAGAAATCAGTCAACTTGTCAGCCAAAATTGGCCTGCCCGAATGGCTCATGATGGACACAGGCCACGCCAATGGTTTGCGCATGATTGAGCGAGCAGCCTTTGGCGATCCAAACAAACACAATACCGCCATTTTGCTAGAAGCCGGTCAGCATTGGGAAAAAGCCTGCGAGCAAATTGCCCGCGAAACCACCTTGAAGTTTTTGAAAGCAACCGGTGTTGCGCCAGCCGAATGGGTCGACGCACGTTGCAGCTTGCCACCTGTCGAACAAAAAGTGGTGCAAGTCACCGAAGGCTACGCAGCCAAGTCACTCGACTTTCAGTGGCTAGACATATACAACGGCTTGGAAGTGATTGAGAAATCTGGCACAGCCTTGGCCGAAGATGCAGGTCACGCCGTGTGCACGCCCTATGACAATGCGGTGTTAATCATGCCCACGCGCAGCAAACGATTCACGGTGGGCAGCACCATGGTGCGTTATGGCCGCGTGGAAAGCATGAAGGAGTGAAAGCCTTTCTCAAAAAAATCAATGTGGTCGGCGCATTGATTTCAGCCGTTCAGTTTTTTGCTCGAAAGAACAAAGACAGAACGTTTAGGCAAAAGGTTTTTTCACTGTTACATGCCACACCAAGCTCTGGCGCACTTCACCGATATGTCGATCGATTGATCATTTGGGCGGTGTTGGTGTCAGTGGTCTGCATCGTGCTTGAAACTGTGCCGGCCATTCAAGCCATCTTTCAATACGAGTTTGCTATTTTAGAAATTGCAACCGTAGCCCTTTTCACCTTGGAATATATTGGCCGGGTCTACTCCTGCTGCGAAACAGCCAAGTACAGCGACCCCCTCAAAGGCCGGCTGCGCTACATGATGAGCATTCCGGCCCTGATTGATTTGGTGTCCATACTGCCCTACTTCTTAGGCATTTTGCTTCACCAAGTGATTGACACCCGTTTCTTACGAATTTTCAGGCTCACACGCTTGCTCAAAGTCACACGATACACCGGCACTTTGAACACCCTGATGAAAGCCATCAACCGAGAAAAACGCGTTTTGTTTGCGTCTGCCTTCATGATGCTTTTGTTGGTTGTGTTAACGGCCAGCTTGGGCTTTGAGTTGGAACACGACGCGCAGCCCGATAAATTTGACTCCATTCCCTCAGCCATGTATTGGGCCGTGATTACATTGGCAAGCGTAGGCTACGGCGATATTTCTCCCATCACGCCATTGGGCCGTGCCATGACAGTGGTCATCAGCCTCATTGGTATTGGCATCTTTGCCATTCCCGCGGGTTTGATGGCGTCGGCCTTTACCGACCAACTGCGCATTGACCGAGAAACTTTTGAAAATGAATTTAGAGACGCTTTGGCCAAGGGCCAAATTTCTCACAACGATCGCCATGCCTTGAACGCAGAAGCAGAGCGACTTCACCTCACAGAACAAGACGTGAACCGCATCATGGAAAAGGTGCGACATGAGCTTAAGTTTCAAGAACAAGGCCTTACAGCGCATCTCAACCCAGAGCAACTGTTGGAAAAATACCGCCAGCAAGTAAGCCAATTGCGCAGCCTGGTGCAAAGCGATGACTTTGCGCAAGCTCAAGACTTGGTCTTGGCTCTGGACAACACAACCGCCACAGAACGTGCAATCTTTGAGACTTTACGCAAATAAGACAAAGTTTCCAGGCCAATGAAGGCTTGCATTTCTGGGATTCGACCTAGAATACGAAGCTTGGGGCTGCACTGGTTTCGACATGGGTTCGGACGCGTGGCAGGGCATGTCGAGGTTCTGATCCTCGTAAAACAGCAGAAAAAAAACTAACTGCAAACGACGAACGTTTCGCACTC
>CAJCDH010000102.1 GCA_903961095.1 uncultured Burkholderiales bacterium | reverse complement strand
AGCGCCACGCAGATGCCTGGCGTTGCAATTGCGGCCTCCGACAATCAAACCGTTTCATCCGACTCAAAAGCCGAGGTACAAGCCAAGCAGGCTCAAGAAAGTGCATTCAATTTTGATGCAAAGTTGGCCAAGTCAGATGCACTGCAAAACGCAAAAGTACTTGAGACGCCCATCAGCCTTGGAGGCGTGGCCAAGTCCAACGTGCAACTGCAACAAGCAAGCCTGTCATTGGACGGCAAGACGCTAGGTGTTCCAGCAACTGCAGGTACTAGCGCACAAACTGGCATACAAGCAAGCGCACAAATAAGCACCAACACAGCGGCTGCCACCCCAGAAATTGACGCTGCAACTTCCACCTTTAGCAATGCCCCATCCGGTATTCAATCGGGCAGAACAGGTGAAACCATTTCGGCGGCAGGCAGTTTGCCCACTGCCAACATCGCTACGTCCAATCGATTGGACGCTGCTGCGGTGTCGGCCACAAACTCCAATGCAGCAGTGATTGCGCAAGAGGCCCCCAGGGCAGAAACAACGCAAAGCTTGGAAGACATTTCTTCAAGTTTTGTGAGCAGCTTGGTGGGTGGCCCGCAGCGCCCCGTTACAACCGTCATGGATTGGATTTCTATGCAATCGCAAGAGCGTCCAGCGCCCGTTGTACCTCACGAAGTGCGCTTAGATGCAGGCGCAGTGCAACTGGAAATTCAGAAAATGGTGAAGCAAGGCGGGGGACATGTGGTGATGGAACTCACACCTCCCGATCAAAGCAAATTCACCATTGAACTCAAGCTCGATGAACGCGGCAACGCCTTGCTCATTGTGGAAGGTGTGAGCGACTCCACCAAAACTCGCTTGGAGCAAAGTGCACCGAATTTGCGCGAGCAGTTTCAGCAAATGGGTTTGGAGTTGCAACTTGACATGCGGCAACAAGGTCAATCTTCATCTTCAAGTACAGCCGATTTTTGGGGCTCCCAAGAACGAGGCTCTGGCGACAACAATTTAGCCAGCAATGGCACTGACGACTCAACCAAGATCTTGACGCAGCGTGAAGCAGGCGCCAACCGCGCTCGCGAAACAGGCTCTAACCAAGTTTATCTGTACGCATGAAACTTGGAGCCTAGAGACAAGCTATGAATACCAACCCAGACAACATGCAATTTCCATTTACCAAAGAAGCCCTTGAGGGTCTCGACAACCAAGTCTCGCAAGACTGGAATCGCGAGCAAATGGATGCCATGCACATGCAATTTGTGGCGCAGTGGCGTCAATCGATGTCCACCTTGGTCCCTGCTGAAATCAAGGTTTTAGCGGGCGACATGCAACTCAAAACTTACGAAGCCTTTGTGCTTGAAGCGCCGCCATTTTCAGACATTCAAGTGTTTGAAATCGATGCGCTCCAAACACTTTGTGCTTGGAGCTTTGACACGCGGTGGGTGGCTGCAGCCGTCGATTGTTTGTTTGGTGGCGGCGGCAGAGTGCCCATCAAAGAACGAAGCGGCAAGCTCACACACATTGAATTAGGCATTCGGCAGCGCTTGCTGGAAACTCTGGCCACGGCCTATGAAGCGGCATGGCAAGCCGCCTATCCCATTCGACTGCAAACGCTCAGACAAGAACAGCAACTTTCTTCGCTCAGGCTCACCTCGCACAAAGATACTGTGCTGCACGCCCAATTTGCCATCCATTTCAACTTGCTCGAATTGAGGGTTGATTTGTGCCTGCCCAAGCGCGCACTAGAGTGGCAAACCCCCAGCGCATCGTCCAACGGTTCAGGCCATGCTACCGATTCATCAGGTCAGCCTGCTGGTTGGAGCCGCAGCCTGCAGCACCAACTCTATGCCAAGCCTGTCGAGTCTGTGGCGGTGTTGTGTGAAAAAGAACTCTCGGTGGCGCAGTTGCTGTCT
>CAJCDH010000101.1 GCA_903961095.1 uncultured Burkholderiales bacterium | reverse complement strand
TTTGGGGCACCAAACAGGCTCTGAACTATGCGCGCGATCACAGCGTAGAAGACAGCCTGCGTCAAATGGGTTGGTTGCAAGGTGCCATCTGGAGCAACCCACACATTCGAGAAGCCATTGTGGCAGCCAAAGAAAAGCGTCCTGCCAATTTCCCGCCACTGGCACCGCTGCGGGGCTTTAAAACTTTGGGTTAATTGAAGCCCTGCTGAGCCACACCAAAGCATTCGCAAGAATGCCGGTCTGACTGCGTGGCCTTATTGTCTTGCCGTACGGGTATTGGGGGGGGGTGATTGTGGGTGACTGGTGCGCCAGGGATTGATGTCCAAGCCGCCTCGCCTTGTGTAGCGCGCATACACAGACAGCTTCAGCGGTTTGCACCGAGTCCAAATGTCCATGAAGATGCGCTCCACGCATTGTTCATGAAACTCATCGTGATTTCGAAAGCTCACAATGTATTGAAGCAATCCTGCTTGATCAATTTGATCGCCTGAATAAGAAATTTGAAGACTGCCCCAATCGGGTTGCCCAGTGACCAAGCAATTGCTTTTGAGCAAATGACTGACAAAGGTTTCGCTCACAGGCGCCTCATTTTTTTGCGCATTGAGCAGCTCAGGCGCTGGCAAATAGTGTGTGCACTCAATGTCCATGCGGTCTAGATTCAGGCCATCCAATTCATGCACAGGTTCTTTGTCAAACTCTTCAGGCAATATTATTTTGACGCCGCAGCGGGCAAAGATTTTGCCGCCATGCCACAGAGCTGCATCTAAGTCTTCTCGCATGCAATCCCGCAAGGCTTGCACATCTATAAAGCGTGTGGCGTTGAAGCTGTTCAAGTACAGCTTGAACGATTTACTCTCAATGATGTGCGTGCTTTCCGCTGGCACAGTGATGTGCGCAATGGCCACTTGAGGCTTGCCCTTCAAATTGAGCCATGAGAGTTCAAACGCTGTCCACAAATCTGCGCCAAAGAAAATAGGCGACCCTTGAATACCGAGCTCTTCGCGCTTGACCGCACGAGGAATAGGAAACAACAAGGCGGCATCGTATTGATCGACATAGGCACTGTTTTTGCCCAACTGTGATTGCTCTGGCAGGTTCATACGGCACCCTTTTCCCTGCGCCGGAAAACCCAACGATTGACATCCGACTCTGAGGCGGCATAGGCATAGCCTTCCAGATTGAATTCTTTCAACTTTTCCGGATTTTGAATGTGCTTCTGAATGGCATAGCGCGCAAGCAAACCACGCGCGCGTTTGGCGAAGAAACTGATCACTTTGTACTTGCCGCCTTTGTATTCTTCAAACACGCATTCAATGACTCGCGCTTTCAAAACCTTTTGATCAACCGCCTTGAAATACTCTTGTGACGCCAAATTGATGACCACAGGTGTTTTGTCTTTGGCCAACTGGGAATTTAGATGTTGCGCAATGCTAGCGCCCCAAAATTGGTACAAATTTTTGCCGCGCAAGTTGTTCAGGGCAGTGCCCATTTCCAAGCGATAGGGCTGCATCCAATCTAGGGGGCGCAACACGCCATACAAGCCACTCAGAATACAAACGTGGTCTTGCGCCCACTCAAGGTCCTTGGGCTTCAAAGATTTGGCTTCTAAACCGTCATAAACGTCGCCGTTGAAAGCCAATACGGCTTGTTTGGAGTTTTTTGCGGTGAATTTAGGACGCCAGGCTTCATATCTGGCCACATTCAAGGCGGCCAAGTTGTCACTCAAATCCATGAGT
>CAJCDH010000100.1 GCA_903961095.1 uncultured Burkholderiales bacterium | reverse complement strand
GCACGCGCAGTCACGGCGGCCAACTGTGTGATGGAAATAGACGATGTGTTGGAAGCAATGATCACTTCGGGCGCGAGCATGGCATCGAGCTGCTTCAAAATTTTGACTTTGAGGTCTTGGTTTTCAGTTGCGGCTTCAATCACCAGATCTGCATCTTGCAAGTCTGCGTATTGGGTGCTGCCTTGAATTTTGGACAGTGCAGATGCTTTGTCAGCTTCCGTGATCTTTTCTTTTTTCAGCAAGCGATCTAAGCTGCCCGAAACCGTGGCAATGCCCTTCGCCACGGCCGCTTCAGAAATGTCCACCATCACCACTGGGATGCCCACCACTGCACAAGCTTGTGCAATGCCGTTACCCATGGTGCCTGCGCCAATGATGCCAACTTTTTGAATGATCATGATTTGAGAAATGAAAAGTTAAAAATGAAAAATTTGAGTGTGTCGCTTGCCGTCATGCTCTAAAGCGCTTGCGTGTTAAAGCCAGCGCCAACCAAAATGCCAGCATAGAAACACCGACCAGCAAACTCAGATTGCCTGCCACATGGTTCGGCCACTGATCTAAAAACAGCGGCCTGACCACTTCAATGGCGGCAGTCAGTGGCAAATAGTCGGTGATGCGTTGCAACCAGTCTGGCAACTGCGTGCGCGGAAAGTAAATGCCCGACAAAAACATCATGGGCGTTAAAAACAAAGTGAAGTAGTAGGTGAAAAAATCATAGCCCTTGGCCATCGCGTTGAAGATCAAGGCGATGCAACTGAAGCAGACGCCCACCAACCACAACACTGGCCATGCCAACAACAATTTCCAACTGTGGCTGATGCCAAGCACCAACATGACACCCAATATGGCCGTCACAGTAAACAGCGCTTTGTAAGAAGCCCACAGCATTTCAGCCATGACCACATCGTCTAAACGCACTGGTGCGTTCATGATGCCGTCCCAAGTTTTCTGCATGTGCATGCGAGAAAAAGCCGAATACAAAGCCTCAAACGAAGCTGCATTCATGGCGCTCATGCAAATGCTACCGCTGGCCAAAAACAAAATGTAGGGCACTTGCTGACCGCCCATGTTGACGTCACCGACCAAGGTACCCAAGCCATAACCAAAGGCCACCAGCCACATCAGGGGCTCAGCGATATTGCCCACAAGGCTAGGAAGGGCCAACTTGCGCCAGACCAACATGTTGCGCAAAAAAACAGGCCACCAGCGCATTGAGAGTTGCGGCGGCGCCCAAACAGAAGGCGTCATGTGTTGCGTTCGAATCATGCGTTCTCCCTGATTTGTCGTCCGGTGAGTTTCAAAAATAAATCCTCCAAATTGGCCGGGCGGTGCAGGCTTCGAATGTGCGGCCAAGCTTGCAATGCCATCAGCAGTGGCTGGGCTTGGGATGTATAGAAAAATACCGTTTCGCCACTGACCTCCACGCGCGCAGCATGTTGCCGCAAGGGTGAGTCATTGGCAGCCAAGGCCAATGCGCCTTGACCATACAGTTCAACCACATCGGGCTCTAAGTGTTGTGCAATCAAATCGCGAGGCTTGCCCTCGGCAATTTTTTGACCATGATCGATGACCAACAAGCGATCGCACAAACGCTCTGCTTCGTCCATGAAATGCGTCGTGAGCAAAATGGATTTGCCTTCTTGCATGAGCATTTGCAAACGCTCCCACATCAAGTGTCTTGCTTGCGGATCCAATCCGGTGGTTGGTTCGTCTAGCATCAGCATTTGCGGTTGATTGATGAGTGCGCGCGCCAAACTCAAGCGCCTTTTCATACCGCCTGATAACTCACCTGGCTTGGCTTTGGCCTTGCTAGACAAGGCGCCAAATTCCAACAAGGGGGCAATGCGTGCTTTGATGTCTCGGTCTTTCATGCCGAAATAGCGGCCATAGACCAACAAGTTTTCTTCAGCCGTGAAGTCGGGGTCAAGGGTGTCCATTTGCGCCACCACCCCCAAACGGGCTTTGATCGCCATGGCCTCATATGGCATAGACAGATTGTCAAAGTAGGTGATGCTGCCTGAGTCGGGTGCTGTCAAGCCCAGACACATGCGCAAAGTGGTGGTTTTGCCTGCCCCATTGGGGCCAATCACACCCAAGCATTCACCTGCCGAGATTTGGAAAGACAAGTCGTCGACCACCTTGTTGGCGCCAAAACTTTTCTGCAGATTTTGAACATTCAATAAATAAGTCATCCCTTGATTGTGCCTTGCTGACCCTTCTCACTTTCTGACCAAAAGCACATTTCAAGGCCGCAAACCCCGCAAAGCCAGAAGGAAGGCACCTTGCCAGTCTCAAATTAATATGTATACTTATTAAATCCAAGCACATTCTCAGGAGACTGACCTTGAACCCCTCCAATCACACTGATGCCTTAGGCCGTTTAGAAGACTTGCCAGCCGACTACATTGCCGACATGACGGCGCTGTCGATTGCCCCTTTGTGGCCACAGTTGCGGGGCCTGTTGCCGCGTGGCAAACCCTCTCGGGCTACCCAGCCCTTCGTTTGGCATTACAAAGATGTGCGTCCTCAGTTGATGAAAGCCGGCGAGCTCACGCCCATTGAAAAAGCCGAGCGCCGTGTTTTGGTGTTGTGCAACCCTGGCCACGGTATCGAGAAATTGGTGGCCACCCCGAATATCTACGTGGGCATGCAACTCATCTTGCCAGGCGAAGTTGCTCCTAACCACCGCCACACACCCAGTGCCGTGCGCTTTGTGGTGGAAGGTGAAGGCGGTTTCACCACCGTACAAGGCGAGAAATGTCCGATGCACAAGGGCGACTTGATCTTGACCCCTGCCGGCCTGTGGCACGAACATGGGCATGAGGGCCAAGGGCCCGTGGTTTGGCTAGATGCACTTGACTTGCCCATGGTCTACGGCATGGAAGCCTCCTACGCCATCGAGGGGCCTTCGCAAAATGCCAGCCCAGATCTAGACGCTTCCCAAACCAAATACCAACGTGCCGGCCTTGTGCCATTTAGCTCATTGAGCCAATCTGTGCGTGCGCCCTACCCCCAAATTCGCTATCCCTGGGTGGATGTGCGCAAAGCCTTGTTGGCGCTCGAAAAGGGCACCCCCCAAAACGAGGCCGTTCAACTGGCTTATGTGAACCCCGAGACCGGTGCGCCTTGCTTACCCACCCTGGGGTTTTCTGCGCAGCTTTTAAGAGATGGGCTTGACTTTAGCCCACGCCGCAGATCTGCCAGTTCGGTGATGCATGTCATTGAAGGCCGCGGCGAGTCCCAAATTGATGGCGTCAGCTTGCAATGGTCAGAGGGCGATACGCTGGCCATTCCCACACATGCTGACATCAAGCACCGCGCCCACAGTGGCAATGCCTATCTATTCCATGTAGACGATGCTCCCACGCAACGCGCATTGGGCTTCTATCAGGAGTTTTGAGCATGACCAGCGAAGGCAAAAAATTCATCGTGGTGGGCGGCGGTATTGGCGGATTGGCGGCGGCCGTTGCACTGAGTCAACAAGGTGTTCAGGTCACGGTACTAGAACAAGCCGCCGAGCTCGGTGAAATTGGTGCGGGGGTCCAGTTGGGCCCCAATGCCTTTGCTGCACTTGACGCCTTGGGCGTTGGCGAAAACGCCCGCAAACGAGCGGTGTTTACCGAACGACTGATCATGATGGATGCAGTCGATGGCTCTGAAGTGGGCAGCTTTCCGGTGGGCCAGGCTTTTCGCGATCGCTTCAACAACCCCTATGCTGTGATTCACCGTGCCGACATTCACACCTCTATTTTGGAAGCAGCGCAAGACTCCAATTTGATTCAGGTCGAAACCTCGACCAAAGTTGCAAGCGTGGCCCAAGACGACGCAGGCGTGACAGCCATCGATCAAAATGGTCGTGTTTTCAAAGCCGATGCGCTGATAGCGGCAGATGGTGTGCGCTCTGTGATTCGTGAAAAAATGTTCAACGATCCACCTCGTATTTCAGGCCACGTGGTTTACCGCGCTGTGGTGCCTGTCGAAGAAATGCCCGCCGATTTGCAAATCAATGCACCCGTGGTTTGGGCTGGCCCTGACTGTCACTTGGTGCACTACCCGCTGCGCGGTGGTCAGCAATACAACTTGGTCGTGACCTTTCACAGCCGCCAACAAGAAGAGTGGAGCGTGACCGATGGCAGCAAAGAAGAAGTACTGAGTTACTTTGATGGGGTGTGTCCTCGCGCAAGGCAAATGTTGAACCTGCCTAAAACTTGGCGACGTTGGGCGACAGCAGACCGCAACCCACTTGAAAAATGGGGCGAAGGTCGCGTCACCATGCTGGGTGATGCAGCACACGGCATGCTGCAATACTTGGCGCAAGGCGCGTGCATGGCCATCGAAGATGCTGTCACCTTGGGCGAGGCCATGAAGCACTGTCAAGGTGATGTGATCAAAGCCTTTCAACTGTATGAAAAAAGCCGCATTCCGCGCACCGCCCGGGTGGTGCTGTCGGCTAGAGAAATGGGCCGTCTTTATCATGCCAAGGGTGTGGAGCGCTTGGTTCGAAACCAGCTGTGGGAGGGCCGCACACCCGAGCGCTTCTACGATGCGCTGGAGTGGCTGTATGGCTGGCGCGCGGAAAAGTCCTTGGCGCTTTAAAGGCCTTCGAGCACTCTCAGGGTGCTCAAATACCCTTCTACAATAGCCCCCAGTGTGAATCTAGGGAGCCAGCGTGTCCGATCAATTGGCGGTGTTGCCGCAATACCTGATGCCCAAGCTGGCCATGACCCGCTTGGCGGGCCGATTGGCCAGTGCTGAGCTGGGTCAATTCACCACCTGGGTGATCAAGCGCTTTGTCAAACGCTACAACGTGAACATGGCAGAGGCCGCCAACCCAGACCCCGCCCATTACAAAAGCTTCAATGCATTTTTCACACGTCCCTTACAGGAGGGTGTGCGACCTTTGGCCAGCAGCACTTGGGTTTGCCCCGTTGACGGTGCCATCAGCCAATGTGGTGCCATTGAACGCGATCAAATTTTTCAGGCCAAAGGCCACCAATACAGCACCTGCGCACTGGTCGGCGGCGATGCGGCACTGGCTGCACAATTTCAAAATGGTCAATTTGCAACACTGTATTTAAGCCCGCGCGATTACCACCGCATTCACATGCCTGTGGCCGGCAAGCTTTTGCGCATGATTCACGTTCCGGGTGATTTATTCTCTGTGAACCCCACCACGGCACGCGGCGTACCAGGCTTGTTTGCGCGCAACGAACGCGTGGTGTGCGAGTTTGAAACAGAAAAAGGCCCTCTGATTTTGGTGCTGGTTGGCGCCACCATTGTGGGCAGCATGGCCACGGTGTGGCATGGTCAGGTCAATCCGCCGCGGCCGGGTAATGTGCGTGAATGGCGCTATGACACACAAGAGGTGCGCCTGCAAAAAGGCGAAGAGATGGGCCGTTTTTTGTTGGGCTCTACCGTGGTGATGCTGTTTTCAGAAAACAGCATTCAGTTTCCAGTTGACTGGCTCAGCACTCGCCCGCTTCAAATGGGCGAGGCAATGAGCAGCAACTGATAAGCCGCGGGCCTACAAGCTTGTAGCGCAACTACAAATTTGAAGGCGTGGACCTTCAAATTTCAATCTTCGAGCCTAACTCAACCACCGAGTTATTGGGCAGCTTCAAGAATTCAGCAGCAGCACTGGCGTTCAAGTGCATCTGTGCAAACAACTTCTCACGCCAAGTGGCCATGCCACCACCAATGGTGGGAATCACAATGTCTCGGGACAAGAAATAACTGGTCGTCATGGGATCCAGGTCAGCACCATGAACTTTTAACTGCTCCAAGGCCTTGGGCAAATCGGGATCATTTTTAAAGCCATAGTTGACGATCACTTGCCAACAGTCATGGTGCAAAGGCTCAATTTCTATTCGCTTGTTCAAACCGATCCAAGGAACTTCGTGGTTTTGAACCGTGACAAACAGGTTTTGGCGATGCAACACTTTGTTGTGCTTGAGGTTGTGCAGCAATGCGTTGGGCACACTGCCTTTGTCGGCAGTCAAAAATACAGCCGTGCCTTCGACGCGGGCAGGTGGCGCGACAAAAATAGCTTCTAAGAAATCTACCAGGCCGAATCCGTCAGCCTTCCTCGATTCGTTCAACAAACGACGCCCATCGCTCCAAGTGATCATGAGCAAGAAAATGCCGCCAGCAATGACCAACGGGAACCAGCCACCTTCAAAGAGCTTCATCAAATTAGAGGCCCAAAATGCAAAGTCCACCACAAAGAAAAATCCGGTTGCGCCAATGCAAAGTGAGAGCGGCAATTTCCAGTTGTAGCGAATCACAAAGAAGGTGAGGATGGTGGTGATCAACATGTCGGTACACACCGCAATGCCATAGGCTGCAGCCAAATTACTCGAAGACTTGAACAAAGCCACAGCCAGCACAATCAATACAAACAAACCCCAATTTACCAAGGGGATGTAGATTTGACCCAGTTCCTTCACGCTGGTGTGAAGCACTTGCAAGCGGGGCAAATAACCCAACTGAATCACTTGCTTGGTGACACTGAACGCGCCCGTGATCAAGGCTTGAGAAGCAATGACCGTGGCCATGGTGGCAAGGCACACCAAAGGAATCAAGGCCCAATCAGGGGCCATCATGTAAAAAGGATTTTTAACGGCTTCGGGGTTAGACAACAGCAAGGCACCCTGACCAAAATAATTCAAAGTCAATGCGGGCATGACGGTGGTGAACCAAGCCAGTCGGATGGGCTTCTTGCCAAAGTGGCCCATGTCCGCATAGAGTGCCTCACCGCCCGTGACACACAAAACCACGGCACCCAAAATGATGAAGGTAGTGCCTGGGTTTTCCCACATGAACATCACCGCATAGTGCGGGCTGATGGCCCACAAAATTTCAGGGTGAGTCGAGATGTGATAGACGCCCAAAATGGCAATGGCAGCAAACCAAACCAGCGTAATGGGGCCAAAGAATTTGCCGATGCCCGCTGTGCCTCGCTTTTGTACGGCGAACAAGGCAAACAAAATTAACAAGGTGAGTGGAATGACAGCCTTTTTAAAGTTGGGAGAAATGATCTCCAAACCTTCAACGGCGGAAAGCACTGAAATGGCCGGCGTGATCACACCATCGCCATAAAACAAACACGTGCCAAAAATACCCACCATTAGCAACACTTTGCGCAAACGAGGTTGGTCTTTGACGGACTGAGATGCCAGTGCCAACATGGCAACCAGGCCGCCCTCGCCATGGTTGTCGGCCCGTAAAACCAGGGTGACATACTTCAACGAAACAATGGTGGTGAGTGTCCAAAAGAAAATGGACAAAATGCCGTAAACGTTTTCGGGTGTGAAGGCCACATGCCCAGACCCGAAGACCTCTTTCATGGCATACAACACACTGGTACCGATGTCGCCATAGACCACGCCGATAGCACCGACGGTCAGGGCCGTTAAAGAGGTTTTGCTTGAAGACACAAAAATCAGCCTAACATCGAGGCTAGGCTTTTATTCAGAATGATCGCGATTCTGCGCCTCTTTTCAAAACTGTGCCATGGAGGCTGGCGTCTAAAAGACAGTGCTGTCTGGAAATGTTGCATCGCAGCAACCTTTCCAATTTTTAGAACACTTTAGTCGTAAACCTCAGCTTCTGGATCGGTCGACTCCAGCTCATAACTGGCCGCCAACATGGCCAAACGGCCAATCACGCCATACATGTAGAAGCGGTTTGGCACACTGGCGCCAGGCTTCATCCCGGGTTGTGGAAGGTGCGGCGTATCGGCAAAGGCCAAGGGTACAAAACTTGCGCCTGGCGCATTCAAGTTTTCATCGACGCCGCGCTCGGCATGGACGCGGTAGAACCCACCGACAACATATCTGTCCATCATGTAGACCACGGGTTCAGCCACCGCATCGTTCATGCGCTCATTGGTGAGCACGCCCTCTTGGATGATCACGTCGCTGACCAACTGGCCGTCTTTGATCACGCTCATTTTGTTGCGTGTTTTGCGGTTCAGCTGATCGAGGTCGGAAACATCGCGCACCGTCATGATGCCCATCCCATAGGTGCCATTGTCAGCTTTGACGATGACAAAGGGCTTTTCATTGATGCCGTACTCTTTGTACTTGCGCTTGATTTTGGTCAAGAGTGCATCGACGTTGCTGCGCAAGGCTTCGATACCCAAACCCTCTGCAAAATTGACATCACCGCACTGGTTGAACATGGGGTTGATGAGCCAAGGGTCAATGCCCAGCAATTTGCCAAAACGTTTGGCCACTTCTTCATAGCTCTGAAAATGCAAGGTTTTGCGGCGCACACTCCAGCCGGCGTGCAAGGGCGGCAACAAGTGTTGCTCATGCAACTCCTCCAAAATACCGGGCGCGCCAGCCGACAAATCGTTGTTGAGCAAAATGGTGCAAGGATCAAAGTCTTTCAAGCCCAAGCGGTGCTTGGTGCGAATGACGGGCTCTAAGGTAACTTGTTCGCCACCTGGCAGGTCGATCAAGGTGGCTTCTTTGATGTCTGGATTGATCGAGCCAATGCGCACATTGAGCCCCGCCATGTGAAAAATTCGCTGCAACTGAACCACGTTGCTCAAATAGAACGTGTTGCGTGTGTGGTTCTCGGGAATGATGAGCAGGTTCTTGGCTTCGGGGCAAATTTTTTCAATGGCCGCTTGGGCCGCTTGCACCGCCAATGGCAGCATCTCGGTTGACAAATTGTTCCAACCACCAGGAAACAAATTGGTATCGACAGGGGCCAACTTGAAACCCGCATTGCGAATGTCCACCGAGGTATAAATGGGGGGCGTGTGCTCCATCCACTCTAGTCTGAACCAGCGTTCAATGGCGGGCATGGAATCAAGAACCCTTTGTTCGAGTTCGTTGATGGGGCCATTCAAGGCGGTGACTAAGTGCGGAACCATAAGGACCTTGTAATTTGTTGTGTCTTAATTTCTAACTTCACCCTCACCCAGTACAACGTACTTGAGAGAGGTCAGTCCTTCAATACCAACCGGTCCACGCGCGTGGAACTTGTCGGTGGAAATGCCAATTTCTGCGCCCAAACCAAACTCAAAGCCATCGGCAAATCGGGTGCTGGCGTTGACCATCACGCTGGCTGAATCGACTTCGCGCAAGAAGCGCTGCGCATGCATGTGATCGCGCGTGAGAATGGCATCGGTGTGATGACTGGAATAGTGATTGATGTGTGCAATGGCTTGGTCCAAGCCATCCACCACCTTGATGCTGATGATAGGCGCCAAATACTCTTCAAACCAATCTTGCTCGGTGGCGTCGACCAACTTGGCGCTGGCCACCTGAGACAAAATTGCTTTTGACTTGGGGCAGCAGCGCATTTCAACGCCTTTGTCGGCATAGACCTTGCCAATGAGCGGCAAAAATTCTGCCGCCACACCTTGCGCCACCAACAAGCCCTCGCTGGCATTGCAAGGGCTGTATTTTTGAGTTTTGGCATTGTCTGCCACCTTCACGGCCATGGCCACATCGCAGGGGTCGTCGATGTAGGTGTGGCAATTGCCATCGAGGTGCTTGATGACGGGCACCTTGGCATCGCGGCTGATGCGCTCAATGAGGCCCTTACCACCACGCGGGATGATGACATCGACATACTCGGGCATGGCAATCAGTTGGCCCACGGCTTCGCGGTCGGTGGTTTGCACCAGTTGCACCGCATGGGCAGGCAAGCCCGACTCTTGCAGGGCTTGTTGAACCAACAAAGCCAAAGCCTTGTTGGAATCGATGGCCTCAGAGCCGCCTCTCAAAATGCAGGCGTTGCCGCTTTTGATCGACAGGCTGGCCGCTTCAATGGTGACATTGGGACGACTTTCAAAAATCATTCCAAACACACCCAAGGGCACACGCATTTGTCCCACGCGAATGCCGCTGGGTTGTTGCTTCATGCCTGTGATTTCGCCAATGACATCGGGCATAGCGGCCAATTGCTCACAACCTTCAGCACAAATGGCTAGCACCTTGGGCGTGAGACGCAAGCGATCGACCATGGGCGCGGCCAAACCTGCGGCTTCGGCACGCGCTAAATCTTTGGCATTGTCAATTTGCAGCG
Source organism: uncultured Burkholderiales bacterium (assembly GCA_903961095.1). Taxonomy (GTDB): domain Bacteria; phylum Pseudomonadota; class Gammaproteobacteria; order Burkholderiales; family Burkholderiaceae_C; genus Limnohabitans_A. The sequence continues at coordinate 7,940 of CAJCDH010000100.1, read as the reverse complement.
CAGCGGTGTTTTCGCGCAGCAAGGCTGCCAAGCGTTTCAAAGCCTTGTTTTTAGAGGCCGTCGATGCCTTGGCCATGGCAGCAGAGGCCGTTTTGGCCTGCTGACCCAAAGTTTGCATCGAGGCTTGGCTCGCTTCTGGGGCCATGACCGTTGCTTGGGTGTGAGCGTTGAGAGTTGCGTTCATGGGGCTATTTTCGCACTCTTGTGTGGCAACTTGTCAAAAGCTCTCAAGTCTTTGCAGCGCAAGCACTTGAAACGCGCAAGGCCAAGCGTTGCAAAGCTTGCCAGGGGTCGCTCGGCCAATCGGCCACTTTCAAGCCTTTCACAATGCCATCGACTTGGTGGGCGTTTTGCAACAACTGCGCCAAACGTGTGCTCGAGAGTTTGGGCAACACGCGTTCAAACAGCTTTTCTCGCAGCCCCCAAATACGTTGCTCGCGCAGTGCCATGGGCAAGGGGCGGCCATCAGCCATGGCGTCTTTGACGCGCTTCAAAGCGCGAATGTCTTCTGCCAAGGTAAAGTGAACCAAAACAGCAGCCTCGCCTTCAGCTTGCAGACCCTCTAGCATGCGCAACACGCGGGCAACTTGGCCCGACAAAACCGCTTCTGACAGCTTGAACACATCGTAACGCGCCACATTCAGAACCGCGCTTTCAACTTGAGTTTGGGTTAACTCACCAGGTGGGTACAACAAGCCCAGCTTTTGAATCTCTTGATGCGCGGCCAGCAAGTTGCCCTCCACCCGGTCGGCAAAAAATTGCAAGCAGTTTTGACCCTCTTGCCCAGGCGCAACGCTTTGATTTTGTAGCTTCAAGCGCTGCGCAATCCACTGCGGCAACTGGGCCCGTTCTAGTGAGTCAACTTGCAATGTGACACCAAATTGCTCTAAAGCCCCAAACCAGGCACCCTTTTTGGTGGCGTTGTCTAAACGCGGCAAAACAAACAAGGTCAAGGTGCTGTCATTGCCCTCTGCGCTTTGTGCCAGTTGTTGAATCATGGGGCTGCCCTCTTTGCCGGGCTTGCCTGTGGGCACACGAATTTCTAGGATTTGTCGCTCGGCAAACAAACTCATTGAGCCGCCAGCCGCCAGCACCTCGCTCCAATCAAAGTGCGCGCCAGACACCACGTGCACACTGCGCTCGGTATAGCCTTGTAGCCTAGCTGTTGCACGAATGGCATCGGCAGCCTCTTGAACCAACAAGGCCTCATCGCCGTGCAAGGCATAAAGACTTCGCAAGCCTTTTTGCAAATGCGCTTGAAGCTGAGGCAGGGCCAGTTGCATAAAGACAGGGCTTGATTTCGCTGAATTTAAAGCAGCTTCACAGCCGCCAAGCGACGCAAAATTTGTTGCACGATGTCAACTTGCATGTCGCGGTACATCATGGTTTCCTCAATTTCTTTGGAAAGAGCTGCTGACTCCAAAAAGCTCAGGTCGCGCTGCTGCTGCAACTCAACTTCTGGAATCAGGCTCTGGCCTTGTGGCGTGCGCAAGCGAAACTTCACTTTCAAGCGCAGTTGCAATTCACGCACTTGACCCGACGCATTCAAACCCACCACCACCCGTTCGCGCACTTCAGACATGACATCCAACACCACCTCCGATGTGGCCATGTCGCGAGCTTCCGTGAAGACTTTCAAATTGGCTTGGCTTGCCAAATTGCGCCGCAAGTCTGTACCCAAAGCCGATTGGCGCGGCAAGATCAAGAACAAAGATTTGAAGGGCAAGTCAGCAGTTTGACGCAATTTAAAACCACAGCCCGACAAAGCAGTTGCCGCCATGCCGCTTAACAGCCCTGCGCCTACCAAGCTGCGCGCCATGGCTTTGAGGGATTGACGACGGTCTTGGAGACGGTGATGCCGCGAGTTTTGCCGCCGATTTTGCAGCCGATTCTGCAACCGGTTAAGCAGCCGGTTAAGTAGCCGGCTTATCAACGAGGGGGAAGCGTTCATGCTGGAGTCAGTAGGCGCTGTGAATAGGGGCGCGCGCTTTAAAGCACCACGTTGACCAAACGGCCAGGCACCACAATGATTTTCTTGGGCACAGCGCCAGCGGCTTGCTTGGTCACTTGCTCGTGCGCTGCTGCTGCTTGTTCAATGGCAGATTTGTCGGCGCTGGCCGGCACCGTGAGCGAGCCACGCAGCTTGCCGTTGATTTGCAACATGAGTTCGATCTCGTCGCGCTGCAAAGCCGTTTCGTCCACGCCTGGCCAAGCCACATCGAGCAAATCGCCGCAGCAGGCGCCGTAGCCCAACTCGTTCCACAACTGGAAAGCCAAGTGCGGGCAAGCGGGGTACATCACGCGCAGCAAGATGGAATAGCACTCGGCCAAGGCCGCGCTGTCATTCAAGTCTTTGGATGCAGACAGTGGCGAATCTTCCAGCGTGTTGAGCATCTTCATGAGCGCAGACACCACGGTGTTGTATTGCATGCGCTCGTAGTCGTAATTGGCTTGGCGCAGCACCGAATGAATTTCGAGACGGAGTTTTTTGGCACCTGCACTGAAGGTGATGGGTTGCGCGCGGTCAACGCCTAAGCCCACTTTTAAAGCAGCTTCCACTTTGACTGCGTAGTTCCACACACGGCGCACAAAACGGTAGCTGCCTTCCACAGCCGCATCGTTCCACTCCAAAGTGGCTTCGGGCGGTGCCGTGAACATGGTGTACAAACGTGCGGTGTCGGCACCATATTTTTCAATCAGGTCTTGCGGGTCGACACCGTTGTTTTTGGACTTGGACATGGTGCCCACGCCTTCGTAGTCGATGGCGGTGCCCACAGGCAAATTGCCCACGGCTTTTTTCAAACGCGCGCCAATCACTTTGCCGTCTTCGGCCAAGACATTCTCCACATCTTGTGGCCAGAAATAATCTTTCCCACCTTTGTCGGTGCGGCGCGAATAAATGTGGTTCAGCACCATGCCTTGTGTGAGCAACTTGGTGAAGGGTTCGTCCACTTTGATCAGGCCCAAATCTCGCATCACTTTGGTCCAAAAGCGCGCATACAGCAAGTGCAAAATGGCGTGTTCAATACCACCAATGTACTGGTCCATCGGCATCCAGTAGTCAGCGCCTTCGGCCACCATCTTGTCGGTATTGGCCGGATCGCAATAGCGCATAAAGTACCAAGACGAATCGACAAAGGTGTCCATGGTGTCGGTCTCTCGGCGCCCTGGTTTGCCGCACACAGGGCACACCACGCCAGCATGAAAGCCTTCGTGTTTGTTCAGCGGATTGCCTGATCCATCGGGGATGCAGTCTTGCGGCAACACCACGGGCAGATCTTTTTCGGGTACAGGCACTGCGCCGTGTTCGTCGCAATGAATGATAGGGATGGGCGTGCCCCAATAACGCTGGCGGCTAATGCCCCAATCGCGCAAACGCCAGGTGGTTTTTTTCTCGCCCAAGCCCTTGGCGGCCAAGTCGTTAGCCACCGCTTCTAAAGCGTCTTTGAAATTCAGACCGTCGTATTGGCCCGAGTTGACCAACACGCCATTGGCTTTGTCGCCAAAGCCGTCGTGCCATTCGGTGTGACTGAAGGCCACGCCTTTGGAGGCCACCACTTGCTGAATTGGAAGTTTGTATTTCAAAGCGAATTCAAAATCACGCTCGTCGTGGGCTGGTACGCCCATCACGGCGCCATCGCCATAGCTCATGAGCACATAGTTGCCCACCCACACTTCAACAGGCTTGCCTGTGAGCGGGTGCGAGACGAACAAGCCCGTGGGCATGCCTTCTTTTTCTTTGACGGCCAACTCGGCTTCGGTGGTGCCGCCTTTTTGGCAGGTCTCGATGAAAGTGGCCAAGGCAGGTTGTGTGAGTGCAGCATGCGCAGCCAAAGGATGCTCGGGCGCCACCGCACAAAACGTGACGCCCATGATGGTGTCCGGGCGTGTGGTGAACACATACATCTTGCCGTCTTGAATGAGCTGACTATCGGCGCCGCGAATGTCGTGCGGAAACGCAAAGCGCACGCCGGTGGATTTGCCGATCCAGTTTTCTTGCATGAGCTTCACGCGCTCGGGCCAGCCGGGCAACTTGTCGCCTGTGACAAAGTCAAGAAGCTCTTCAGCGTAATCCGTAATCTTCAAATAGTAGCCAGGGATCTCGCGCTTCTCGACCACTGCGCCCGTGCGCCAGCCTTTGCCGTCGATCACTTGCTCGTTGGCCAACACCGTTTGATCAACCGGATCCCAATTGACGACCTGTGTTTTGCGATAGGCCACGCCCTTCTCGAGCATCTTCAAGAACAACCATTGGTTCCACTTGTAGTAGCTGGCATCGCACGTGGCCACCTCGCGGCTCCAGTCGATGGCCAGGCCCATGGCCTGCATCTGCTTCTTCATGTAAGCGATGTTTTCGTAGGTCCACTTGGCAGGCGGCACGCCATTTTTGAGCGCAGCATTTTCAGCAGGCAAACCAAACGCGTCCCAGCCCATGGGCATGAGCACGTTGTAGCCGTTCATGCGCAAATAGCGCGTGAGCATGTCGTTGATGGTGTAGTTGCGCACGTGGCCCATGTGCAGCTTGCCGCTGGGGTAGGGCAGCATGGAGCAGGCGTAAAACTTCTTTTTGCTGGCGTCTTCGGTAACGCGGTAGGCATCGCGAGCATTCCACTGGCTTTGCGCCGCGGGCTCAACTTCGAGGTGGTTGTACTTGTCTTGCATGATGGTGCAAATTGTAGGTGTTTGGCGAGGCGTATTCCCCCTTCTGGCGCAATCAGGGCAAGGCAGGCTTGGAAGCGTCTTGGCCAGGTGCTGTGACAAAGCCAATTCGGCTCAGGCCAGCCTGTTGAGCCAAGCCCATGAGTTCGAGAACTTGGCCATAAGGCACAGCCTGATCTACCCGGAGTTGAACTTCTAGGTGGGGCTTTAAATCTGCCAGTCGCTGAAGCTCGGCTGGCAAAGCGGCCAGCGTCGTTGGCTTGTCATTGACAAACAAAGCGCCAGCAGGGTTGAGGCTCAGGGTAAGTGCCTCTGGTGCCTCGCCCGCTTGAGCTGCCTTGGACTGCGGCAATTCCAAACGGATGGCACTTGTCAACAAGGGGGCCGTGAGAATGAAGATGACAAGCAATACCAACATGACATCGACCAAAGGGGTGACGTTGATGTCACTGAAGGGCTTGGCCTGTGCTGCTCGAGGAAATCGACCGAATGCCATGGCGACCAACTTAGTTTTGCCGACCGGTGAGCAAGTTCAAAAGATCTTGGGCAAAACCTTCCAGTTCGACTTCGATTTGGGCCACCGTACGACCAAATACGTTGTAAGCCAAGACGGCAGGAATGGCCACCGCCAAACCCGCAGCCGTCATGACCAAGGCCTCACCAACAGGGCCAGCCACACGGTCTAGGGTAATTTGCCCCACCTCGGCCATGCCACCCAAGGCATTGAAGATGCCCCAAACCGTACCAAGCAAGCCCACAAAAGGAGAGATGGCACCAACCGTGGCAAGCAGCAACTGGCCCCATTGCAACCGATTCACAGTGGCTTGCAGGCTGTTTCGCAAGACGCGGGTAAGTTGGTGCTCGCGCTCGCCAGAAGCGGCCAAGGTTCCACCCAAAGGCAAGAGCGTGGCGTCTAGCAGGGGTGTGACCGAATGGTCTCGATCAAATTGGGTGACACGGGCGTGGGCTTCTTCAAATTGGGCAGCCTGCCAAAATGCAGCCGTGCTTTGGGGGACATCGTGCTTGACTCGGCGCAGCAAATTGAGCTTCCACAGAATGACGACCCAGGTACCCACGGACATGGCCAACAGAGCCACCGCCACAAAGCGGGTGACCCAGTCACCTTCATGCCAAAAGCTTAGCAAATTCATGGCCTTGCTATGACCTCAAAGACAACACATCGAACATGTCAAAAAGGCCGGTTTTTTGGCCCGCCAAAAAGCGCACGGCACGCAAACTGCCTTGTGCGTAAGTGGCTCGACTTGAAGACTTGTGCGTGACCTCTATGCGCTCGCCAGTGCCAGCAAACAAGACGGTATGGTCGCCCACAATGTCGCCACCCCGAATGGTGGCAAAGCCAATGCTGGAGGGGTCGCGCTCGCCTGTGACACCTTCACGGGCATAGACAGCGCATTCTTTTAAGTCTCGGCCCAGAGCATCGGCAATGACCTCGCCCATTTTGAGCGCAGTGCCAGAAGGGGCGTCGACTTTGTGGCGATGATGCGCTTCAATGATTTCGATGTCGTAGCCCGTGGCCAAAGCTTTGGCCGCCATTTCGAGCAATTTAAGGGTGACATTGACACCCACGCTCATGTTGGGGGCCATGACAATGGCGATGTCTTGGGCAATGGCTTTGATTTCGGCTTTTTCGGCATCAGAAAAACCAGTGGTACCAATGACCGCCTTGACGCCCAAGGCTTGGCAGACTTTCAAATGCGCCAAGGTGCCCTCAGGGCGCGTGAAATCAATGAGGAACTGGGAATGCTGCAAACCTGCTTTGAGATCGCCAGTGACCAACACGCCACTGGCTTTGCCCATGGCAGCACCCGCATCGGTTCCGACCGCAGTGCTGCTGGGCACATCGAGCGCGCCCGTTAAGCGGCAGTCTTCGGCATTGGCGATGGCCTCAATGAGCATGTGGCCCATGCGGCCAGAAGCGCCCGCCACGGCCACAGTGTGCAAGGGCAAACCAGAATTTGAGGAAATAACGGCAGTCATGCGATTTATCAGCGCGCAGCTGGCTCAAGCGGGGGATAAGAACTCGGCAAGGGCGGGGGAGGTGCCGCACTGGTCTCAAGTTTGCGAATTGGGGCTGGGAATTTTCGCAAATCTTCTTCTTTGGCCTCTAATTCTGGCACCTTTAAGTTGGATTTTTGGGCCACTAACTTGGTCACGAACTCGGTTTCGCTAGGCAGATCATCGCCGGTGATGCTTTGAAGCTCATCGCCTTTGAACCAAACACTGACGCTGAAACTTTGCGGTTGCACACCCTGCCGGCGAATGGTGAACACGTAATCCCAACGCTGCTCGTGAAAGATGCTGGAGACCAAGGGCGTGCCTAAAACCTCGCGAACTTGCTGACGCGTCATGCCCAGCTTGAGAAAATCTTTTTGCTCTCGGGAAATAAAGTTACCCTGAACCACCTCTGGAATGTAAACGACTGCGTCGGCACTGAGCTTGAGGCGAGGCACGCTGCACGCGCTCAAAAGCCCAAGCAATAAGGGCAAGGCAAGGCCCAAAGAAACAGTGTTGCGCAGAGAAATAAATAGATGTTTTTTCATGGTTGCTTGGCAGGCCATATGATCGGGTCATTGTAGCGGTAGCATTTGGCTTTCGGCGAAGCCCCTTCGACCAAAGCCCCTCTCTTTCAATTGCAACTGAAAACTCATGGACGAACTCAAAAGCACTGGACTGAAGGCCACCATACCCCGGCAAAAGATTTTGGAAATCTTTCAAAAGGGCGCGCAAAGGCATATGACGGCCGAAGATGTGTTTAAACATTTGCTCAATGACAACGCCGATATCGGCTTGGCCACGGTCTACCGCGTTCTCACGCAGTTTGAACAGGCCGGGCTTTTGAGCCGGAATCATTTTGAAAGCGGTAAGGCCGTCTACGAGCTCAATGAAGGCCAGCACCACGACCACATGGTGTGTCTAGATTGCGGCAAAGTTGAAGAGTTTTACGATGCGGAAATTGAAAAGCGTCAGCACGATGTGGCGCTGGCCAAGGGTTTTGTGATTGCCGACCACGCGCTCAGTTTGTATGCCCACTGTACCCAAAACCCCTGCCCGCACCGCAATCGGGCTTAGGCTTCGCTCTCGCCGCCCACGCCATCCATTGCCGCCCGCTGTCGCTCCATGAAGTCTTGGTAGGTATCAATGCCGCGCATTTGCAAAATGGTGTTGCGCACCGCGGCCTCGACCAGCACCGCAATGTTGCGTCCCGCCACCACCTGAATGACCACTTTTCGAACAGGAATACCCAATACGTCTTGTGTGAG
>CAJCDH010000099.1 GCA_903961095.1 uncultured Burkholderiales bacterium | reverse complement strand
CGGGTGGAAGGTAAGACACCGACCAGCTACACCATGGATCATTCTGCGGGCAGCTACACCTTTGACACGCAGGGCAGGGTGCGCTTGTTCAACCGCTATGGCATGGGTGCACAGGCACTGGCAGATGACTTCAAGTTGTTGTTGAAGTAAGCTGCAAGCATTCAAAATGCGGACGAAAAAAAGAGGGCATCAGCCCTCTTTTTACTTGGTGAAGATGAACGAAATTTAAGCCTCTGCGTATTCCGTCAAAGCAGCTTTCATTTTCTTCATGGCCGCCACTTCAATTTGGCGAATGCGCTCTGCGCTCACGCCAAACTCATCGGCCAAGTCATGCAGCGTTAAGCCGCCCGAGCCATCGTCGTTCACTTTCAGCCAACGCTCTTCCACAATTCTGCGGCTGCGCTCGTCAAGTGAAGCCAATGCTGTGGCGATGCCATCGCTGGCCATCATGTCGCGCTGGTGTGCTTCAATCATGGCGGTGGGTTCATGGTGAGCATCGGCCAAGTAGGCGATGGGGCCATACGACACTTCACCATCGTCTGAGGGCGAGGGGTCAAGCAACACATCACCGCCAGACATGCGTGTTTCCATTTCCATCACTTCTTCGCGTTTGACATTCAGGTCTTTGGCCATTGTGTCAATTTGCGAGGAGGTGAGGGTGTCGCGGTGCGTGCCAGTGGTTTCGTCAGCTTCGGCTTTCAGGTCTTGCTTCATAGAGCGCAAGTTGAAAAACAATTTGCGTTGAGCCTTGGTGGTAGCCACCTTGACCATGCGCCAGTTCTTCAAGATGTACTCGTGAATTTCGGCCTTGATCCAGTGCATGGCATAGCTGACTAAGCGCACGCCTTGATCGGGATCGAAGCGTTTGACGGCTTTCATCAAACCGATGTTGCCTTCTTGAATGAGGTCGGCATGGGGCAAGCCATAACCCAAGTATTGGCGTGCGACAGAAACCACCACGCGAAGGTGCGAGAGAACCAGCTTACCGGCGGCTTCAAGATCATTTTCATTTTTCAATTTGCGCGCAAACTCTTGCTCTTGCTCGAGGGTCAGCATGGGCATGCGGTTGACCGCAGAGATGTACGCATCAAGGTGCCCCAACGAAGGCACAACGGCCCAGGGGTTCTTAAGGGCAAGTGCAGTGTCGAGGGATCCAGCGAGGTTTGTCATACCAGAACTCCTTTCCATAATGGATCGGATTTTAGCACTCTCTTGATGGGAGTGCTAAATATATAACTTATTGATTTTGTTGATATTTATCAATCAGCCGGACTTTTTATGAGGTCTTCCAGTGCTTCTAAAGGGATAAGGGCACCACGGTGTTGAATGACTCTGGCAGCCAAGGCATTGCCAAAAGCAGCCGCAATTTCTGCACTGGCACCGCACAGGCGACGGCTTAAATAACCAGCAGCGAAGGAGTCGCCGGCTGCGGTGGTGTCGATCACCTGATTGACGGACTGCGTGGGAATGCTGTGCCATTCAAAAGTGTTTTCTTGCCTGACCAGCGTATCGTTGGCACCGCGTTTGATCACAACTTCTGGAATGGCCAATTTTTTTGCGTGCACGAGCGCATCGTCTAGAGATGCGCACTCAAATACGGCTTGATGGTCGTCCAAAGTGAGCATGGCGGTATGGCAGGCTGCAAAGGCTTGAAGATAAACCTCTTGTGCCATCTTGCGATCGGGCCAGAGCTTGGGCCGATAGTTGTTGTCAAACACAACGCGAGAGCCATTGAGCTGAGCCTGCTTTAACAAAGCAAACAAACGTGTGCGTGATGCAACATCCAAAATGGCCAGTGAAATGCCGCTGAAATACAAACAATCAAATTGATTGAGGTTTTTTTCAAGAGCCGTGACCGAGGCTTGAAAATACGCTCGTGCAGCGCTGTTCTCTCGCCAAAAATGAAATGTGCGCTCGCCTTTAGAATCGGTTTCAATGAGATACATACCGGGCAATCTGCCTTCGATGTATTCCACTGCATTTAAATTGAGACCCAGGTCTTTCCATTCTTTGCGCAGAGTTTGACTCAAGTGATCTGTGCCCAGACCGGTGGCGTAGCTCACTTCAATTTGAGAACTTGCTGCGCAACGGCTGAGGTAAACGGCAGTGTTAAAGGTGTCGCCACCATACGAAAGCACTGAAGGGCCAAAGCCATTGGCTTGTACCTCCAACATGCATTCGCCAATGGCCACAAATTGAAGTGCCTGCATGAGAAGTTTTAGCCGTGCGGCGAGGCTTTGACAAAAGCGCCGCCTTGATAAATAGCCGCTTTATCGTGGCCATCGATGTGCGGCTGCCGCGCTTCGACTGCATTTCGAAAAACATCAGAACTATCGCTTGGGCGATAGCCAATGTGCTTGGCATGTGTGTTGTCCCACCAAGTGGTTTGATTGTCAGACATGCCATAAATGATGGTGTGACCCACGATGGGTGCGGTGAGCGCCGCCACCACCAAACGCTCTAAATCATCAAAGCTCAGCCAGGTGGCCAGCATTCGTCGGTCTTTGGGTTCTGCATAAGATGAGCCAATGCGCAAGCTCACAGTTTCAATACCCCAACGCGCCCAATACAGTTCGGCAAGGTCTTCGCCAAAGGCCTTGGACAAGCCGTAAAAGCCATCGGGCTTGGGTGGCATTTTGGTGTTGACGACTTCGTCTTGTCGGTAAAAGCCTGTAACGTGGTTGGAGCTTGCAAACACAATTCGTTTGGTACCTTGCAAGCGTGCTGCTTCATACAAGTTAACCATGCCCACAATGTTGCTGGCCAAAATAGGATCCCATGGCTGTTCGGTAGACACACCGCCCATGTGAACCACGGCATCCACCCCCTTCATGAGAGCCATCATCTGTTCTTTGTTTTCCAAAGAGGCCAACATAACTTCTTCACCGGGTGCGGTAGCGCCTAAATCGCTGCGATGGCTAACGCGCAACACATCGCAATAAGACTTCAAACGAGGCCTGAGTTCTTTGCCAAGGTTGCCACCTGCGCCAGTGAGCAGAAGTCGAGGAAATTGAAGGGGGCTGGCTGGTGGATTGAGCATGGCTTTCTTTCTTCAAATCATGAGCATCTGAGTTTAACTTTTGAAGCGTTGTGCAAGTGCTGTGGCACTATCGCGCAGCAGACAACAACAAGCACAACTCGTTGGCATTGAGGTGTGCATAGTCTTTCACACGGCCGTAGTTGCTAGCTCGGGGCGCTACTGCATAGCCCCTTACGCCGTGCGGTGGATAGCGGGTGTAAGAAACCGCACTGTGTGCTTCTTCTGCAGTTTGAATGTAGGGCACCAGCAGGTTTTGTATACCAATGTCGAGCAGGCGTTTGAAGCTAACCATATCATTCCATGGTGGGCGCACGATGGCGGTGGCGGGTGCGCCTTTCATGGCTTGGAGTTGGGCCAGTATTTCGGTTAAATCATTGGGCGAGTGTTCCATGTCAAGGAGCAGCCAGTCATAACCGCAATCAGCCAAAATTTCGATGCTGATGTGGCTGCACAAATGAGACCACAAGCCAATTTGTTTTTGGCCTGTGCAAATGGCGTGTTTGAATTGATTGTGAATGCATTGCATGTGGCTGGATCTTTGCAAGTTGATTTTTAAAGCAATTTGAAATTAGCGAACCATGGCGGGCATTTTGGGATTGAAGGTCCAACCAGGCATGAGGTATTGCATGGCCATGGCATCGTTTCGAGCGCCTAAGCCGTGCTGCAAATAAAGCTGATGCGCAGCTGCCACGGCCGTCATATCGAGCTTGACGCCCAAGCCGGGCAATGTAGGTACCTTGATCATGCCGCCCTTAATTTGAAGGGGCTCTTGTGTGAGGTATTGGCCATCTTGCCAAATCCAATGGGTGTCAATGGCCGTCACTTTGCCAGGGGCTGCAGCAGCGCAATGTGTCAACATGGCCAATGACACATCAAAGTGGTTGTTGGAATGAGAGCCCCATGTGAGGTCGTACATTTGGCACAACTGTGCCACTCGTACCGAGCCTTGCAAGGTCCAAAAGTGTGGGTCGGCCAAAGGAATGTCGACCGATTGCAATTGAATGCTGTGTGCCATTTCGCGCCAATCGGTTGCCACCATGTTGGTGGCTGTGGGCAAGCCTGTGGCACGTTTGAATTCGGCCATCACTTCGCGGCCAGAGTACACGCCTTCTGCGCCGCAAGGATCCTCGGCATAGGCCATGGTGTTTCGGTGATCACGTAGTAGGCGAATGGCATCTTTCAAAAGCCATCCCCCATTGGGGTCTAAGGTGATGCGCGCTTCTGGAAATTTCTCGTGCAAGGCCACAATGGCTTCAACTTCATCTTCCCCGCGCAACACGCCACCCTTTAATTTGAAATCTTGAAAGCCATAACGATCTTGCGCTGCTTGGGCTAAGCGCACAATCGCTTCGGGGGTGAGGGCTTCTTCGTGCCGCAGTCTTTGCCAATCGTTGCTGGCATCGGGTTCGCTGTGGTAGGGCAAGTCTGTTTTGTTGCGGTCTGCCAAGTAGAACAAATATCCCAAAACTTGCACGCTGGCGCGCTGCTGGCCTTCACCCAATAACGCAGCAACAGGCACGCCCAAGTGCTGACCCAGCAAATCGAGCAGAGCGCTTTCGATGGCTGTCACCGCATGAATGGCAATGCGCAAATCAAATGTTTGATTGCCCCGACCCCCTGCATCGCGATCGGCAAATTTGTGCTGCAAAGTGGTGAGCAAATTTTGATAGTGACCAATGCTTTGGCCTTCGATCCAAGGCTTTGCATCTTCAATGGTTTTGCGAATTTTTTCGCCACCAGGCACTTCACCAATGCCGGTGTTGCCACTTGAGTCAGAGAGGATGATCAAGTTGCGTGTAAAAAACGGGCCATGTGCACCGCTCAAATTGAGCAGCATGCCGTCGCGTCCTGCAACAGGGATCACTTGCAGCCGCGTGATGGTGGGGGTGGTGTGCATGAGATATTGAGCTTGAATCGACAAAATAGGATGACTTTAAGAGATCGTACAACCTAAGAACAAGTCATGATGACTGGAGAAACCCTAAGTGCCCCTTCTTCCTGATTGAGCAGAGCTTTCACTTTTTTTAAGTCGATCGCGACTGTTCGACAAATGAGTGCGCATGGCTGCGCGCGCAGCCTCAGGGTCTTGGGCGGCAATGGCATTCAAAATACTTTCATGTTCTTCGTTCACGCGGCGCAAATAAGCCAAACGCTCTGGCGTGACGGGCAAGGGGTTTTCAAGCCGACCGCGTGGAATGGCACCAGTGCCCAAGGAGTGCATTAATTCTTGAAAATGTTTGTTTTGAGTGGCTCGCGCAATCTCTTGGTGAAACAGAAAGTCGGCTTGCACGGCATCTCGGCCTTCTGCTAGGGCATGTTTGAAAGCGTTCATGGCATTTTGCAGTTCTACAAGATTTTCGGAATTTCTCCTCTGTGCGGCCAATGCTGCAGCCTCGGTTTCAATGCTAATTCTGAACTCAAGCAAGGCAATCACTTCTCGCAAGGTTCCCAATTGATGTGCACTGATGCGAAAAGACGGGGTTGCCTCTTGCGGCAAAACAAAGGTACCAATACCATGCCGTGTTTCGACCAGAAACGATGCTTGCAAGTGAGAGATGGCTTCTCGTACCACGGTTCGGCTTACGCCAAAGTTGCGCATGATTTCAGCTTCTGTGGGAAGTTTTTGCCCAGCTTTAAGTTGACCTGCGCGGATGTGCAGTGTCATCTTTTCAACCAACTGCACAGCCAAACTTTTGGTTTTGCGAGGTTCTTCTATGATCACAGAATTCGAGTTCATGGGGTAACTACCAGGTCTCAATAAGCGTTGGTCTTAGATAATTTAAGTTGTACGACAACATGTCATTTCTTTGATCTTGATCGAAATGTAACAGAAGCTTTTTCAATCTGCTCTAAAAATTTTCATGACTCATTTCGGGATTTTTTCAAGCCACAAAGACCAAGTCGGTGAATCACCTATTTGGGATGCTGAGGGCTCGTGCCTCTGGTGGGTAGACATCGAAGCGCAGCGCATTTGGAAAAAATCCTTGGCTGGTCAATTGCAAAGTTGGTACCTGCCAGAGAAGGTCGGTTGCATGGCCCTTACTGCAAAAAGGCAAGTGGTGGCAGCCATGGAAACAAGCATCGCACTTTTGAGCCTAGAGTCTGATGGCCGCTACAAGCAGCAAACTTTGGCCACCATTGAGCACCCCAAACTTGGCATGCGTTTCAACGATGGCCGCTGCGATCCTTCTGGCCGCATGTGGATTGGCACCATGGTCATGGACATGGGCAAAGCAGATAACGCGGGTGGGCTTTATTGCTTGGACGAAAGAGGTCTCACTGGGCCCTATATCAAGGGCTTGTACACACCCAATGGCCTGGCTTTCAGCCCCGATGGTGGCAGCATGTATTTTTCCGATTCGCACCCCATGGCGCAAAAGATTTGGCGTTGCCAAATTGATCTTGCCTCTGGCGCGTTGTTAAATCAAAACTTGTTTGTTGACATGACTGAATTACCCGGAAGGCCAGATGGTGCCGCGATGGACGCTGAAGGTCATTACTGGATTTGTGGCAACGATGCCGGCTTGGTTCATTGCTTTGATGCAAATGGCCAATGTATTGAGTCTCTGCCTGTTCCGTTTCCAAAGCCCGCCATGTGCGCGTTTGGGGGTGCTGACTTACAAACTCTGTTTGTCACTTCCATTGTTCCAGGCAACAAGGCCTTGGACACCACGGGGCAGAGCGGGCAAGTGGTGTCTGCCCATTTGCCACATAGGGGTTTGCCTGAGCCTTTTTTCTCACGATTTCCTGCAACATGGACGTCACATTTTTAATCACTCTTTTTCGCATTACTTTTCATCACACCATTCAATTTTGGAGACATCATGACAATCAAACTGCTTATATCTGCTCTGGCTGTGGCCGGTCTTTCTTTTGCAACTCAGGCCGCTGAGTTTCGATCTGCAGATACGCACAATGCAGACGACTACCCCACCGTGGTAGCTGTGAAGCACATGAGCGAAGTGCTTGAGAAGATGAGCGGCGGCAAACACAAAATCAAAGTGTTTAACAAAGCTGCTTTGGGTCAAGAAAAAGAAACCATCGATCAAGTGAAAATTGGCGCTTTGGACTTTACCCGAGTGAATGTGGGTCCGATGAATGGCATTTGCCCACTCACCCAAGTGCCCACCATGCCCTTTTTGTTTTCTTCTGTGACACAGATGCGCAAGGCTTTGGATGGCCCTGCTGGTGATGAAATCTTAAAGAGTTGCGAAGCATTTGGTTTCGTTGGTTTAGCCTTCTACGACTCGGGTGCACGCTCTATTTATGCAAAGAAGCCCATCAAAACAGTGGCCGACGCCAAGGGCTTGAAAATCCGTGTTCAACAGTCTGATTTATGGGTGGCTTTGGTCAGTGCCATGGGCGCCAATGCCACACCCATGCCCTATGGCGAGGTTTACACCGGTTTAAAAACAGGATTGATTGACGCTGCCGAAAACAACATTCCTTCTTTCGATACTGCCAAGCACGTTGAAGCGGTCAAAATTTACTCTCGTACAGAGCATTCCATGGCGCCTGAAATGTTGGTCATGTCAAAAATCGTTTGGGACAAGCAGTCTAAGCTTGATCAAGACATGATTCGCGCAGCCGCCAAAGAGTCTGTTGCTTTCCAGCGCAGAAAATGGGACGAACAAGAAGCTAAATCCTTGGCCAATGTCAAAGCTGCTGGCGCTGAAATTGTCGAAGTCGACAAGAGGTCATTCCAAGCCGTCATGGGCCCTGTCTACGACAAGTTCATGACCACGCCCGATATGAAGCGTTTGGTGAAAGCCATTCAAGACACCAAGTAATCAATGCACCGCTAGGTTGATTTTGAAAGGCTTAGATTGATGTTCACTAAGTTTTGTGCAGCCTTGTCAAAAATCAGCTTGGTGCTGGCAGTGATTGGGCTGTTGTCTGTGGTGTTGTGCGTTCAATGGCAAGTCATTGGACGCTACGTTTTGAATGACACACCCACTTGGGCAGAGGCTTTGGCCATGCTCATTGTTTTGTTTGTCACCGCCTTTGGTTTGGGTGTGGGGGTGCGTGATGCAGGCCATATTGGCATGGAGTCGCTTATCGTTTTGTTGCCTGAAAAGTGGCGCTTGCGTTTAGAGTTGCTGATACACACTTTGGTGGCTGTTTTTGGTTTTTTGATGATTCAAAGTGGCTGGATGTGGGCCAGTGCCAAGTGGCAAGAAAAAAAACCCATGCTTCCGGTGCCAGATGGCATTGACTATGTGCCTGTGATCATTGCGGGTGTACTTATTTTGATCTTTTCAATTGAGCACATCGTCGCCTTGCTTCGCGGTGAAGTTGTGGAGCCATCATGGAACTAACAGTTCTTGGTTTAAGTTTTACCCTGTTGTTAATTCTGGGGGTTCCCGTTGCCTTTGCCATCGGTCTTTCCTCTGTGGCCACCATTTTGGCTGCGGGTTTGCCCGTTGCGGTTGTCTTCCAAAAAATGGTTGGCGGCATGCAGATTTTTTCATTCTTGGCCATTCCGTTTTTTGTTTTTGCTGGGGAGTTAATGCTCTATGGCGGCATTGCCGACCGCATTGTTAAATTTGCCAATAGTTTGGTGGGCCACGTTCGCGGTGGCTTAGGCATGAGCAACGTATTGGGCTGTACCATTTTTGGCGGTATTGCAGGCTCGCCATTGGCCGATGTTTCAGCGATTGGGTCGGTCATGATTCCTCTCATGAAGAAGGAAGGTTATGACGCTGACTATGCTGTCAATGTCACCACCCATGCTTCCTTGGTGGGCGCCATCATGCCTACTTCGCACAACCTGATTATTTTCACCCTGGCCACATCGGGCATTGCATCTGTGAGTATTTTGGGTTTGATTTTGGCGGGGCTCATACCCGCTGTTATTTTGACCATTTGCAATTTGGCTGCCGCTTACTACGTTGCCGTGAAACGCGGTTATCCAACCCACGGAAACTTCCCAGGCTGGCAAGTGGTCCTCATGGCCTTTTTGGCTGCGCTACCCGGTTTGTTTGTGGTGGTCATTATTTTGGGGGGTATCTTGTCGGGTGCATTCACTGCCACTGAGTCGGCGTCTATTGCCGTTGCATGGGCCTTGTTTGTCACGGTCGTGGTTTATCGCTCCCTCTCATGGGCGCATTTTTTAAAAGCCTGCGCCAAGGCCTGCAAGACAACAGGCGTTGTATTGCTGCTGATCGGTATTTCGGCCGCCTTTGGCTATTTCATGGCCCTTTATGAAGTGCCGCAAAAAACTGGCGAGATGATGAAATTGGTCAGCAGTGAGCCCTGGGTCATTTTTCTAATGATCAATGTCTTGTTGTTTATCTTGGGAACATTTTTGGACATGGCTGCCACCATTCTCATTTGTACCCCTATCTTTTTGCCTATCGCTATGCAGTTTGGCATGGACCCACTGCAGTTTGGTATTCTCATGCTCATCAATTGCGCACTCGGCTTAAACACACCGCCGGTGGGTACGGTGCAGTTTGTCGGTTGTGCTATTGGCGAAATATCAGTGGGACAAGTCATGCGCACAATTGCACCTTTTTACAGCGCACTTGGTATGACTTTGCTGGCTGTGACGTATGTGCCTTCATTCTCATTGTGGTTGCCTCAGGTTTTTAAATAAAGTGGTTTATGGATCCCTCTGAATTCCCCGTTATTGCAATGCACGAGGCTGATAACGTGGCCATTGTGGTCACTTCAGGGGGATTGAAAGCGGGAGCCAAGGTCAAAAAGCATCCTGGCGCACCCCCCATCACACTCATCAACGCGGTGCCGCAAGGCCACAAGCTTGCACTAAGGTCTATTCAAGCTGGACAGCCTGTGACGCGCTACAACGTGACCATTGGCATTGCAAAACAAAACATAGAAGCTGGTAGCTGGGTCCACGAAAGATTGCTTGAATTGCCGTCTGCTCGCAATTTCTTCAATTTGCCTATGGCTACGGCCAATGCGCCTTCTGTAGAAGCTCTGGAGGGGTTTACGTTTCAGGGTTATCGAAACTCTGATGGCTCTGTGGGCACACGCAACATCTTGGCGGTCACCACCACGGTTCAATGCGTGGCAGGTGTGGTGAACTTGGCTGTTCAAAAAATCAAAGAAGAGTTGTTGCCGCTTTATCCCAACGTCGACGATGTCGTGGGCATTGAGCACACCTACGGATGCGGTGTGGCCATTGATGCACCTGACGCCATCATCCCTATCAGAACCCTGCGCAATATTAGCCTCAATCCAAATTTTGGCAATGAAGTCTTGGTGATTAGCTTGGGATGTGAAAAACTACCACCATTGCGCTTGTTGCCTGCGGGTAGTTTTCCGTTGATGCCGGATCAGAAAGAGAGTGATGGCCCTCACACTGTTTGTTTGCAAGACGATCAGCACGTGGGTTTCATGTCCATGTTGCATAGCATTGTTGACAGTGCGCGTCCGCACTTGTCTCGATTGAATGCACGCCGAAGAGAAACTGTGCCTGCCAGCGAATTGGTTGTGGGCGTTCAATGCGGCGGCAGCGACGCATTTTCTGGCGTCACGGCCAATCCCGTTGTCGGTTTTGCAGCCGATCTCTTGGTACGCGCTGGCGCTACCATCATGTTCAGTGAAAACACGGAAGTGCGCGATGCTGTTGAGCAACTCACGCACCGTGCTGTCAACCCCGAAGTGGCGCAAAGCATCGTGCGCGAACTAGATTGGTACGACCGCTATTTAGAGCGAGGTCAGGCCGACCGCAGCGCCAACACCACGCCCGGCAACAAAGCAGGAGGCTTGTCCAACATTGTTGAAAAAGCCATGGGCTCCATTGTGAAAAGCGGCTCTATGCCCATCCAACATGTGTTGGCACCTGGAGAAAAACTCAAAGCTCATCAAAAGGGCTTGGTGTTTGCCGCGACACCTGCCAGCGATTTCATTTGCGGTACTTTGCAATTGGCAGCTGGCATGAACTTGCATGTGTTCACCACGGGTCGTGGCACGCCTTACGGCTTACAAGCTTGCCCCGTGTTGAAGGTGGCCACAAGAACAGAGTTGGCCAAGCGTTGGCACGACTTGATGGACATGAATGCTGGCCGAGTGGCCGATGGTGAGATCAGCATTGAAGAGGGTGGCTGGGAATTATTCAAGCTGCTGTTGGATGTGGCCAGTGGCCGTCAAACTTGGGCAGAGCATTGGAAGCTGCACAATGCCTTGGTGTTGTTCAACCCTGCACCTATTACTTAAATTTTAAGGAGACAAGCATGAAAATGAAAAAAATAGTTTTTGGATTGATTGCGGCCATCAGCATGAGCAGTGCATTGGCCTGGCCAGACAAACCTGTATCTTTGGTTGTGCCATTTCCACCGGGTGGCTCTACAGATTTGATCGCAAGGACACTTGCACCCAAGTTACAAGAGCGCTTGGGCGGAACATTCATCATTGAAAACAAAGCGGGTGCAACCGGCACCATTGGTGCGGGTATCGTCACACGAGCCGCCCCTGATGGGCACACACTTTTTGTATCGTCACTTGGGCCTTTTGTAATTGCGCCACATTTGCTTGCCAAAGTGCCCTACGATGCACTGAAAGATTTTGACTACATCACCATTGCTGTTCAGGCACCCAATGTGTTGGTCGTTCCTGCAAGTTCACCCCATAAAACGATGGCAGACGTGATTGCATTTCACAAGGCCAATCCCAATAAGTTCACACTGGCCTCATCTGGAAATGGCAGCAGCGATCACTTAACAGCTGAATTGTTTTGGCAACAAACCGGAACCACTGGCATTCACGTACCTTACAAAGGCGGTGGCCCAGTGATGACTGATTTGTTAGGTTCGCAAGTCGACGGCTCTTTCATGAATATCAATACGGCCATGCCTCAAATTTTGGCCGGTAAATTACGCGCATTGTCGATCACCAGTGTCAAGCGTTCGCCTTTGTTGCCTACGGTGCCCTCATTGGAAGAGTTGGGCATTAAGGAATCCAATGTTTACTCGTGGCAAGCCATCGCTGCTCCCAAAGGCCTTCCTGCTGATATCAAAGCTAAGTTGTATGCGGCCATTGTGGCGGGCCTGAATGATCCTGCTGTCAAACCTAAGTTGCTTGATTTAGGTTTTGAAATTGTGGCGAATACACCCGAGCAATTCTCAGCTTATCAAGCTGCAGAATTTGCACGCTGGGCCAAGTTAATTCAATCTCGGAATATCAAAGCGGATTGATTGAATAAGACAGTTTCAGCTGCTGCGGCCCACCAAGCTGTAAGCGCTGGTGTTGTTTTGCAACCATTGCTCTGACAGCACAGCACTCTGCTGTGCAGGATGGAAGTCGGCTTTTTTGTAGGCCTTCCAGTGGCCTAAGTTGCTCCTGAACAAACCGTCCTTGCTGAGCAATAGCTTGTAGCCGCTTTTCCAAGTACTGGGTTTGAACAAGCTGCCATCGCGCCACAGGTTGTGCATGGTTTGCAACATGACATCGGTGAGGAAAGTGTAGGTCACGTAGTGAAAAATGCGAATGCGCCATTCTTCATTGCCGCCCAGTGCCTTGTATACGTCAAAGGCTGTGCAACGGTGCTCGGCTTCTTCTGCAGCGTGCCATTGCCACATGGTTCTAAGGCGAGGCTCTGTGCCTTCAAAAATTTCAGAGTGGCTTAAAAGCCAGTCTGCGAAGATGTCTGTGAAATGTTCGGTGGCCGCAGTGGCTGCCAATTGTTGACGCACGTTTTGATGCGCATTGGATTTGATGCGCTTGGCTGAGCGCTCGGCAATGATGTTTTTAAAGCCTTGGAGTTCAATGTGGCCATTGAACAAAGCATGTATGCGGCGGTGTGTAGCTTCTTGCCCAATGAAGCCTTTCACTTCCTCCGCAAATTTTTCTCGTGTCGCGTCGTCCATTTGCTTGGCGCCTTCACGGACAGAATCAATGAAGAATTGTTCGCCCACAGGAAAACTCATAGACAAAGCATTGAAGAAAGCTGACTTGAATGCGTCACCACCACACCAACGCTGTTCGAAGGGTGTTGTGAGGTCTACCAATAATTTTCTAACTGCAAGTTCAGACATGAGGCACTTTCAAGGGGGCCGAGGGTTTTGGAGGGCTTTTCGGCAATGAGATATTTTGCTATATTTTCCATACATGAATGTATGTTTTTGTGACATCCTTGTTTTTAAAGGGTTTTACTCTGATTTAGAGCAAAGTCTTGAAGGTTTACCATTCAAGTCTCTGAAACCCACCTCTATGGGCCGCGCATGTTGAAGAAAATTGTCATTGCTATTGGATTGGTCATTTCGGCCCTCGTTCTTGTAGTGGGCGGGCTCTATGCCAAAGGCGGCCAAGCAGAGATTCTT
>CAJCDH010000098.1 GCA_903961095.1 uncultured Burkholderiales bacterium | reverse complement strand
CGGCTTGTCCTGATGTCAATATTTGTTCAGCAATATGAGGTTGATTTATTCTTCCAGCCACAAAGACTGGAAGACCTACAGCAGAGCGCAGGTTCGCGGCATGTGGCGCCACGTAACCCGGTTTAAGTTCCATAGGGGGAACGACATGAATGGAACCACCCAGTCCAGACATGGATCCTGTAGTTACGTTGACATAATCAATAGCACCATTACTTGCGAGTTCTTTGCAAATTTCAATTACTTCATCAGCAGTAAGACCATCGTGCTCAACTTCCTCCGCAGATATTCTTATTCCCACAACAAGCTCCTCACCCACTGAGCGACGCACAGCTGATAAGCACTCCGAAAGAAATCGCATTCGATTCTCGCGACTACCGCCATATCTATCAACGCGTGTATTGGTTTGCGGGTTGAGAAACTGTGCAAAAAGAAGCCCATGACTAGCAACAAGTTCAATGCCATCTAAGCCAGCACGTAAAAACCTTATGGCCGACGCCGCACAAGATTCGACCAACTCCTCAATAAGAGATATCGGCATCTCACGCGGCATCGTGTGAAATCGGTTATCTGGGACCGCAGATGGGGCATAAACGACGCCACGCAGCCCATCACTTATTCGTCGAGAAACACGACCTGAATGCGAAAGTTGACCAAAAATCTTTGCACCGTGCTTGTGAACTGCTTGAGCTAGACGATGATATCCAGCTATACATTCGTCGGACCCCACAATCAACTCCGCCGAATCACTGTATGAGGAAGAGTGGAATCTCGCCGCCTCTACGATGATGAGACCGACACCACCCTTAGCTCGAGCTTCATGATAAGCAATCAAGTCGTCACCAGGGACGCCCTCCTTAGCCAAGTAAGTTTGATGCCCCGTTGACAAAATACGATTACGGATTTCCGTCTGTCGGATGCGTATAGGAGAAAAAAGATATTTAAAATTATTCATTTAACGGAAATCCAATCCAATTGGTATGAACTCAACCAGCAATTGAACTCGTATAAATCTTTAGGCATGGACACGTATTCCATCAGGATCGTAGATAGAACGTAGATGGATTTTTGCTCCATGCAATCCATTGGCACCAGCAACCATCAATTCATCGCCATGTTTAGCATTAATGGTATTGACATATCCAAGGGCTAAAGAGCTACCTACGCTGTAACCTTTTTCAGCGGAAGTAACAACACCAATTTCTTTGCCATTAGAAAAAATCTGGGCTCCAATTTCTGGAACAAAGTTTAGTCCTTCAAACTCTAATAAAACGGAGCGCTTTTTCACGCCTTCTTTGAGTTGACGTTCAAGCGCCTCTTTTCCAACAAATTGAGTTTTTTTATTTTTTAACGTCCAACCCAAACCAGCTTCCAATGGACTTGTCTTCTCATCCGCATCTAAACCATATAGAAGATATTTCTTCTCAAGCCTCAGCGTTCGAAGCGCACCTAAGCCACATGGTTTAACGCCAAAATCAAGTCCTGCTTTAAAGACCGATTCCCAAAGATGTTCTGCATATTCAACTGGATAAAACAACTCATACCCTAGTTCGCCTGAATATCCTGTACGAGACAATAGTGCACCAGGAATGCCAGCAACAGTTGATTCGATGAAACTGAAATATGGTAATGCCTCAGATGAAAGATCTGAACTAGTTAGTTGACTCAAGAGGCTTCTTGAAAGAGGGCCTTGAACGGATAGATATGCATTTTTGTATCCCAGGTTTGTCACTGACACTGAAAAATTAGACTTAATCATAGTCAATGCATGCATAACTTGTGCAACCCGCGATGGTGTTGGGCATAACCAATATTCTTGACTAGAAATACGGAAGCAAGTTAAATCATCGATCATTCCGCCGTCATGACTACATATAGATGTATAAATAGATCTACCAATTTCTAGGTTGGCAGCATCAACAACAACTGCAAAATCAACAAATGATTGAGCATCTTGACCTGTAATTGCTATTGCGACTTGATAATAAACATCAAAAAGACCAACTCCATTGCGAGTAGCAAGGTGTTCCTCCTCAGTTGAGGTAAATACAAGAGGCGCCGAAAAGCCCAACCTATCAACAAATGTTGCTCCTAAAGCTGCAAATTTGTGGTGATAAGGAGAATGTTTTATCATGTTCATTGTGATCCTTAAGTTGGAATTTAAAGATTAAAAATCAATCAAAATTTCATCATTAAATGCCAGGTGTTTTCATGATGTTATTTAGTTTGTGGTCTGTGCCAGTCGGTAAAAATACCTGTTCCCCTTTTCGCTAATTGGCCACCGATGATTACCCGCTGAATTTCTGATGTTCCTTCCCAAATTCGATCTACACGAACATCCCGATTTAGACGTTCAACCGCATTTTCACGCATATACCCCCGCCCACCAAATATCTGAACGGCTTTGTCTAAAACCCTTCCAGCCATTTCAGAAGCATGTAGTTTTATTACACTAGCTCTCGCATGTATGATTTTTCGATCGATTTTTTGATCAATTTCCCAAGCGACTCTATAGATCATGCTTTTAGCAGCCATAATTTCTACAGCCATATCTGCTAACATGAAATCGATTGCTTGGTGTCTTCGAATAGGCACTCCAAATTGAACTCTACGATTCGCCCAATCGTTAGCAAGCTCAAAACCGCGTATTGCTGCACCTAGGCAGTTAGCTGCTATCTGCAATCTAGCCTCAACGAACCAGTCCTTCGTTAACTCAAGACCCATTCCTACTCCACCGAGTATGCATTCTTCGCTAACTTCAACCCCTTGAAAAACAAATTCCGGATGGCCAAAAATATAATTATGTGTAAATTTTGGTTCACGCTTGATTGAGAGTCCAGGAGTTTTCCGATCAACTAAAAAAAGCGTTGGCTTTGAAATATCGCCATCAATCAAGGCGTGGACAATAATGTAATCTGCCTCGTCACCGCTTGTAACAAACCATTTTTCACCATCAATCACATATCGATCGCCGCGGCGTCTTGCGGTGGTTTTAATTAAATTAGTATCCGAACCAGCATCTGGTTCAGTTATCGCAACACAAGCACGTCGTTTCCCCTCACAACTTGGGCGAAGGTATTCCTCTATTTGTTTTTTTGTTCCATGCTTAAGTGGAACTGCTGGATGCCAGACTGCAGCCCACAATGCACCAGTCGCTTTACCTAACTCTTCATTAATCAAAGTTTGTTGGAATTGAGTGCACCCTTTTCCCCCAACCTCGGTTGAATGATTGATACCAGCAAAGCCATGCTTAATAACTTCGGCTCTTAAGTTATCTTTAGTCTCGCGAGATAGAGAGCCATTTAATTCCAATTCCAATTCTTGAGGAAAAAGTATTGTTTCAGCAAAGTTTTTGGCACGTTCTTGCCATGTTTGATCTGCCGGGGGTATTAATAAGTCCATTTAGTACCTGTCTAAGAAATTAAAAATAATGCATCTACTGCATAAATATCGTCACTACAAACCAATGGATTTACATCAATTTCTTGCACGTGTTCTGCTAGATCAATGCAAAGCAAAGAGAACTTACTGATAATCTCAGCAAGAGCATTGATATCTACAGCCTTCCCCCCTCTGTGGCCAGATAAAAGTGGACTTATCGATAATTCATTCAAAATTCGAAGTGCAGTTGGTACTCCAAATGGGGCCAATGCCACTTGAGTGTCCGACAATATTTCTACTAGTACCCCTCCAGCACTTACTGAAACCAGGGGTCCAAATTGCGGGTCATTGATCATGCCAAGCGCAATTTCAACGCCTTTTGGAACCATTTTTGCTACGATAGCCGACGAGCCAAGGCGTGAATTTAAATCAGACCATGCACTGCGAAGCTCCGCTTCGCTATTGATATTGAGAAAAACCCCTTTAGACTCGGTTTTGTGAAAAACCCCTTCAGCTGCGGTTTTCAAAGCTATTGGATAGCCTATTGCTAGTGCTGCTTCAACAGCTGAGGCTTCACTTTGGACATTTAAATAAGGGACAACGGGTATGCCATATTGGGACAGTATTGACAGGCTCGCGGATTCACCTAAAGTACCTTTGCTTTTTTGGACAGTATTGAGCAAGCCTTTGATCTTGGCTTTATCAGCTTGCAACGTAGGGAGTTCGTCTTTTATGCGCTTGCAAAAATCTCTGTGCGCTAAAGCACCACGGATAGCTACAAGCCCATTTTGAGTCCCATCTAGAACGGGGACACCTGCCTCAGTGAGTCTTAAAGCAATCTTGTCATGACGCAACTGGGTATAGTTAGTAATAAAAACAACCGGCTTATCTGATCGATTGGCGACTGCAATTGCAGCTGCTGCAAAACCATCACTAACATAATATTCATCTCTTATATCGGCTACGAAAGCGCCAATTGCAGCGTTTTCATCGGTGATGAGTGAATAAAATGACTTTTCAAATGTTGAAACAAAATTCAATCCAGTCCCCCACGCGTCAAGCGGGTTTTTGGCCTCGAGTCCAGGGTCTAGTAATAAAGATATTTCATTTTTTGTCGTGTCAGATATTTTTAAAAAATCTACCCCAACACGATCAGCAACATCTATGAACAACTCACACTCACCCCCTGAATCATGTATCGAAACCAGAGAGCCTTGGCTGGCAGATCTTCCTGTAGAAAACAATAGAAGAGTGCTTGCAAGTTCATCGAGTGTTTCAACACGCACAACACCATATTTATCGAATATTGATTGGTAAGCGCTGTCACTTCCAACAAGTGCCCCTGTATGTGTAAGGGCTGCAGCGGCTGCTGCTTCTGTTCTTCCTAACTTCAATGCCACTACGGGCACTCCGCATTTAGCTGCTTTAGCTAAAGCAGCTTGAAATCCTCTTGGATCACGTGCAGTTTCAATAAAAAGACCAATGACTTTCACCTCAGGACGTTCAAGTGCAAAATCAATGTAGTCAGCGACTGT
>CAJCDH010000097.1 GCA_903961095.1 uncultured Burkholderiales bacterium | reverse complement strand
AGATTTCGCAGGCGGCACACAATTGGGAAAATCGCTGATTCATTTTCGGTCTCATTTCGCCAAAAAACTCACAGGCAGGCGCACGGTGGTGCTGTTAATCAGCGACGGGCTAGATACAGGGACCGCAGAAACGCTAGACTCGGAGCTTGTTTGGCTCAAGCGACACACACGCTCTTTGCTTTGGCTCAACCCTCTGCTCAGGTTTGACGGGTACGCTCCCATTGCAACCGGTGCCAGCGTTTTGAATCGCCATGTAGATGGCATGTTGGCCATTCACAATTTATCTCGCTTGGAAGAACTGGCGCAAGCCTTGACCAAGTTACTGAAAACGAATTAACGGAGAACTCAAGATGGACATGCAAGGTCAACGCGTATTACACGTCACACAAGCGCAAGCATGGGATGCCCTCAACGATCCTGAAATTCTAAAATCATGCATTCCAGGTTGCGACAAATTTGAACTCACAGATGCCAATGTTTACAACGTGGGCGTGGCCATCAAGATTGGCCCCGTGTCTGCCAAGTTCACTGGCAAGGTCACTTTGTCTGATATCCAAGCGCCCAATTCATATGCCTTGAATTTTGAAGCGCAAGGCGGCGTGGCTGGTTTTGGCAAAGGTGAATCGCAAGTTTCTTTGCATCCGCATACCGAAGGCTGTGAATTGAAATACACCGTGCACTCCACAGTAGGCGGCAAATTGGCCCAATTGGGCCAACGCCTCATTGACGGTGCAGCCAAATCACTGGCCGAAGATTTCTTCAAACGGTTTGACGAGTCGCTTCAAGCCAAATATCCAAGCACTGAAACAGAAAGCACACCTGTTGCTGCCACTGAAGCTGCGCCATCTTCAGGTTCGGTGCCCAGTTGGGTTTGGTTGGCTTTGCTGGTGGGCGCGGGCGCTGTTTGGTACATGGTGCGCTAATTTAAAACAAGCCACATTCAAAGCGTTATCATGGAAAATCTAGACATCGTTGTCTTAAGAACTCTCAAAGCTTGGCGAGAAGCTGGGCAAAGGGCCTTGTTAACGACCGTGGTTCGCACATGGGGTTCATCGCCCCGCCCCGTAGGCTCCATCATGGCATTGTGCGAAACGGGTGCCGTTGTAGGGTCCGTGTCGGGTGGCTGCATTGAAGACGATCTGATTGCCCAATACAGCAAGGCCAATGCCATTGTTAACAGCGCACCGGTTCAATTGAAATATGGCATCAGTGCAGACGAAGCGCATCGCTTTGGCCTGCCATGCGGCGGCACCTTAGAGCTGTTGCTAGAGTTCAATCCAGATGCTGGCAGCCTGGCCCAACTGATTGAGCTCCTCGAAAAAGGGCAGCTCACTCAAAGAGCCACCAACTTGCAAACTGGCGCAGTCACTTTGACCACCAGTAGCGCGCCTAGCGAATTGCAAATAGACGAGACACAGCTCATCAACACCTTTGGCCCTGAGTACCGCATGCTGCTCATTGGCGCAGGCCAAATGACCGAGTACTTGGCCACGATGGCCCTTTTCAATGGCTTTGCAGTAACGGTGTGCGATCCGCGCGAAGAATACAGAGGAGCTTGGTCTGTGGCTGGCGTCACAGTCAAACACGATATGCCAGACGATTTGGTGCTGAGCTTCAAACCCGACAGGCGCAGCTGCGTCATTGCCCTCACCCACGACCCCAAGCTAGACGATTTGGCTTTGTTGGCAGCTTTAGAAACAGATGCCTTCTACATCGGTGCCATAGGTTCTAGGCGCAACAACATTTTGCGCCAGCAACGCATGATCGAACACTTCGATCAGACAGAAACTTCGCTCGCAAGGCTGCGCGGCCCTATTGGCATCTACATTGGCAGCAAAACACCCGCAGAAATTGCAGTCAGCATCATGGCCGAAGTATTGGCCGTCAAAAATGGTGTGCCGCTTCCTCGCGATATGGATGTGGCACACGCCAAAAATACGCACGAAGGACCCCCCATCGATCCTTCGGTGCCCGTTTGTTTTACTGGGCGCTGATCAGGGGAAGCCATCAGCGAGGCAAGCGGGTGATGATCAAGGTGTTGCGTTGGGAAAGAACACCGACTCACCGCCAATTTTGTAACCCGCAATGACGGCTTGACCTGGCTTGGACACAATCCAGTCGACAAATTTTTGTGCATCTGCCCTTTTCACGTGGGCATGCTTGGCAGGGTTGACCACCATCACACCATACTGGTTAAACAGGCGAGCATCACCTTCTACCAAAACTTTCAAGTCACCCCTGTTTTTAAAATTCAACCAAGTGCCGCGATCCGTTAAAACATAGGCACCGGTGGATGCGCCAATGTTCAAAGCGGGGCCCATGCCGCAACCACACTCTTTGTAGCCTGTGCCTTTTTTATCGGCCATTGCGGCTTGGCTCCAGAACCTCAATTCGGCAGCATGCGTGCCACTCTTGTCACCTCTAGACACAAATGCGGCATTGCCTGCCGAGATTTTTTTGAGGGCCGCCACAATGTCATTGCCCTTCACACTGGCAGGATCGGCATGCGGGCCTACCACCACAAAGTCGTTGTACATCACCGCCAAACGTTTTAGACCAAAGCCATCTGCCACAAATTTTTCTTCAGCAACTTGATCGTGCACAAACACCACATCGGCATCACCGCGGCGCGCCATGTCGAGCGCTTGGCCCGTGCCCAAAGCCACCACCTTGATGTCAATGCCACTGGCTTTTTTGAACTCAGGCAAGAGGTAGCCAAACAAACCTGATTGTTCTGTCGAGGTGGTGGACGACATGACGATGGATTGGGCCATGGCATGTGCCGTCATGCCTGCCATGACCAGACCTAAAGCCAGGTGTCGAAGTTTGCAAGACACCTTGAAGAATTTAGAAATTGAACGCATCAAGTTTCTCCTTGAAGAAATAAAAAAGCTTGTTGACTGTGTTGTTTCAGACAATCGGCATCGAAAAAATCAAGGGTGGGCAAGTCGGCCAAGATTTTTCCCTGCTCTAGGTAAATGACCCGACTGGCCCAACGTTTGACCTGCCCCAAGTTGTGACTGGCAAACACCAAGGTGGTTGCCATTTTCTGACCTTGAGGCTTGATGAGTTGGTGCACGAGTGCCTCCACTTCGCGTTTGGCAGGCGGATCCAAACTGGCGGTGGGCTCGTCTAAAAATAGCAATTGAGGTTCACGGGCCCAAGCGCGGGCCAAGGCCAATCGCTGTTGCTGACCGCCCGATAAAGTAGCCGCATTTTGCTGCGTCACACCCGACAAGCCGACCACTGAAAGCGCCTCTAGTGCGCGCAGTTTGCAATTAGCCCAACCAAGCCCAAGACTTCGGTCTAACCACAGCCCAATGGCCACATTGTTCAAGCTGCTGGTGCGCAGCATGTGCGGTCTTTGAAACAGCATGGCTTGTCGGCATGGCGGCAAATTGACTCTGCCTTGCGAAGGCTGGTGCAGACCATTTAACAGCCGTAGCAGTGTGCTCTTACCAGACCCATTGGCACCAATCAGGGCCACCTGCTCTCCTGAAAAAATTTCTAGAGAGACATCCTGCAAGGCTTGCACTCCCCCAAGCTTTAGGCTGACTTGATGGAGCGACAACAAGCTAGTCATGCCACCCACCCTCGCAAGCTGTTTTGACCTTTAAGTTGCGACTGATCTTGCCAATACCTCAACAGCGACAGCATCACATTCAGGCAACCCACAATGCCCAGCAAAATAATACCGAGGGCCAATGCCAAAGGTAAATCGCCCTTGCTGGTTTCAAGTGCTATGGCGGTGGTCATCACACGTGTAAAGCCTTCAATGTTGCCACCCACAATCATGACCGCACCCACCTCCGAGATGGCGCGACCGAAGCAAGCCACCACAATGGTCAACAAGGCAAACCGTTCATTCCAGGCCAGCAAAATACTCCTGAACACATTGCCTGCACCCAAAGATCGCCATTGCTCGCCATGGGCCATTTCTGCATCTTCAACCACCTGCCGAGACAATGCAGCAGCCACTGGAACGACCAAAATAAATTGCGCCAAGACCATGGCCTTGAAACTGAACAGCCAACCCAAAAATCCCAAAGGCCCTGTGCGCGATAAGAGCAAATAAATCACCAAGCCCACCACCACCGATGGCAGTGCCAAAAATGTATTCAGGACGGTCAGCACCACAGACCTGCCAGCAAACTTAGAGACTCCCAAAAACGCACCCAAGGCAATGCCGACCACGCATCCTAAAAAGCATGCTGTGGCACTGACGCCCAGCGAGCGCCCTGCAATGGTCCAAAGCCCAGGATCAAGCGAGGTAATGAGTTTCAGCGCAGTGACAGCGCTGTCTGAAAAAGTGTTCATTTGGATGCAATAGAGCGCTGATGCTAACCCTTTTGAATCACCCCTTCTACGGGGGTCATCCGCTATGAAATGGCGTGCATAGGTTGCTACGGTTTGATTCAGAAACTAGGCATAAATAAGGCACACTTAAGCGGTGTCAAAAATTGAACTTTCTTACAACTTGGGTTCTGAGAATTCAGCGCCCAATGCAACTGATTTAACCAAGCCGCGTCAGCAGGCTTTGCTGCGCAACGCCCTGATGGACTTGCTTCAGGCTGTGCGTGAGCAAGGCTCGATTGCTGCTGCCGCCAAATCTTTGGGCATGTCCTATCGGCATGTTTGGGGTGAGCTAAAAAAATGGGAATTGAAGCTCAATCAAAACCTCATCGTTTGGGAAAAGGGCATGCCAGCCGAGCTGTCCGAATTTGCCAGCAAGCTCCTATGGGCAGAAAGGCAAGCGCAGGCCCGTTTGGCTGCACCCATTGAGGCTCTGATGGCCGAGCTAGAACGTACATTTGCTGTTGCCTTTGACCCCGAAGCACACTTGCTCACGCTCTATGCAAGTCATGACGATGCCTTGGTGAGGCTGCGAGAGTTCACAGCCCGTCAGTCGCTGCATTTGGACATCCGGTTTTGCGGCAGCGTCGATGCCGTCAGGGCCTTGAATGAAGGTCGATGCGAATTGGCAGGATTTCATACACTCAGCCAGCCTAGCCTTAACAGCCTCTCAGCGCAAACCTACAAACCCCTGCTTAAGCCAGGCCAGCACAAACTCATTGGCTTCGCAAAACGCACACAAGGTCTGTTGGTCAAACCTGGCAACCCGTTGAATATTCATTCTTTGCAAGATGTCATGGCCAAGCGCCTGAGGTATGTCAATCGAGGTCTAGGCACGGGCACGCGCCTGCTTCTCGATGAGTTGTTGGCCAATCAGGGGCTGGCCGCAGATCAACTCATTGGCTACGAGCACCAAGAACTGTCTCACAGCGCTGTGGCCAACTGCATTGCATCGGGTCAAGCAGATGCCGGTCTGGCCATCGAAAGTGCCGCCCTGGCTTCAGGACTCGACTTTGTGCCCCTGGCCAGCGAAAACTATTGGCTGGTTTGCCTCAAAAGCGCCCTAGACTCTCCGCCCGTCCAGGCCCTCAGAAAGCATCTTGCCAATCCTGAGTGGCAATCGACATTACAAGACATGTGGGGTTACGAAGCAAACCAATCTGGCAATGTTCACTCCCTCAGCAAAGAACTGCCTTGGTGGGCCTTAAAACCCAGAAAAGCCACCTAGATCAAACATTGATCGATCGAAGGGAAAACCCTCGACAAAAGGGGCTTGCAAATTTCCTACAATGTCTAAATGACTGTTCCCAGTCATCGGTGTCGTCTTGGCGACCTGAATTCATCAACTTAGACTTCCGGAGTGAACCCCATGGATCGTCGTTCCCTTATTAAAAATGCCGGTATCGCTGGCGTCTTGGCCGCAGGCGCAGCCCCAGCGGTTATTCACGCTCAAGCCACATTGCGCTGGCGCTGTGCTTCGAGCTTCCCCAAATCACTCGACACATTGTTCGGTGTTTGCGACGTGTTTGCTAAAAAGGTTAGCGAATTGTCTGGCGGCAAGTTCACCATCACCACCCATGCTGCTGGCGAATTGATGCCCGCATTTGGCGTGCTTGATGGCGTGTCCAACGGCACCGTCGAAATGGCCAACACAGCGCCTTACTACTTCTTCGGCAAAGACCCAACTTACGCGATGGATTGCGCCATTCCATTTGGTTTGAACGCACGTCAAATGAACGCTTGGATGTACGAAGTCAATGGCTAGAAGCTGTTCCGTGAGTTTTACGCCAAGGTGGGTATTGTTAACTTCCCTATGGGCAACACAGGCGTTCAAATGGGCGGCTGGTATCGCAAAGAGATCAAATCTTTGGCCGATATGAAGGGCCTGAAATTCCGTGTGGGCGGATTCGGCGGCAAAGTTTTGGAACCCCTGGGTGTTGTTCCCCAAAACATTCCTGGCGGCGAGATTTACCAAGCCCTGGAAAAAGGCACCATCGACGCAGCCGAGTGGGTGGGCCCTTATGACGACCAGAAATTGGGTCTGAACAAAGTGGCACCTAACTACTACTTCCCAGGCTTCTGGGAAGTGGGCCCACAGTTGGCTTTGTACGTCAACCAAAAGGCTTATGACGGTTTGTCTAGCGAGTACAAAGCCATCATTGAATGCGCCTCATCTTATGCAGGCACAGACATGATTGCCAAATACGACTACAAAAACCCAGCTGCATTGAAAACCCTCATTGGTCAAGGCGCCAAATTGCGCGCTTTCCCAAGAGACGTCATGGAAGCCGCATTCAAGTCATCACAAGAAGTTTATTCCAACTTAAGCAATACCAATCCTGAGTGGAAAAAAATCTATGCTGACTACTCTAACTACCGCCGTGAAGCCAATCAGTGGTTCAGCTTGGCTGAAGCCAGCATGAACAACTTCATGGAACGCCAGAAGCTGTAATTGAACTGGGCTGCCCTCAAAAGCAGCTTTTAACCAGTCCAACAAAAAACCCGACTAGGCGGGTATTTTTTTACCTACAGTCAACCCATCAAGGCTTCTTAGCAGGGTCATCTT
>CAJCDH010000096.1 GCA_903961095.1 uncultured Burkholderiales bacterium | reverse complement strand
GCCAAGTCTCGTTCAATAGCAACTCGAATTGCAAACAGGTCTGTCAAAAGTGAGTCAAATTGAATTTGTAATTTGCTTATTCGCTTGAAGTTTTTTTGAGTTGAATGCCTTCATGCTTGGCTACCATTTCTAGTGCCGATTCAAATAGCGCTCTGGCAGAGCCTGAAACCGAGCTGAGATAGGCATGCAGGTGTGCATCCTCTGTCGAATTATTCAAGCACTCGTGGCTGTACTGCTCAAAGCTTGCAAGTTGCGTAATAATTTCTGAAACATGCTTTGGGCATTCGCACAATACATTGGTTGAAATGCTGGCGACACGCATCAGTTCAATGTCGTCATACTTTCGAGGTGGGATGAGCATGCCAGACGACAGGCTGCCTGCGCTTGTTTCGTTGTCAATTAGAAGCACTGACCTAATCAGGTCGGCCAAATCGGAGTCGCTGATGGGCTCTCTGCGAACAATCATGCCGCAGCGTTTCATCGATTCAATGATGGGTTCTTGACCATAGTTGTAAAGCACAATCACTTGCAAGGCACTGTTAAGTTGTGCCAAACGATGTATGTCTACTTGAACCCCTGCATGCAATGAATTTGTATGGACGAGAATAATTTGGGGGCTCTTTTGAAACTTAGCCTGCAAGGCTTGCTGTACCGTACTAAAAATATCTGTGATGCGGATGGCTTGATTGTTAAAACTGAACGTGAACTTCTTCGATTCAATTTTGGCTGCAAGGGGCAGTCCAATCACTGCTATAGAAACTGTTTGATCCTTGAAGTCGGAACTTGCCTTTCTTTGGTTGGTCTCTTGTTGCTGCTGCAACAAATTGTTCAGATCCGTTGTGTTTAGCTTTGCAATGCTGCTAATGCCGTGCCCTTGTTCTGTGAGCCGCTTGAGTACGGTTGCCTTTAAAACGTCGTCATCTGTGTACAGACGGTGTTTGCTTTCTGTCTTTTGGGGCTGGAATGTTTCGTACCTTAGTTCCCAGACTCGAAGCGTAGGGGTGGGCACTCCGCTCAGGCTAGACACCGCGCCTATTTTGTGAGTACCGACTTTTTGAGGTGTATTTTTAGACATAAACTCTTCTTTGAATAGATTTTGAATAGATTATTTCATATATTTAAAAATTTGAGTAATTAATTTATAGATTGGTGCTAAATTGTCACTTCTTACACAAGGAAACAACATGTTAAGTAAGCGAGCAGCCCTAGGGCTAAAGGTGGTTACAACCATTGCCAGTGCCCCAAGTCACAAAACGATTACGGCCGACGCGCTTGCGTCTGCCACAGGCGTTTCGCTTTCCTACATTGAGGGTATTTTGAAAGATGCAAGAGAGTTTGGTCTTATTCAAGCTACCCGTGGGCCAGGAGGGGGCTACCAGTTGCTTGGCTCAATGCGAGGTCTTTCGGTTTGGGACGTTGTTGAATGCTTCAAGCTTCCAAAGCCGTGTGTTCAAGAAACTTATTCCTCGCCTGAGTGGCACGCCACCAATCTGATTGCCGATAAAGCTTTTCAATTTGAAAAAGAATATCTTCAGAATTGCCTGATATCCGATTTGGTGCCCAAATGGTTCGATTCTTCGTCCTTAAAGCAGACCAAGTCAATGGCCATGCACTTCAAGCCCCTGCCACCCAAAATCAATCCTGTTGCTCCTAATTCAGTTTTTGATTTGTACAAATTTTTAAATTTAGAAGCGGCCTAAGACCTCACAAAAATTGTGACGCCGCTTGCAAAGTCAGTTCCTTCGCAAGCACCCATTAAGTTGCCGTGTTGATAATTGGCGTGCCAGTTTTGATCAGCTCGTCTAAGATGAAAAATGCGTCTTTGGCTGATGCTGTATAGGGGTCAAATTCTGGATGAGCCATTTGAACCATGGGGTCATCTTTGGACAAATACACCAGCGCCATAGACCATTTTCCAAAACGTCTTTGCGTAATTTCTTCTAATGACAGAAGCTCAACGTTTTTGTGATTGCGATCCGACATGATTCGAGCGTAAAGCAAATTGACCTTGGATCTCTCGCCCTCTAAAACTTGCATCCACAAGCCAGAGCCTTGGCATAAAACACCAGTGATGTTTTCCTTTTTGTTGTTCTTGTCGGATTTTTCTAAAATGAGGGTGGTCATTGTGGTCGTGACGGGACCTACTGGCTGGCTGACATACAAGAGGCGTACTAGCATGAGTGGTTCCATTGAAAATTAACACAGTCAACAACTAGAGATATCTCTAACTGTTTACCAAACTCACGCAAGCTTATCTGTTTCGTCAAATTTGTCCACTTAAATGAGATCGATTCAAAGCAGACGCATTGGCGAATAATGACGATCAGGGCCTAAGAGCAAGCTACCCTTGGCCTGCATGGCAGTTATGATCTCAAGAAGTTCAGACATATTCTTAGCATGCCCCGCTTATTCTCAAACCGAAACCGCCACTTCGACATGGGTGATTTACCCACCGAATTGTTGCCTCGAGATATCAAGGCCCCAGAACTCAAGGCCACTTCACCCCAAGATCAATATTCGGCTGGACCAGATTCAATCAACCATGCATTGGCCACTTATCAGTCTCTTTTTGAGCAGTACTTGGATGGCGAGTCAGCCATTGCTCGCGCGCCCTTACCAGACGATTTAGGCACTCGAAGCAAAAACCTCAAAGCCAGCGCCTATTTTTTAGATGCAACGCTGGCTGGTGTATGCGTCCTTCAGCCCACTGATTTTTTGAATGGAGCCCTGAAGCACAGCCATGCTTTGATGATTCTGGTTGAGTTTAGCCGAGAGCCCAAATTTGAAGAGCCTGGGGCCGCTTGGATTCATGGCAGCAACAAAGCCAGAACAGATGCACGCGCAACCGAAGTGGCAGTTGTTTTGGCTGGCTATGTTCGCGCTTTGGGTTATGGTGCGCGAGGTCATGTCGCCGGCAATACGCTTTTAAACTTAGAAGCATTGGCACAACGCGCTGGCATTGTGCGATCAGAAAACGGCATGCTCAAAATGCCTTTTCTCAATGCCGGCTTTGCTTTAGCCGCCATCAGTACCGACTTGCCATTGGAAATTGACCTTCCGATTGCACCAACCGCCTCCTTGGCTTGGCCAGATTCCGACGCCTACATGGGCAAACACGGCACTCGCCCAGGCTGGGCTGAATCGGAAGCCGAACTGCGCCCTTTGCATTGGGGCCGTTACCCCATGGAATCATTGAAGCGAGTGCCAGAGCCCACAACGCTTATTTTGCGAGAGGAAATTATTCGCAACAGCAAACGTGCCGATTTATTCACGCGTGCGTTGGCTGGCGATTTGGGCGAAAAAGCCAAGGTGCAGCGCATGCGTTTTGCCACCAAACACCCTTTGGCATTTGCCATGACGCCCTTGATTCGCAACATGGTGCCTTTGCAAGGTACATACGAGCGACTTGTACCTTCAAAGCCAATTGGAGAGTTGTCGGATGCCCAAAGAAATGCAGAGTCCATCAAAGCCCTGGCGTATTTTTTAGGCGCCGATTTGGTGGGTATTTGTGAAGCAGAGTCTTGGATGTTTTACTCACACGAAGCACAACAAGGCAAGCCCATTGAGCCTACCCACAAGCACTGTGTTGTCATGTTGCTTGACCAAGGATTTGAAACCATGGAGGGCGCCTCGGGTGACGATTGGATTTCTGGCGCACAGTCAATGCGTGGCTATATGCGAGGCGCCTTCATTGCAGGGGTCATGGGCGCGCATTTGCGCCGCTTGGGTTTTTCGTCGCGTGCCCACACCAACGCAGAATCAGATGTCTTGCACATTCCAGCCGCTTTGTTGGCCGGCCTTGGAGAGTTGTCGCGCATTGGTGAACTGGTGTTAAATCCTTTTATTGGACCTCGATCAAAGAGCGTTTTGCTCACCACCGATTTACCTTTGTCATTTGATCAACCCATCGATTTTGGTTTGCAATCGGTTTGCAACATGTGCCTGAAATGTGCGCGTGAATGTCCATGCAATGCCATTCCTTTTGGCCCCAAGGTCATGTTCAATGGTTATGAAATCTGGAAACCCGATGTTGAGAAATGCGGCAAATATCGATTGACCAACATGAAGGGCTCAGCTTGTGGGCGGTGTATGAAAACCTGTCCTTACAACAGAGAAGATCTGGCTGAATCGGCTCGGCTACTCGAACTCTCAATTCAAGTGCCTAGCGCGCGAAAAGCGCTCATTGACTTTGACGATCAAATTGGCGCAGGCATGCGCAATTCGGTGAAGCGCTGGTGGTTAGATTTGGAAATCATCGATGGCGTGTGCGTTACTCCAAACGGTGTGAACGAACGCGATCTAGATTTAGATCGAACCCATAAACTCGCTCAAAATCAAAAGCTGGCTTTCTTCCCGCCCCATTTGCAACCGCCTGCGGGCGTGACCATTTCAAGTACTGTGCCGCTTGATCGTGAAGCCGGACTCAAGGCGTATGCCAATGCCGAAAACCCCAGTCAAGCTAAAAAGCGGCAGAAATAATTTCAGAGCATCATTGTTTGATACTCAGGAATAGCTATATGAAATTTCCTGTTGACCTGGTTGTGCAAAATTGAGTACATCAACATAAAATGGATGCTTATAGTGAATGACTCAACTTTTAGAGGTTACTTTGAAAAATATACTGATTGCATCTTTACTCGCATGTTCGTTTCATGCGTGGTCAGCAGATACCTCGCCAGCACCTAGCAGCTCTAAGTCTCTGACAGAAATTCTTCAGCCCGCTAGAAATGCAATCAAGGCTGGAAATTATGAAAAAGCCGTCGAGTTGCTAGCAGAGGCTGATCAAAAAAACTCAGCCGACTGGCACAACTTAATGGGCTATAGCCTTAGAAAAAAGGCTGCCCCAAATTTGCCTGAAGCCGAAAAATACTACATCTCTGCTTTGAACCTCGACGCTAATCACAGAGGTGCGTTGGAGTATTACGGCGAATTGTTGTTGCTTAAAAATGATCTGTCGGGCGCAGAAAAACTGCTTGCTCGATTAGACAAAGCGTGCAGGTTTGGTTGTGAAGAGTTTCGAGATTTGAAAGAAAGTATTCAGAAGTTCAAAGCTAAAAAGCCCTGATCTTCCTCATTTTTTAGAATTCAAAACCGATTTTAAAATTCAAAACGGATACTGACGCGGTGTGGTTTGAATGGTAATCCAACGCAGTTCAGTAAATTCGTGAATGCCTGCCTTGCCGCCAAAGCGTCCGTAGCCACTGCCTTTGACACCGCCAAAAGGCATTTGTGCCTCGTCATGTACCGTGGGGCCATTGACGTGGCAAATGCCTGAGTCAATTTTGCGGGCCACGTTGTAGGCGCGAGCAATATCCCGACCAAACACAGACGATGACAAACCGTACTCGTTGTCGTTGGCGCAAGCAATGGCTTCTTCTACACCCTTCACACGCACAATGGCTTTAACGGGTGCAAAGCTTTCCTCACGGTAAATGCGCATGGCAGGTGTGACATGGTCTAGCAAGGTGGCAGGCATGAGCGTGTCGGTAGATTTACCGCCACACACCAGCTTGGCGCCTTTGGCAATGGCGTCATCTATTAGATCGTTGCAATGAGACACTGTGCTCATGCCAATGACGCTGCCCAAGACCACTGGCTCAGGTTTGCGAGGGTCGCCCAAGGGTAGATTTTTGGCTTTGTTGGCAAAGCGTTTGACAAATTCATCGGCAATTTTTTCGTCCACCACAATGCGCTCGGTGCTCATGCAAATTTGGCCACTGTTGGCAAAGCTGCCAAAAGTTGCCGCGTTGACAGCGTCGTCAATGTCGGCGTCGTCCAAAATCACCATGGGTGCTTTGCCTCCTAGTTCCAAGATCACAGGTTTCAAATACTTGGCACAAGTTAGGGCGAGGAGCTTGCCCACTTTGGTAGAGCCCGTAAAGTTGACGCGACGCACTGCTGGGTGAGCCACGATGGCCTCAACCACCGAAGCGGCGTCAGCCGGCGCGTTGGTAATGTAGTTGACAACACCTGGCGGAAAACCAGCTTCTTGAAACGCTTCCACAATCAGTTGGTGCGTTTTAGGGCAGTTTTCTGAGCCCTTCAAAATAACGGTGTTGCCGCAAGCCAAAGGCGTAGCGATGGCCCTGACACCCAAAATAACGGGTGCATTCCAAGGTGCAATGCCCAAAATAACGCCTGCTGGTTGACGGATGCCCATGGCCAGGTTGCCAGGTACATCGGAAGGAATTACCTCGCCAGATACCTGTGTTGTGAGAGATGCTGCCTCTCTAATCATGCCTGCCGCCAAGAACACATTAAAGCCAGCCCACATGCCAGTGGCACCCGTTTCTTCAGGCACCGCTTTGATGAACTCGGTCGTTTTGGCTTCGAGTTTATCTGCTGCTTTGAGCAGCAAAGCGCGCCTTTCATTCGGGCCCACATCGCACCAGGTTTTGAAAGCTTCTGCCGCCGCTTCAACTGCCAAAATGGCATCAGCGGGGGAGGCCGCAGGTGCGCGCGTGGCCACGGTGCCGTCGAGTGGATTTCGACGTTCAAAGGTGGCGTTATTTTCGGCGCTCACTTTGAGGCCGTTAATGAGCATGGACATGTCAGACATGAGGTGTCTCCTAGGGATCTTTATAAATTAGGTGGAACGCACTGTTTTCTCAAGCGCTTGCGAGGCTGTGCGAGTGTCGCTGGCGGCTGCCCCCAAATAGGCTTCTTGAATAACGCTAGAACGAGCCAGCAACTTGCATGAGCCATGCGCAACAAGTGAACCTCTTTCAATGACATAGCCACGGTCGGCTACGGCCAATGCTTTGCGCACGTTTTGCTCCACCATCAAAACGGTGGTGCCCTGGTCTGCAATGCGTCGAGTCATGGCCAGCAATTCATCAACCATTCTCGGCGCTAGGCCAAGCGAGGGTTCGTCAAGCATGAGCAAGCGAGGAGCTGACATCATGGCGCGTGCAATGGCCACCATTTGTTGTTCGCCACCGCTCATGGTGCCGGCCAATTGGGTGGCGCGTTCGCGCAGTTTTGGAAAGTCCTTCAGAACCATTTCCAATCGTTCTTGTCGGGTGTTGGGCTTTTGCAGCCAGCCACCCAATTCGAGGTTTTCAAGCACCGTCATTTGCGGAAACAACTGGCGCCCTTCAGGCACCAAGGCCATACCGGCTTTCACAATTTCGTGAGGCTTTTCGGGTAAGTCTTCGCCATCCAGCAGCACCTCGCCGCGCATGGGAATTTGTCCTGACAAGGCGCGCAGGAGGGTGGTTTTGCCAGCTCCATTGGGTCCCAAAATGACAGTGAGTCCGGGCAGTACATCGAAGTTGAGTTGGCGAATGACTTCAAACGGACCATAGCCAGCACTCAAACCGCGCACTCGCAACTGCGCTTTGCCCGAGCCACCCAGGACAAACGCTTGAGGCCTGTACCACATCATGTGAGGCCCTTCGAGTCGTTCACCATTTCGTCACCCAAGTACGCCTCAATCACTTCTTTGTTGCGAACCACATCAGAGGGTTTGCCGTCGGCAATCATCTTTCCTTGGTTAAGCACAATGACACGCTCAACATGCTTGAGCAAAACTTTAACGGCGTGCTCAATCCAAATGACAGAAAGGTCTAACTCATCGCGCAAGCGGCGAATGAGTCTTGCCATTTCTTCCACTTCAATTTCTGTGAGGCCTGCGGCTACTTCGTCGAGCAACAAAATGCGCGGGCGGGTTGACAAGGCCATGCCAATTTCTAAGACGCGTTGTTGTGAGGGTGTGATAGCCCCAGCGGGCAGGTCAGCCAATTCAGACAATCCAATGACCGACAATATGCTGGCGGTATTGCGCAAAGCCCAAGGCACACCTTTTTCTTCACCCCAAAACACATACTTGCGTGGCCTGCGCCCAGCAAACATCAAACCAAAGCGAATGTTTTCGCGCACGGGCAAGTCGCTGAACACCCGTGGTGTTTGAAAAGTTCGGGCAAGACCGCGCTTTGCAAATTGGTGAGGTGCTGCACCAGTGAGTGAGCGGCCATCGACTTTGAGTTGGCCCGATGTTAAAGGTGTCACACCAGAAATAGCATTGAAAAATGTGGTTTTGCCCGCACCGTTGGGGCCCATGATACCCACCAGTTCGCCGGGTTCTATGTGCATGCTCACGGCATCCACAGCGGTTAAGCCGCCAAAGCGCACCGTCACATCTTGTGCTTGCAGCAACAGCTTGTTAGAGGCCGACAATTCGTCTCTCCTTGGCGCGTTGCTTGTCGCGTGCTTTGTCTCCGCTCCAGTCGTAGCGGGTATCTTTGTACCACTGTCGCGTGTCGCGGTACCAGTCTTTGAAAGTTTGCCAGCGCATGGAGGCCAAGCCACCTGGTAAATACAAGACACTCAAAATGAGCAAAAGGCCCAGCGTCATCATGTAAATTTGAGGTGCTTGCAAGCGCAAAGTTTCGGCCAAAATACTGAACACAATGGCTGCAATGAGAGGCCCCCACAAAGTCATGGCTCCTCCAATCAAGGCGATCAACACAGTCTGAAATCCAATGAAGGGGTTGAATGCTGTGTGGGGGTCAATGTAGGTCCAACGCACAGCCATTGCGGCGCCGACGCCCCCCGCCACGGCCGCTGTAAAGGCAAATCCTGCCACCTTCACCCAACGCGTGTTCACGCCCAAAGTTTGTGCGCGTTGCTCATCACCACCTATGCCCAATAAGGCCAAGCCAAAGCGCGTTCGACGCAGTCCAATTGAAAGAGCAACCGTGACAACAGCCAACAGCAACACGGTGTGATAGATGGTGCTCATCTCGGGCACGGTGGTGAGAACGCGGCCTACCGTTCCGTGCACAGATTTTTCGTAATAGCTGATGGCATGTCGAATGAGTTCGGCCATGCCAAAGGTGAGCACTGCAAAGTAGGTGCCGCGCAAATGCAAAACGGCTAATCCCATGACAACGGCTACGGCTGCTGCAATGCCAGCGCCCAAAGCAATGGCACTGGCCCATGCCATGGTGTCTAAATTCATTGCGGTGGTGTATGCACCCAAGCCAAAAAATGCCGATGTGGCCAACGACAAATAGCGTGAGCTACCGCAAAAAAATCCCCAACTGGTAGACAAGGCCACATACATCAAGCACGTCAGTGCCATGGACACCACAAACTCATTGCCATAACTGGGCAAGGCCAAGGCCCAGCCAGTGAGGCCAAAAAGCACCAGTACATCTCGCCAAAGGCTTGCGTTGGAATTCATTTTGTAAACAAGCCTTTAGGACGCAACAGCAATACACCAATAAAAACCACATAAGACAGCAGTGCTTTGAGCGAGGGATTGGTAAAGTGCATGCCAAAGGCTTCGATCACACCCAACATCAAGCCACCTGCAAGCGCGCCACCCATGCTGCCAAAGCCGCCAAGCGTGATGACAATCAATGCCGTGACAGTGTAGGGCTCGCCCATGGCAGGCGAGATGGTGTAGGCCATCGACAACAAGCAACCAGCCAAACCAGAAAGCCCAAGACCAATACCAAACATCAAGGGGTGCAAAGTGCGTGTGTTGATACCAACGAGTTGAGCGCCCACTTGGGACTGCATCAGTGCACGCACACCTTTGCCCAACAATGTTTTTCTGAGCAATACCATGAGGCCCAAGCTGAAAACCAATGCCATGGCAAAGACCACCAATTTGTTGCCAGCAAATTGCGCGTTACCTATGACCACAGGGTCGGCCATGTAGTCGTAGCCTCTGAGTTCACCGCCCCAAATGGCCGAGACCAAGTTTTGAATGAGGAACATTAAGCCAAAGGACACCATCAGACCCCTGGCTTCAAAGATATCGATGTTGGGCGAAGTGGCCGTTAGGCGCCTAAAGCACAGCCAATGGATGAGCAGGCCCATGCCCATGAGCACCACAAATGAGACGGGAATCATGAGCAGCGGCGAAATTCCAAAGCTGGTTTGCACCATCCATGTGAGGTAGGCGCCCAACATTAAAAATTCGCCATGCGCAATGTTCAGGATGCGCATCAGGCCGTACTGCAAATTTAGCCC
Organism: uncultured Burkholderiales bacterium; assembly: GCA_903961095.1. Classification (GTDB taxonomy): domain Bacteria; phylum Pseudomonadota; class Gammaproteobacteria; order Burkholderiales; family Burkholderiaceae_C; genus Limnohabitans_A. The sequence continues at coordinate 9,535 of CAJCDH010000096.1, read as the reverse complement.
GAGCGCCACTAATGCATAGATACCGCCTGTAATGAGCCCGCTGACAATCAGCTCAATCCAAGCCGAAGGAGACACGTGTCATTTCCAAACTGGTTTGTTGGGATTGATTTTGGCAGTAGCAAGCTTGGTTGGCCAAACAACTTCAAATTCACCGTTTTGCCACTGGCTGACAGTGCCCGGTGTGGCAATGTTTTCGCTGCCAGAAAACTTCACATCACCAATGATGGTTTTGTGAGAAGTGTTGGCAATGTAGTCGCGCAATGCCTTGCGGTCCAAGCCGACTTGCTTGACGCCAGCCGTCAAAATTTCAAGGCCTGCCCATGTGTGGCCGCTGGCCCAACGATCGGGTTCTTTGCCGCCAAACTTTTTGGTGTGCGCATCAAAGTAAGCTTTGGCGCCAGGGCTGGTTTTGGCATTCCACGAACCCATACCCATCACGCCTTCTGCGCCTGCGGGTGTCATGACGTTGCGGTACAACTGGAATGCTGTACCAACCGATGCATAGAAAAACTTGGGATTAAAGCCCACTTCCTTGGCTTGTTTGCTGGCCAAAATAGTGTCTGGTGGGTAAGTGAAGCCCACAAACGCGTCGGGATTTTTATCTTTGATTGCGCGTAACACAGGCGACAAATCTTTCACGCCGCTTGGGTAGCTTTTCTCTTCGATCAATTGAATGCCACTGCCTTGCAAGGCAACTTTCAAGGCAGCATAGTTTTCAAGACCAAACAAATCGTCTACATAAATAACGGCCAGTGTTTTAACGCCATTGGCCTTGAACATGTCGACCAAAGCGTTGGTCATGGGTTGGGGTTGTTGCAGCAACAAGAAGAAGTAGGGCAACTTCATTTCGATCAATTTTCTGCTAAGCGCGGTGGGGGCTAAAAATGGATAGCCAAAGCGGTTGGCCAAAGGAGCTACCGCAAAGTTGGCGTTGCTGCCCCAAGGAGGCAAGACCAAGTCGACCTTGTCGGAGCCCATTAGCTTTTCGTAAGTGCGCACGCAGGTTTCAACGTCACTGCGGTCGTCGGAGCTGATGAGCTCAATGGGGCGCTTCACGCCTTTCACATCCAGTCCACCTGCTGCATTGACCTGCTCTGCCCACAAGAGGTAGTTGGGCTCTTGGCTAACTTGTGCGCCACCGGTCCATGGGCCAGTTCGGGCCATGGCATAGCCAATGCGGACAGGCTTGGTTTGAGCTTGAATGGCAGGTGCAAGGCTGGCAACGCCAAGGGCTGCAGCGCCTTGAAGAACTTGTCGACGTGAGGTCATGAGGGTCTCCTGTTTGAATTTTTAGCCCTGCATACTACCAATTTCAATAAACCCTTGCCAATCAATGGGGTCAGATCAGCATTGATTCACCTGATGGGTGGCAAATTATTGCCACTTTAAGCTGGCATTGTTTATGCGTAGCTGTTTGTGATTGACTGATTTCTTGACATTCAATTTTTATTGAGCATTTATTGCATCAGGTCTAACGAAACAGTCAATCACTTATTTTGTATTTGGAATCCCGACATTATTCAAGAGGTTTGAGCACACAGTTTTATAGATCGAAAGGCGTCCACACCATGGATACTTCAATTTCTCTTCGCAGTTATCGCAATTCTGGGCAGCGGGGTGGTCAACACTCGCATCAAGGGGACGGGAAAAGCCGTCGCCAACAAAAGTTGGAAACATTGCTGCAATGCATACAAACAGGTGAAGTAGACGCAGCCCGACAAGCTTTTATTGCACTTGTCAATTTCGATCTTTCAGTGTCAGCTGACCCCTACCTTTCTAAGATTGGAGCGGCCTTGCAAAGCAGTAACTTGTATGCAGCCAAGCACTTTGCACAAGAATTTCAGAGCCGTGGCGGACAGCTCCAAACTTCACACAATTCAATGAGCACCATGCTACTGGAGCATCACTTTGTAAACCGCCTGGCTTGATCCTTGTGTGAAATACATGGTTGAACCAGAGATCAATACTTGACCGGGTGTGGTGTCGATTAGCTGATTGGCAAGCTGCCCAGATGCAGCCGACCAGGTGTAAGTTTTGTTTTGCACGCCATAAACCAGTACACCATTGCCCGCGCCATAAAGAACAGACGTGGGAGAGGTACTGACGATAGAGGTGCTGCCATTGGCATTCAAGACTTTCAAGCCAGTGATGGTGGTGGTTTGAATACCTTGTGCATTGCTGCTGCTAATGCCTTCAACCCATGCGACCAGTCCGCCACCAACCTTGAAGTTGGACATGCCTGTAGACAGGGTGGTGTTTACACCGCCAGCAACCGATCTTGAAATTAAACTGGCCAGTCCACCGTTGGCTGTTGACGTCAGTCCTTGTGACCAAGCCGCTCGTATGCCATCTGTTTGTGGATAAATGCTTCTAAAGCCAGTGTTAGACACCAGAGTTGAGGTGTTGGTGTTGGAGGACCATTGGTAGACATCAAAGTTTGAGCTGGTGCCGCTGCCGCCTGTTTGCGCCCAATAGAAGAAATTGACCACACCATTGACTACAGCAAAGTCATAACTCGTGTTGCCCATGTAGTTGGCACCGCTGGGTTGCTTGATGGTTGTGAAAGCACCTGTGGCGACGTTGTACATGGTGTATGTGCCTGGGTTGGGGCCAATCCAGTCAATCCAAATGACATAGCCGTTGTGAGCCCTTGGAAACTGCTCATATGCAGAGCCGCCGCCCACCTTGTTGCTGGGGCTGTTGGGGCTGGCGTTGGATAAATTTGATTGAAGGCCTGCTGGCGTCCACATGTAAATGCAATCTAAGGGGCAATCGGTGTAACCCGCCGTGGTGAGGCCCAAGTAGCCGCCTTCAACAAACACAAAGCCACCGTCCATGGCCCAGTTGTAGACAAACGGAATGGTGTTGGCTCCTTGCAATGTGGTTTCAGATTGGGTGGAGGTGTTGCGCACCCTGTAGCTGCCATCGGTGGCTTTGTACAAAAGCAATGCAGTGTTGCTGCTATCGACAGCGATGAGTTGGCCGTTTGTGCCCATGGTGAAATTAGGCACATAGGTGGTGGCTGAGGATGAGGTCACCACAATGGCGGCTTGCTTGGTGGTGCTTACGCCTGCGCTGTCTTTTGAGTTAACGGTAAGGGTATAGGGCCCTGCCGGTAGGCCAGCCAAGCTGAATGTGCCGGTGAACGTTGTGGCAGTGGGTTGCAAAACTGGAATTGGAAGGCTGCCCAAAAATGCTGTGACCGTGACACCTCCAGCTTTGTCGCTGGAGGCCGTGCCAGAAATTGAGAGCTTGCCAGAGCCGTTAATGAATGTGCCATCTAAAGGGCTAATTAAGCTTAAGCCTGGCGGATTCGACACTGCAATGTTGAGTGTGGTCGACCTGCTTGCGCCTGCTGCATCTAAAGCCGTTGCCACAAAGGTGTGGTTGCCCGAGCCCACAGTGCTTGCATTGAAACTAAATTGGTACAGGTTGTTGGTGCCAGAGCAATATTTGGAACAAGCGTTGGGTGCTGTGAGGGTGCCCATGCTAAAGCCGTCTAGTTTCCCTTCAATAGAAGTAATTGCAAAGTTGGAACTGGCGGAGACATTGATCAAAACAGTGCCGGTTGTGCCACTGTTGCTCGCATTTACCACAAGCATGCTATTGATGACGTTCACTTCTTTTCGAACGGTAACAGAAGTGCTTGAACTTAAGTTGATCACTGCAAAAATGACATGTTGGCCATTGGTAGTGCCTGTTGTAGCCCATTGCAACGGATTGCCGGCACCTGTGCCTGTGCCAATTTGAGTGGTATCAACAAACCAAGTAACCGAGGGGTAAGCAAAATTGTTGTCTAAAGACAAGCTGACATTGCCACTCAAACTGGCCTGGTCGGGCGTGATGCTGATGCCAGGTGGTGCGGTGGGAATTGTGGCGGTAACCGAAGGCTGCCCTTGCGCGGTTTGGAGATTAAAGCTTTGACTGCCAACCGTTGCAACTACTTGGAAAGTGGTGGACGTGGCGATATTTTGTTGCCAGCTTAGGACATTGCCAGTGCTTGAAGCGGCTTGAGAGCTTACAGTGCTTGAAGGTCCTGAAACAGTACTTTGTATGGCGTAAGTTGTACCTATGGGAAATGTATCAACCCATTTGAGCTCGACCGTGTTGCTGGCCAGGTTGACGGTCGAAGTAAGCTGGGCAGAGGATGCAAATTGCGCGTAATTGGGCGCCTCAACGATTGGAATGGGTGTTGTGCCCGTGGTTCCACCGCCACACGAAGCTAGTAAAGCCAGACTGAGCAGCAGCAAAATTGACTTGCAGTTCGAGAAAACATGTTTCATATATCTTTTCATTTTTATAACAGTCTACTGGCGCAGAACTCATTTAACGAGATATAGGTCAAGGAATACTCAAAGAGGGAGTTAAACAAATGACGAGATGAAGCGGCACCCATTACCGCCGCTGTTTTCTAAACATTCAAGGAGTATTTATATGTTTCCACAAGCCCATGAAATGAGCTTGCCAAACTGTTCGTTTGTACAGAAGACAAACGCCCCAATTTGCGGGCAGGAAGCAGCCGCGCTCTATGCAGCCTTTAGGCAAGAACGGCCAAAAGACCTGCGACAGCAAGTCTTCTTTGAATGATGATTGCCCCGTTAGCGAATGTCGCCTGCCAGGCTGGCCAGTGAGTGGGCTGGTATTTCAATATGGGCGGGGTAGTTGGTGTGATCGCAACCTAGCTTGGCGCCAGCGCCTGCCTTTAGGGATTGGCACATGGCGGGTGCAAATTCAAAGCGCACAAAGTGAACGGCCGAAGTTTTTTCGTCATTTTCACGATCCAAATCTTCGTCGGCAATGGCGTAAACGCGCGGGTGACCTTCAATCTCAATGAACATGCGATCTTCAATGCCAATGAGACGAGAAAGTTCGCGTTTTCTTTCGTTGATGTCGGTGTACTCCAGCATCATGGTTGCTTTCCAGTTGGTGCCATCTGGCACCAAAGGCGCATAGGCATCAATTTCATCTTGAATGCCTTCTTCTTCGAAAATCTTTTCAATGCGCAACATTTCTTGAATTTGATAGCGAATGGTGGTTTCGCTTTCAAAGTGCAATGACAAGTGCTCGCCCAAGCGAATGTTTCTAAGTTTGCGATGTGCAATGACATCGGCTTTGTTCAATTTGCGCCACTTGGTGTATGCCTCAAGCGTCATCAAACTTTCGGGGGTAATGTTTCCAGTCAGTTGCATGTTGATTCCTTGTTATTTCAAGCCGTATGCTTTGCGCACCAGCGTCAGAGGGTGGTTAAGCTCAGGGGCTCCCAAGTTGTTGACCTCAAAACCTTGGGCAATGTGATGGCCGCCCAATGGGCAATCTGAGCTAATGAAGTCGGGCTTGCTGCCATCTTTCATGGTGGCCATTGCCTTGAAAACAGGCTTGCCAATTTTCATGGCTGTTTCGTGCGAAGCTTTTTTCACACCGTAGGTGCCAGCGTGGCCAGAGCATCTTTCAATCGTATTGATTTCTGTATCGGGAATCATTTTCAGCATCTCTTCCGTTTTGCGTCCAATGTTTTGAACGCGACCGTGGCAAGGAATTTGATAGCTCACATTGCCTAAGGCTTGCGGAAATTCTGTCTTCAGTAAGCCATCGCGCTTGCGTGCCATGAAATACTCAAACGGATCCCACATGCTTTCTTTCACCAATTGGGTGTCTGCACAATCGGGAAACATGAGCGGAATTTCTTGTTTGAACATCAGTGCGCAGCTGGGCACGGCGGCCATGATGGCAAAACCGTCTTTGGCGTACTGAGCCAAAACCGGAATGTTGGCTTCTTTGGAGTCTTTAACGGACTCTAGATCTCCCAGTTCGAGCTTGGGCATGCCGCAGCATTTTTCTTTATCAACTAAGACATAAGGGATGTCGTTGTGATTCAAAATTTTGAGCAGGTCGTGCCCAATACCTGGTTCGTTGTAGTTGATGTAGCAAGTTGAATAAATGGCTACTTTGCCTGGTGTTTTTTCACCATCCACAACTTTCATGCTGGTTGACTCTTCAGCACTTGATCTAAATTTTCGGGTTGCCAAAGAAGGCAGCCAAGCATTTTGATCAACACCCAATGTAGACTCCATCACGCCTCGAGCAGTTTTGCTTTTGTTAACGGCATTCACGGCTTGCACCACAATGGGAATGCCCGCCAGCGAGCCATGAAGATCCGTAGAGGCTAGCAACTTTTCTGCTGTACCCACGTCACCTTTTTTAAACTTGATGGCCTTTGCGCGCAGCATGGTGTGTGGAAAGTCGAGGTTCCATTCATGGGGCGGTGTGTAGGGGCATTTGGTCATGTAGCAAAGGTCGCACATGAAGCACTGATCAACTACTTTCCAATAATCTTTTTTGTCAACGCCGTCGACTTCCATGGTCGAGCTTTCATCAACCAGATCGAACAGCGTAGGGAAAGAGCCGCACAAGCTGACACAGCGACGGCAGCCGTGACAAATGTCGAAAATTCTTTCTAACTCATTGAAGCAAGATTCTTCGTTGTAAAAATCTGCACCTTGCCAATCTAGGGGATGGCGTGTTGGGGCTTCTAGATTGCCTTCTTTGGCCATGCTAATTCCTCATTCAATTGTTAATTTCACAAAAAGCTTAGACCAAGCTGTTTGTGAAATTACTGCACCCAAGGGTGCAGCAACTTTGTCGCTCAAATCAATCGACCAATTCGGTCAATGCTTTTTGATAGCGGTTGGCATGTGAACGCTCTGCCTTGGCAAGTGTTTCAAACCAATCGGCAACTTCATCGAAGCCTTCGTCACGAGCTGTCTTGGCCATGCCAGGGTACATGTCGGTGTACTCGTGGGTTTCGCCAGCAACAGCAGATGCCAGGTTTTGACGTGTAGAGCCAATGGGCATGCCGGTAGCTGGGTCACCAGATTGCTCGAGGAACTCTAAGTGGCCGTGAGCGTGTCCGGTCTCGCCTTCAGCGGTAGAGCGGAAAAGCGCTGCCACATCGTTTTGACCTTCAATGTCAGCTTTGTTTGCGAAATACAAATAACGACGGTTGGCCTGGGATTCGCCTGCGAAGGCATCTTTCAGGCATTGTTCCGTGCGCGAGCCTTTGAGTGCTGCCATGGTTAAACTCCTTAAGTTGGAAAAAAATGCTTTGACCGATTTGTCAAAGACTACTGAACTTTATAGATCTGGCGCCTTCACGTCTAATTGAGATAATCAATGGCCTTCATTGAAGTTGGCTATAAGCCTAGGGTTTACTCTTATATAACGCCTCAATTGACGGCCATCAATTACCCTACTCGCATCCTTTCTTTTTGTCTTTTAGATAATGCAAAAACTATAGGATTAGCAACTCCCATGAAAAATGGTCATATTCCTCAAGCTGTTCTTGGGTCTTACGACGGCTCAAGCTGGAGCTGGCATCTGAAGCGAAACATTTCAATTTCACCCAGTCAGTTGGCCTTGATTTTTGGGGCTTTGGGTCTTGTTTCTTTGCTCATTGGTTTTGCTTTTTATTGGGCTGGTGCATCGCTCATTTTGCCGTTTTCTCTTTTTGAAATAGCGGCTCTGCTAGTGGCTTATTTTTACAACGCCATTCATGCCAACGATTACGAAACCCTCACGCTCAATGGCAACGTGATTCAAATTGAAAGCAAGATTGGTTTGAAGTTGAACCACATGCAGTTTGTGAGCGCCTTAACCAAGGTCGACACTTTGGGTCATATGAATCAACTCATTCAACTGAAGCAAGGCCAAAAAGACACCTACTTTGGCCGTTATGTGCATGCCAATTTAAGGCCCTTGCTTGCCAAGCAAATTTCTTCGCGCTTGCTTTCAAACCAAAGCTATTGACGCTTCAAGGCCTGAATAGCTTCAGGCATGCCGGTCCAGTTGGCAAAGGTGCTGTTGTCTTTGACGGCTGTTACTGGGGCTTGTTTGTGCAGCAACACTTGCAGGCCCGCAGTGGCACTGTCAATGATGGGCAGTGATACCAAAGACTGGATTTGTGCTGCATATCCAGCCAATCCTGCACCACCCAAAATGATAGATTGAACGCCTGCAACAGAGGCGTTTTGGCAGGCCGCGCTTAGGCAATCAATGGCCATTTGGGGGTTAGCTTGAAGCTCTGCACCACTGGGAATCACAGTTTCGATGTGCTTTAACAGATGGCCATAGCCTAAATTGACAGCCAATCTGTGAAGCATGGGTTTCCAGCGTTCTCCGCCTGTGACGATTGAAAAGGGGCCGTGGACTGCAGCTTGAATAAAGGAAGCTTCGGCCAAGCCTGTCACAGGACAGCCTGCCATTTCTCTCAGTGCAAAGAGCCCTGGGTCGCCAAAGCAGCCAATGAGGACGCCATCTAAGGGCGCTCTGTGCTGTTGCAAATAGTCAGCCCACGCACCAATACAGGCATGGGCAGCCACCGCATGGCTGGCTTCACAGGCTATGTAGCTTGCACCAAATGCCGCGGTAGAGAAGGCCAGGCTGGCATTTTGAGGAAGCTTGGGCTGCAGCACTTCCTGAAGCCTTTGTGTGGTCAATCTGTTTGTATTTGGATTGATCAGTAGATACCTGCTGATGCTTTGTGGGTCCTTCAATTTCACATCCTTTGGGCTTGAATCACTTTTTTGGTGCATTGGGTACGAAGTTTGTGCATTTTGAAATGGCCAAGTATTCTTTTGATGCAAGTCAAGTTCAAGTTGCTGGGCATGGTTTGTGCAATGAAGCAATCAGGTTAATCAAGCCTGATGTTTATCTTATCTTTTTCAAAATATTACTTCAAGGAGAACTCATGAAGCGTCGTGATTTATTGGCAGTTGCAGCATCTACAGTTGCAGCCCCTTGGGTTCATGCCCAATCTGGAGCATGGCCAACTAGAGGCAATATCCGTTTGATCTGCCAGTACCCCCCAGGCGGCTTGGTTGACACAGTGGCACGTTTGTTGGCGCCTCATTTGTCTCAAGCGCTGTCGCAAACGGTCGTGGTTGAAAACCGAGCCGGCGCTGGCGGCCTCATTGGAACTGAATACGCTTCACGCCAGCCTGCCGATGGCTATACCCTGTTGGTCAGCCATGCCTCTGTGCATATTTATGCCACGGCCACCCGCCGCACCATGCCCTTTGATCCTGTCAACGACTTCACCCACATGGGTATGTTGGTGGAAGCGCCTATGTTGCTGTTGGTGCGCGCACAATCGCCTTACCAAACCTTGGCCCAGTATGTGAATGCCGCCAAGACCAAGCCTGTTCGCTATGGCACGTCGGGCATTGGCTCTGCCAATCATCTCTATGGCGAGTTGCTCAAAATTGAAGGCCAAGCCAATGAGCACGATCACGTGCCCTATCAAGGCAGTGCACCCGCCATGCAAGACTTGTTGGGTGGACAAATTGACAGCGTGTTTGACCCCGTCACAACCAACGTCAATCAACTCAAGGCAGGTTCTTTGCGCGCCTTGGCCATTTCAACACCAAATCGCTTGCCAGCATTGGCCAACATTCCAACCTTTGCTGAATTGGGATTCAACTCACTCACGGGTTCGCAGTGGTTGGGTCTGTCTGCACCTAAAAACTTGCCTGCGCCCATT
>CAJCDH010000095.1 GCA_903961095.1 uncultured Burkholderiales bacterium | reverse complement strand
TCTACCAAAGACGCGTACCGCGGCGAATCCGTCAAGGCTGTGGTGGTGTTGCGCAGCACGCACAAAGGCCAAGTGAGCGAACAAGACATCATCGATTGGTGCAGAGACACCATGTCGGTTTACAAAGTGCCGCGTGTGGTGGAGTTCATTGAGGTATTGCCTAAGAGTGGCAGTGGTAAAGTGATGTGGCGCGCATTGCAAGAAGCAGAAATGGCCAAGGCTTGATGACTTCTTTTTTGATGATGTGAAAGATTCACACCACAGCCTTAAACTGTCTGTGCCGGACCAATCGGTTGCTTCTTCAGTCGAAATGAATGCAGAACCCCTACATGCAAAATCAACTCCCATTGCTTGAGCCGGCTCCGATTGGGATGCATTGAGCAGCACGCGCTTTCAACTCAGGCAACGTATCATGGCCCTAGCACAGTATGCTCAAGCCCAATAGCTTATTCAAAATATCAAATTGAAAGATACTCCCTATGATTTACAAAAACTTAGGCCACAGCCCCTTGAAAGTCTCCCGCATTTGCCTGGGAACCATGATGTTTGCAGACCAAACGAACATGGACGAGGCGCGCAGCATTGTTGAACATGCCAATGCAAATGGCTGCAATTTCATCGATACCGCAGATGTTTACAGCCTTGGAAAATCAGAAATGATGACTGGCGAGTTGATCAAAGGAAAACGCAACCACTGGGTCCTGGCCAGCAAAGTGGGCAACATCATGTCAGGCAATATCAATGAGCGGAATTTCTCCCGCGCTTGGATGTTGCGTGCATGCGAGGACAGTTTGACTCGCTTGCAAACTGACCACTTAGACATCTATTACATGCACCGCGACTTCAACGGTATGCATCTTGAAGAACCCTTGCGCGCTATTGAATCCTTGCTGCGCGACGGCAAAATTCGTTACTGGGGTTTGTCTAATTTCAGAGGATGGCGCATTGCTGAGGTGGTGCGCTTGTGTCAGCAAATGAACATGCCGGCACCTGTGGTCTGCCAGCCTTATTACAATTTACTCAACCGTGTACCAGAAGTTGAAGTACTAGAAGCATGTGCGCATTACGGCATAGGCGTTGCAGCCTACAGCCCGATTGCCAGGGGCATTCTCACAGGCAAATATGCACCTGGAGCGGCGCCCATTCCCGACAGCCGTTTAGCGCGCGGCGACAAACGAATTCTTGAAACCGAGTACCGCAAAGAGTCTTTAGAAATCGCGCAAAAGCTCAGCACGCGCTGCGAAGAAAAAGGCATTCAACTCTCACACTTTGCTTTAGCTTGGGTTTTGGCAAACCGGGCAGTAACTTCGGTCATAGGCGGACCACGCACATTAGCTCAGTGGCAAGACTATTGGGGAGCGCTGGATCTGATCATCACCAAAGAAGACGAAGACTTTGTCAACCAACTTGTTTCGCCCGGTCACCCTTCTACCCCAGGCTACAACGACCCTTCTTACCCACTTTCAGCCAGGCTCGGCTGACGCGTGTTGCGGTCTGATTGAATCGTTCATGAAAAGTGCGATCAAGATGCTACCAAGCTAGGTGCAACTTGATCGTATTTCTCATATCAAACCCTAGCTCACTCGTTTGGCTTTTTGTATATGATGTTTCTTGAAATGGCAGCCCACTCAAAAGGAAACAGAATGACTTCAAAACAGCGTCGCATGACTTTAGGAACACTTGCACTGCTAACAGCTGGCAGTTTGCTTTCATTTTCTGGAAACTCAATGGCTCAGAGCTTCCCAACTAAGCCCATTAAGTTAATTATTCCTCATGCTGCTGGAGGCAATTCAGATGCCTTTGGTCGCATACTCGCTCAAAAACTGAGTGAGCGCATTGGTCAACAAGTTGTGGTTGAAAACAGGGTGGGAGCAGGTGGCACGATTGCTGTAGCTTTTACGGCTAAATCGGCTCCCGATGGCTACACATTGGTTGTTGCTGACAACGGCACTCAATCTATTGCGCCAACACTGTACGGCGCCAAGCTTCAATATGATGTTTTCAAAGACTTTAGCCCCATTACTTTGGCGGCCACATTTCCTGCAGTCATTTTAATTCATCCTTCGGTGCCCGCAAAAACTCCTAAAGAATTTGTAGCATTGGTTAAAAGCCAACCCGGCAAGTTCACCTTTTCATCGGCTGGCACTGGCAATGGCTCCCACCTTGCATTAGAGTTATTCAGGTCAGCGGCGGGTGGGCTAGACATGGTTCACATACCCTACAAAGGTGGCGCACCCGCAATGCAAGCCTTGTTAGCTGGCGATGTTCAAATGACAAGCGTCAGTGTCAATACCTCCATGGTGCACATTCAATCTGGCCGCGCAAAAGCCATTGGTTTGGCCGCCACAAAACGCTCTAGCGCGCTGCCTGATGTGCCTACTTTCATTGAATCTGGCATTCCATTTGAAGCCGAAAATTGGCTTGCCATTCTAGGTCCTGCCGGTATACCAGCCCCCATTGTGAACAAGCTCAATGTAGAAATTGCTGCTGCGTTGCAGTCTCCTGATGTGAAAGAGCGCTTGTCAAAGCTGGGATTAGATGTTGTAGCTTCAACGCCAGCGGCATTCAACCAATTGCTCGCAACTGATGTTCCCAAATGGGGCAAAGCAGTCAAAGATTCAGGCGCTGTTGCCGAGTAAAAGGATACCCAATGACCAAAGAATTAAGCATGCCTAGCCCACGCGGAACGCTCAAGCAGAAACTCCAAAATGGCGACTTCGTTGTTGCGCCTGGTATTTATGAAATGATCTCGGCCAAAGTTGCAGATCAAATGGGATTTCATGCTTTGTACATGACCGGTTATGGGGTTTCAGCATCGCACCTCGGACTTCCAGATGCAGGGCTGGCCGGCTATACAGATATGCAAGGTCGCGCAAGAACCATTGCCCATGGCATCAGCAGCCCCCTCATCGCAGACGCAGATACAGGCTTTGGCGGGCTAATCAACATTCGGCACACCGTCAGAGGTTATGAGGAGGCTGGTGTTCAAGCTATTCAACTAGAGGATCAAGAATCACCTAAGAAATGCGGCCACACACCAAACCGCAGGGTTGTTTCCAAACAAGACGCCGTAAGACGCATTGAAGTCGCTGTCGATGCGAGAAGAAGTTCAGACACCCTCATTATTGCCAGAACCGATGCCAGAACGGGCCTGGGATTAGACGAAGCGCTAGAACGCGGTAAGTTGTTTGCCAAGGCAGGGGCCGATATTATTTTTGTTGAATCACCAGAATCTGTCGATGAATTTAAGCGCATTGCCGAAGAACTGCATGGCTGCGGCGCTTGGCTCATTGCCAACATGGTTCCAACGGGTAGATCGCCAGAACTCTCGGCCAAGCAATTGAAAGATCTAGGCTTTGCGCTGGCCATTTGGCCAGGCGCTGTCATGGCAGTCGCTGCTGCAGCTACTAAAAATGCGCTGCAGTATCTGGCCGATCACGGCACCACAGCTGGCAGCCCTGTTCCTATGATTGACATGAAAGAGTTGCACGAATTGGTAGGGTTTCCTGATGTCTGGGAGTTCGAAAAGAAGTACGTTGAACAAACATGACAGCAAGAACACTTTTTGAAAAAGTTTGGTCGCAACATGTGGTTGAAAATTTAGCCCTTGATGTTGACCTGCTTTTCATTGATCGGCACCTCATGCACGACCTTGGAGGTGGTGATGCCATTTTTCAAATTCGCCAACGCGGACTCAAAGTTAGGCAACCAAATTTAACTTTTGCCACACCTGATCATGTCGTAGAAACAGCACCAGGCAGAACGGGTGGCATCGCGCCGTGGGCAGATGACACAATCGCATTGCTCAGAAAACAAACCCACGAATCCGGCATACATTTGTTTGATTTGGGACAAAATTCACAAGGCATTATTCATGTCATTGGTCCAGAGCAAGGCATTTCCTTGCCTGGTACCACCATCGTTTGCGGAGACAGCCATACCTGTACTCATGGCGCAATGGGAGCTATCGCGTTTGGCATAGGCACGACCGAAGTTCAGCACGTTTTGGCCACTCAAACCTTGCAGCAAAAAAAGCCCAAAACCATGCGTGTTGAGTTTGCAGGCAAAACTCCTCCTGGTGTCGCTGCCAAGGACATGATATTGGCACTGATTGGACACATTGGTACTGCTGGAGGTACTGGCTATGCAATTGAGTATTGCGGCACAGCCATTGAAGCCCTGGACATGGAGTCGCGCTTAACCTTGTGCAATTTGTCCATCGAATGTGGCGCCAAAGTTGGCATGATTGCACCCGATCAGATCACCATCGATTGGCTAAAAGACAGGCCATTTTCCCCCAAAGGCGATAATTGGCAGTCTGCTATTCAATACTGGTCAACTTTGACAAGCGATTCAGGCGCTGTCTTCGACAAATCAGTCGTCATTGAGTGTTCAAAACTTTCTCCATACATCACTTGGGGTACCAGTCCCGAACAAGTCATCTCCGTTACTCAGACCATTCCACTGCTCGAAGAGGCTGGTACCAGTGTTCAAAAACAAGCTTGGCAAGACGCACTTGATTACATGGGCCTGCAAGCAGGTCAGCAAATCATTGGAACCCCAATTCAACGTGTTTTTATTGGTTCTTGTACAAACTCAAGGCTCAATGATCTAAGACTGGCCGCGGCTGTCATCCAAGGCCGCCAAGTTGCAAATCATGTCACTGCGTGGGTGGTTCCAGGCTCCATGCAAGTTAAGCATCAAGCTGAATCTGAAGGTTTAGATCAAATTTTCAAAACTGCAGGGTTTGAATGGCGTGAACCAGGATGCTCACTTTGTGTAGGTGCCAACGGTGAGTTGATTGCACCTGGTGAGCGATGTGTCTCAACTTCAAACCGCAACTTTACGGGAAGACAAGGCCCAGGTGCGCGAACTCACTTGGCAAGTCCTGAAATGGCCGCGGCTGCGGCTCTGGCAGGAAAAATTGTTGACCATCGGAATTTCTAAAATGGAAAAATTTGAAGTATTCACAGCTGTTGCTGCACCCTTCGTTCACGCCAATGTAGATACCGACAGAATTATTCGCATTGAGCGCTGTGCTCGCGTTGCCCGCAAAGACATGGGGCTTTGGGCTTTTGAAGCAGAACGTCTGATGCCCGACGGCACTCAAAATCCCGATTTTATTTTGAATCGCGATCCGTTTAAAAGCACTGGAATTTTAATTGCTTCTGAAAACTTTGGGTGTGGTAGCTCCAGAGAAATGGCAGTTTGGGCCATTGCGGGCATGGGAATTCGTTGCGTCATTGCCCCCTCATTTGGTGAGATATTTTTTGGCAATTGTTTTCAAAATGGCTTATTGCCAATTCAACTTCCCCATGAAGACATCACAGCTATTCAAACTCAACTTTTAAACAGAGCCGCGACCAATGATCATCAGCAAATTTCTTTGACGGTTAATTTAATTCAACAAACAATAGTCACGCCTTGGCGCCATGACTATTCATTTCATGTTGATCCGTTAAGACGAATCAGTTTGCTTGAAGGTCTTGATCCTATTGGCTTGACCTTAAAAAGCTTGCCTGCCATTGAAGCTTTTGAAGCGCAAAGTAAAGGTCGTCGTCCGTGGATTTGGACACACCCTACCCGTCCAGCGTAAAACAAGATTAACTGAGCCTGAATGTGACAAGGCTCACCTGATCTATTCAACCGCCAATCACATGGCGATGGCTCACAGTGTCCGTTCAAAAAAGCCCAATAATTTTGCCATCAGGACCGACGTCAATGGCACAAGCCGATGGCACCTTGGGCAAGCCTGGCATTGTCATGATATCGCCGCACACCATAACGACAAACTGCGCCCCTGCAGCCAATCGAACTTCGCGAATGTTCACGACATGGCCTGAAGGCGCCCCGCGCAAAGCAGGGTCGGTCGAGAAGGAGTACTGTGTCTTTGCAACACACACGGGGTAGTTTCCGTAGGACTCTTGTAATTTCTTAATTTGTGCAAGCACTTTAGCGTCGGCCGTGATGTCCGATGCACCATAGATCTTTGTCGCAATGGCTTTCATCTTGTCCCACAGCGGATCGCTGTCTTGATAGACAAACTTGAAGGTGCTAGGCTGCTCGCACAGGCGAACCACTTCATGGGCCAGATCCGCCGCACCCTTGCCGCCCTCAGCCCAATGCCGAGCCAGAATAACTTTCACGCCTTTTTGGGCCAGCTTGTCCATCAATAACTTCACTTCTGCATCCGTGTCTTCGGTGCGGTGATTGATGGCCACAACACAGGCCAGGCCGTAATGGTTTTTAATGTTATTCACATGCCGCTCGATATTGGCAATGCCCTTTTCAAGTGCCTGCAGGTCCTCTTGGCCTAGCGCCTTGACATCTACACCGCCATGGAATTTCAAAGCGCGGATGGTTGCCACCAAGACAGCAGCGGCAGGTTGCAGACCGGCCTTGCGGCACTTGATATCGACAAATTTCTCTGCGCCTAAGTCAGCACCAAACCCAGCCTCGGTAACCACATAATCGGCCAGCTTCAATGCAGTCTTGGTTGCCAAGACAGAGTTGCATCCGTGCGCAATGTTGGCAAAGGGGCCACCATGAATGAGGGCCGGAGAATGCTCAAGTGTTTGCACCAAGTTGGGCGCTAAGGCGTCTTTGAGCAAAGCTGCCATAGCGCCGTGCGTTTTCAATTGCCTTGCAAGAATTGGCTCTTGATCCCTTGTGTAGCCACACACAATATTACCCAATCGCTCCTTCAAGTCATTGATGGAAGTGGCCAAGCAAAATATGGCCATGACCTCAGAGGCCACCACAATGTCAAAGCCATCTTGGCGCGGAAAGCCATTGCCTGGGCCACCCAATGAGGCTGTAATTTCTCTCAAGGCACGGTCGTTCATGTCCATCACCCGTTTCCAAGTGATGCGGCGCACATCAAAACCAAGTTCATTGCCATGGTGGATGTGGTTGTCAATCATCGCCGCCAACAGATTGTTGGCAAGCGCGATGGCATTGAAGTCGCCCGTGAAGTGCAGGTTGATGTCTTCCATTGGAATGACTTGGGCTTGCCCGCCGCCAGCCGCGCCGCCCTTCATGCCAAAAACAGGTCCCAAGGAGGGCTCGCGTAAGCAAATCACCGCACGTTTTCCGATGTGGTTCAGCGCATCTCCCAAGCCCACTGTGGTGGTCGTCTTGCCCTCACCTGCAGGTGTTGGACTGATGGCTGTGACCAAAATCAATTTGCCGTCCGGGCGGTTGGCCAACGTGTCAATAAAGTTCAGAGAAATTTTGGCTTTGGTCCGACCAAAAGGCTCCAACGCGCTGTCCGGGATTCCCAGATTGGCTGCAATCTTGGAGATGGGGTGAGGTGTTGCAGCTTGTGCAATTTCGATGTCAGATTTCACGTCGGATCCTTTTTGTCAATGTTTTATTTGAGTGAATCGGAATGTCTTGTCCCATTGCGATGCAGATCGGCTAGCGCACTCATCACATTTAATTTTATATAACAAAATAGTGAGTTTTTTTACGCATCCGCATATTTGCCTATTCAAATCTGCAAAGATCAATCCTATTGCAAACTGTGTAAGATTAATGTGAAGTTTGACAGTCTGCTAATAAGTAAGTCACTTTAACCAAAATGTCTCTTAAACTGATATCAAGTTCAATGCAGGGGATGGCAGTGATGCACCCAAACTGAACGCTTGGCCCCACAGGACAATAAAACACCATGATCAACATTCCCAAAACTGAATTACAC
>CAJCDH010000094.1 GCA_903961095.1 uncultured Burkholderiales bacterium | reverse complement strand
CCCTGGTGGTTACACACGCATTTTGAAAATGGGTTACCGCGTTGGTGACAATGCGCCCATGGCTTTGGTGGAATTGGTCGACCGCCCAGATGTGGCCGATCAAGCACCTGCCGCTTAATCAATTGTTTAATTTCAGCTTTAATTTTGAATCTTAAGTATTAAAGCTGAATAACAAGTTATACTCTCGTTTTTACCGCGGGGTGGAGCAGTCTGGTAGCTCGTTGGGCTCATAACCCAAAGGTCGTTGGTTCAAATCCGGCCCCCGCAACCAAATTAAGCCATGGCAAATGCCTTGTTGCTAATTTAAAAATACCCACTTCGGTGGGTATTTTTTTGCCTATTCACTTGGCTTTTCAAAAGATTTTTCAGCAATCTCAGTGAGGCGAGCAAGGGCCAAAGCCGTGGTTGCAAACCGAACATCAGCACGTGAGCCTCTAAATTGTTGCAGCAAAGTCTCAGAGTGTGTCTGTTGGTTTAGACCGCGCCAAGCCCAAGCCAGCCATACCGTGCCAACAGGCTTGGCAGCGCTGCCGCCGGTGGGCCCTGCAACCCCGGTGACGGCCAGACTGAGCCTGGCATTGGAATGCACCAAGGCACCCAAAGCCATGGCTCTGGCAACTTCCTCACTCACGGCCCCATGCAAGTCAATGAGGGCAGAGGGAACCTTTAAAAGTTCGGTTTTGGCTGCATTGGAGTAAGTGACAAAACCGCGCTCAAACCAAACGCTTGAACCTGACAATTGGGTGCAACTTGCTGCAATCAAGCCGCCCGTACAACTTTCGGCTGTGCACATGCTGAGTTGGCGAGACACCAAAACCTTGGCCAGTTTTTCGCAAATTGTCTCGATGTGAGGTGTCACCATGCTCTCCAAATTGCAAAACAAAGCAGCGTGCAAAAAGCCGCTACGAAATCATCGAACAAAATGCCAAACGCACCGCGCCAACCAAAACCTTTGAACAATTGGTCGGCCCAGGCCACGGGGCCAGGCTTGGCCGCGTCAAAAAATCTGAACAAAGCAAAGGCCATCAGTTGGCTTGTGAAACTGGCGGGTGACAGCAGCATCAGCACCAACCAAAAAGCCACCACCTCATCCCAGACAATGGCACCTGGGTCAGAAACGCCCAAATTTTGGGCCGTGACTTTGCATGCCCAAACGCCCACCACACTGGCCAACAAAATGATCCCAGCTTGTTCACCAACAGAAAAAAAACCTTGAAACGCCCACCAACTTAGCCATGCCCAAAGCGTGCCCATGGTGCCAGGCGCCTTAGGCGAAAGACCCGAACCAAAACCCAATGCAATCCAATGGGCAGGATGACGAACCATGAAGCTGGCATCAGGTTTCATGGTGTTTTAAAGTGGTCAAAAGATTCAAACGAATTGAGCATGGGCTGGCCATGGCTGTCAAGCAAGGTCAAACTGGGATGCGCGGTGATTTTGCCAATGCGCCTGACCGGTGTGGCCAAACTTGCACTGACAGCAGCAACAGCTTGGCGGTGTATTTCAGGCGCTGTGAACACCAACTCGTAATCATCGCCACCTGCCAAAGTAAGGCGCAGCAACTGTTCTTCGGTTAAGCCTGAAGTTGCAGCGCACAGCATGGTGCTAAGAACTTGCTGAGTGTCAATTTTTGCGCCCACGCCACTGGCTTTTAAGATGTGTTGCAAATCGCCCAATAAGCCATCGCTGACATCGACGGCAGAGTGGGCAAGCCCGCGCAGCGCCAAGCCAAGCGCAACCCGAGGCGTGGGTTGGTCCATGCGCAAGCGCGCAATATCAAACACCGCTTGCGGCACGCTCAAAGTACCTCGAAAAACTTCCAAGGCCAAACGTGCATCGCCTAAATGACCACTGACATAAATGTCGTCGTCTACCTTGGCGCCGCTGCGCAGCAAAGCCAAGGCTTGTGGCACCTCGCCCAATACAGTGATGCAAATATTCAAGGGACCCCGTGTGGTGTCGCCGCCAATGAGATCGCATTGGTGGGTGTCGGCCAATGCCCACATGCCTTTGGAAAACTCAGACAACCACTGCGGCTGCACCTCTGGCAAGGCCAAAGACAGCATGAAGGCTTTGGGCATAGCGCCACATGCAGCCAAGTCGCTTAAGTTGACGGCCAGGGCTTTGTGGCCCAAGCGCGCGGGGTTGACGGTCGACAAAAAGTGCCGGCCTTCAACCAGCATGTCGCTGGAAATGGCCAAATGCTGCCCTGATTGAATGGAAAGCAGCGCGCAGTCATCACCCACCCCCAGCGTGGCATGGCGCGGGGGGCGCTTGAAGAAGGTTTCAATCAGATCAAACTCGCCCATGAACATAAGCATAACCTCAAGCGCAAACTAAATAGCAAGCGAAAGCCTGAGCTTCAGTTGCAATCCAAGTTTCAGCTAAAACGGATGCACCTGGGCGCAACAGCCGGGCCGCAAAATGAGACAATTCGGCCATGACCACCTACCGCATCGCCCCTTCACTTTTGTCTGCCGACTTTGCCCGCTTGGGCGAAGAAGTGCGCAACGTCATTGCTGCCGGCGCCGACTGGATTCACTACGACGTGATGGACAACCATTACGTGCCCAATCTCACCTTCGGCCCAATGATTTGTCAGGCGCTCAAGCCCCATGCCAAAACACCCGATGGCAAAGACGTGCCCATTGATGTGCACCTCATGGTGCAACCCGTAGACGCGTTGGCTGCCGCCTTTGCCGATGCTGGTGCCGACCTCATCAGCTTTCACCCCGATGCATCTTCCCATGTTCACCGCAGTGTCCAAGCCATCAAGTCCAAGGGTTGCAAAGCTGGCGTGGTGTTTAACCCAGCCGAGTCCCTTGACGTGTTGGAGTGGGTCATTGAAGACATCGACCTCATTTTGATCATGTCGGTTAACCCAGGCTTTGGCGGGCAGAGCTTTATTGACAGCGCATTGCGCAAAATTGAGCTTGCTCGCAAATGGATCGATGCTTCGGGCAAAGACATTCGCCTAGAAGTCGACGGCGGCGTGAAGGTCGACAACATCCGCCGTGTGGCCGATGCAGGGGCCGATACCTTTGTGGCTGGCAGTGCCATTTTTGGCAAGCCCGATTACGCTGCTGTCATTCAAGCCATGCGCAAGGAACTGAGTGGCGGCTAATTGGCTGGACATGCCGGCTGGACATGCTGGCTAGGCATGCTAGCTAGGCATGCTAGCTAGGCATGCAGGTGCCAGCTAGAGACCCCCTTCCAGCTTTGGTACACTGGTGGCCTCATGATCTTGTTTCATTCATTCTTCGCAGTCCAGCTGCCGGCCTTTTTGAGCCGGGGAGCCTGGTCTTGGCGTCAGCCAGCTTAAATTTGCCTAGAACCTGCAACCCCTTGGTTGCCAAAGAATGGTTCATGCCCTGACATGAACAACTGAATGAACCGGCTAGAACAACGGAGCCCAGATCGTGATCACAGAACTTGAATTTAAAAGCCTTGCCCAACAAGGCTACAACCGTATCCCCCTAATGCTGGAGGCGTTTGCAGATCTAGAAACCCCGCTCTCCCTGTATTTGAAATTGGCCCATCACAAAGATGGCGGCAAATTCAGTTTCTTATTGGAGTCGGTGGTGGGTGGCGAGCGCTTTGGTCGCTACAGTTTCATTGGATTGCCAGCGCAAACCTTTTTACAGGCTCGGGGCTTTGGCAATGAAGCGCGCACAGAAGTGATAACCGACGGTGTTGTGATTGAAACCGCCGCCGGTAATCCTCTCGATTTCATTGAGCAGTATCAAAAGCGATTCAAAGTTGCACTCAGGCCAGGCATGCCACGTTTCTGTGGTGGTTTGGCAGGTTACTTTGGCTACGACGCCGTCAGGTACATCGAGAAGAAACTCGAAAACTCATGTCCACCCGATACCTTGGGCACACCCGACATCTTGCTTTTGCAATGCGAAGAGTTGGCCGTGATTGACAACCTATCGGGCAAACTTTATTTGATGGTCTATGCAGACCCTGGTGTGCCTGAAGCGTATTCCAAAGCCAAAAAACGATTGCGTGAATTGAAAGAGCAATTGAAGTATTCAGTCAGCGCACCCGTGGTGAGTTCCACCCAAACTTACCCATCAGAGCGTGATTTCAAAAAAGAAGATTACTTGAAGGCGGTGTTGGAAGCCAAGGCGCTTATTGAGGCTGGCGACTTCATGCAGGTGCAGGTGGGTCAACGCATCAAAAAACGTTACACCGAAAGTCCCTTGTCTTTGTACCGCGCGCTCAGGTCACTCAACCCCAGCCCCTACATGTACTTCTACAATTTTGGTGACTTTCATGTGGTGGGTGCCAGCCCAGAAATCTTGGTGCGCCAAGAGCAAACCGAAGAAGGTGTGAAAGTAACCATTCGGCCGTTGGCGGGCACAAGACCTCGCGGTGCGACGCCCGAAAAAGACAAAGCGGCAGAGTTGGAGTTGGTAAACGATCCCAAAGAACGAGCCGAGCATGTCATGCTCATAGACTTGGCGCGCAACGACATTGGACGCATTGCCAAAATAGGTTCTGTCAAAGTCACAGAAGCCTTCGCGGTCGAACGCTACAGCCACGTGATGCACATCGTGAGTAATGTAGAAGGCATTTTGAACGAAGGCATGACCAACATGGATGTACTGAAAGCCACATTCCCTGCGGGTACCCTCACGGGTGCACCTAAGGTGCACGCCATGGAGTTAATTGATCGACTTGAACCTACCAAGCGAGGTGTTTATGGCGGGGCCTGTGGTTATTTGAGCTACGCCGGTGACATGGATGTCGCCATCGCCATTCGCACAGGCATCATCAAAGATCAAACCTTGTATGTGCAAGCGGCCGCAGGGGTGGTGGCCGATTCTGTGCCAGAGTTGGAGTGGAAAGAAACCGAGCACAAAGCCCGCGCCTTGTTGCGTGCCAGTGAGTTGGTGGAAGAAGGCTTGGAGTAATCAACATGAAAAAAATCAAACTGTTGATGGTCGACAACTACGACTCTTTCACCTACAACATCGTTCAGTATTTTGGTGAACTGGGCGCTGAGATTGAGGTCTTTCGCAACGATGAAATTAGCCTAGAAGGCATTGCCGAAAGAAAGCCCGATCGACTTGTCATTTCTCCTGGGCCTTGCTCTCCCAATGAGGCCGGAATATCAGTGGCTGCGATTCAGCACTTTGCGGGCAAGCTGCCTATATTAGGCGTTTGCTTGGGCCATCAAAGCATTGGCGCAGCCTTTGGCGGCAAGATTGTGCGAGCGCAAGAATTGATGCATGGCAAAACCAGTGTGATTCAAACAACACAGCAGGGGGTGTTTAGAAACCTGCCAGAAAAATTCACTGTCAATCGATATCACTCATTGGCCATTGAGCGTTCAAGCTGCCCAGCCGATTTGGAGGTGACAGCTTGGACCGATGATGGTGAAATCATGGGTGTGCGCCACAAAAGCTTGGCTATTGAAGGCGTTCAGTTTCACCCCGAGTCCATTCTCACTGAGCATGGACATGCCATGCTGAAAAATTTCTTGGAAGCTCACTGACATGAACACCATTGCTACTACTCATCATGCCTCGCATGCGGCGGCACATACGTCGTCAAATACATCGACACATACATCGTCACATACGGCGTCGCATACAGCCTCGAATTTGGCCTCTGCTTCACGCGTCGATCTTCGAAGCGATACCGTCACTCGCCCAAGCGCTGGCATGCGCGAAGCCATGGCCAAAGCCTTGGTGGGCGACGACGTGTTTGGCGATGATCCAAGTGTGAATGAGCTGCAGGAAAAAGTTGCCCAGATGCTGGGCTTTGAGGCGGCAATTTTTATGAGCACAGGCACACAAAGTAATTTGTGTGGCATTTTGTCGCACTGCCAACGTGGCGACGAATACATTGTGGGCCAAATGGCGCATTGCTACCGCTGGGAAGGTGGCGGCGCAGCAGTCTTTGGCAGCGTGCAGCCGCAACCACTCACACAACAGCCCGATGGCAGCCTGTCATTCTCAGACATCGAAGCGGCCATCAAGCCGGATGATGCACACTTTGCAAAGACCAAAATGTTGGCTTTGGAAAACACATGGGGTGGTCAAGTTTTGCCACAAAGCTACCTGAATGAATTCAGTGCTTTTGCCCAACAAAAAGGTTTGGCACGGCATCTAGATGGGGCCAGGTTGTTCAATGCTGCAGTGGCTCAGGCCAGCGCCTTAGGCACATCACCCTACGACGAAGTTAAAAACATCACGCAATGTTTTGACAGTGTTTCTGTTTGCTTTAGCAAAGGCTTGGGTGCGCCCATGGGCTCTGCTTTGTGTGGCACGAAAGAGTTCATTGCCAAAGCGTATCGCCTGCGAAAAATGGCGGGCGGCGGTTTGCGGCAAGCTGGCTTCATGGCTGCTGCTGCATCGTATGCGCTTGACCACCATGTCACGCGCCTTGCTGAGGATCACCAGCTGATGGCGCATTTGGCAAAGGGCTTGACTGGCATTCCTGGTTTTCAAATTGAAACACCGCAAACCAATATCTTGTTTGTCAATTTGGTAGACGAGGCCAAAGCCAAAGGCGCAGCATTGCAGGCGCATTTGAAGCAAGAGGGCATCGACATGACGGGCTTGTATCGCCTCCGATTTGTCACCCATCTTGATGTTGACCGTGCAGGTGTAGATCGCGCCATCGCGGTCATTCGTCAATTTTTCAATGCTTGACATATCACAAGCGACAACTTGACTTTTTTGAATTTACAGCCAGAGAACAACATGCCCATCACACCGCAAGAAGCACTTCAAAGAACCATTGAGCACCGCGAAATTTTTCACGATGAAATGCTGAAAATCATGCGCATGATCATGAATGGCGAGTTGTCGCCCGTCATGACCGCCGCGCTCATCACAGGCCTGCGTGTGAAAAAAGAAACCATTGGTGAAATTACAGCTGCCGCGCAAGTGATGCGCGAATTTTCGACCAAGGTCAACGTGCCAGACGCACGCCATTTGGTTGACATTGTGGGCACTGGTGGCGATGGTTCACACACCTTCAATATTTCAACCTGCACCATGTTTGTTGCCGCTGCGGCAGGTGCCAAAACAGCCAAGCATGGTGGGCGCAGTGTGAGCAGCAAATCGGGCAGTGCAGATGTGTTGGAAAGTTTGGGCGCAAACATCAATTTGTCGCCCGACAAAATTGCGCAGTGTGTGCAAGAGGTGGGCATTGGATTTATGTTTGCCCCTAACCACCATCCCGCCATGAAAAATGTGGCACCAGTGCGCAAAGAACTTGGTGTCAGAACCATTTTCAATATTTTGGGGCCACTCACCAATCCTGCTGGCGCACCCAACATTTTGATGGGCGTTTTTCACTCTGATTTGGTGGGCATTCAAATTCGAGCTTTGCAGCGCCTAGGTGCAGAACATGCACTGGTTGTCTATGGTCGTGATGGCATGGACGAAGTGAGCTTGGGTGCATCGACCTTGGTGGGTGAATTGAAAGATGGTCACGTTACCGAATATGAAATTCACCCCGAAGACTTTGGCATGCCCATGGTCAGCAACCGTGCTTTGCGCGTAGAGACACCCGAAGAATCTCGAGCTGTCGTGCAAGCTGTGTTGAACAACGAAGCGGGCGCTGCACGGGACATTGTGATCTTGAACGCAGGTGCTGCGCTGTACGCTGCCAATGTATCGGATTCCATCAAAGCGGGCATCGCTCTTGCGCGCGAGGCCATTGCATCTGGCGCCGCCAAGAAAAAGTTAGAACACTTTGTTGCGTTCACTCAAAAAGCAGGAAGCGCAGCATGAGCGATATTTTGAAAAAAATTGTGGCCGTCAAGCACGAAGAAATTGCACTGGCTGCCCAAAAGAAATCATTCGAAGCAGTTCGAGCCGATGCAGAAAGTCGTGTTTTGACGCGCGATTTTGTGGGAGCGATCCAGCAGAAAATAGCCAAGCAAGAAGCGGCAGTCGTTGCAGAAATTAAAAAAGCCAGTCCTTCTAAAGGCGTGTTGCGCGCAGACTTTATGCCAGCAGACATTGCGCAAAGTTATGCAGAGCACGGCGCGGCATGCTTGTCTGTGCTCACTGATGTGCAGTTTTTTCAAGGCAGCTCTGACTACTTGAAACAAGCCAGGGCCAGTTGCGACTTGCCCGTGCTGCGCAAAGACTTCATGGTTGACGCTTATCAAATCTACGAATCGCGCGCTATGGGCGCCGATTGTGTCTTGCTCATTGCCGCTTGTTTGGACGATGCCCAAATGAAAGATTTGGAAGCCATTGCCCGCAGTTTGGACATGGCGGTGTTGGTTGAAGTGCATGATGCAGACGAATTGAGCCGTGCTTTGAAGCTCAAGACGCCTTTGGTCGGCATCAACAATCGCAACCTTCGGACCTTTGAGGTCAGCCTTGACACCACGCTTGGCATGTTGAAGGATGTGCCTGCCGACCGAATTTTGATCACTGAGAGCGGTATCTTGTCGCCAGCCGATGTGCAAAAAATGCGCGAAGCCCATGTGCATGCCTTCTTGGTGGGTGAAGCGTTCATGCGTGCAACCGATCCCGGCCAAGCACTTGCCGACCTGTTTCATTGATCTTGGGCAGCCAATATGCGGCTGAGTCAACCCGACTTGTTCAATCACCCGGACGCTGTCCTTGAGTTGGCTGCGCCTTCCAATCAGCTCAATCTTGCCAATTGGCCGCCCAAACTTGAAGAGCTCAGCCAGGGTTGGCGCCAACTCATCAGCGATTTTTGGAGTGACCCGGCTGGCCAGACCCTGGACCAGAAAATCCGTGCCGGCTTAACAGCTGGGCGAGTCTTTTTTCCGCATACCCCTTTCAGAGCCTTGTCCCTCACCGCTTTTGAAAAAGTTCAAGTGGTGATTTTGGGTCAAGACCCCTACCATGGCCCTGACCAAGCGGAAGGCTTGGCGTTTTCTGTGGGGCCAGGCCAAAAAATCCCGCCCAGTTTGCGCAACGTCTTCAAAGAGATTCAGCAAGATTTGGGGGTGCCAATGCCGTCTGGCGCACATGCAGGCAGCTTGGTGCGCTGGTCGGCACAAGGCGTTTTGCTGCTCAATACAGCCCTCACAGTTGAGCAGTCATTGCCTGCCAGCCATAGCAACTGGGGTTGGGAAGTGCTTACTGACAAAATTATCAAAACCCTCGCCACCCACTTAGAGCCCAAAGCTTTTTTGCTATGGGGCGCGCATGCCCAAAGCAAGTCAAGCCTCATTGAGGCTTCCAACACCCACGCTCGGCACCTGGTTTTAAAGGCCAATCACCCCTCGCCCTTGTCGGCCTTGCGTCCACCCCTGCCGTTCATCGGATGTGGTCATTTTGGCCAAGTGAACCGTTGGCTTCAGGCGCAACATAAAAAACCAATCCAATGGTAATTTCGTTTTTGAGGCTTGCGGGGGTCTGGAAAAAAGTGGCATAATCCGAGATTCGCTGAGGAGGGGTGCCCGAGTGGCTAAAGGGGGCAGACTGTAAATCTGTTGGCTTACGCCTACACTGGTTCGAATCCAGTCTCCTCCACCAGCAAAACTAAATTGTCAAGAACAAAGAGCGTTTGGAATCAGATGAACGCATCTGGAAATGTCAGCTTTTGGGTTGCCTTTTCTAGATGATGGACCCTGACTCTGCTGCAGTCAATGCGGGAGTAGTTCAATGGTAGAACCCTAGCCTTCCAAGCTAATGACGCGGGTTCGATTCCCGTCTCCCGCTCCAGTTTTTGATGAGGTGGTGCAGTCGTTATTGAAGTCGTTATTGAAACAGTGTGTGCGGACAAAGTGCTTCGTGTGCTGAGTCACTATCGCCCTTGTGGCTCAGTGGTAGAGCACCCCCTTGGTAAGGGGGAGATCGCGGGTCCGATTCCCGCCAAGGGCACCAGTTTTGGGGCGTACATCGTAAGTTGTGCGCCCTCTGTTTTGGTTGTTGACCGCTACTTTTCGGAGTCGAAGATATGGCAAAAGAGAAAT
>CAJCDH010000093.1 GCA_903961095.1 uncultured Burkholderiales bacterium | reverse complement strand
TTTCGCTTTAGTTGGCGGTTGCCTCTTCAGGTTCATGCGGCTCAGACTTTGAATTGCGGCCTTCTTTTTTAGGCGTTGGCTGAATGTCAAGCAAGACTTCGTCTTTGTCGTCTAAGTCAACACTCAAACGGCCGCCATCAATCAAACGGCCAAACAACAACTCGTCGGCCAAGGCCTTGCGAATGGTGTCTTGAATCAAACGCTGCATGGGACGTGCACCCATGAGTGGATCGAAGCCTTTCTTGGCCAAGAACTTTCGCAGCTTGTCGCTGAAAGTGACGTCCACTTTCTTCTCTGACAACTGTGTTTCAAGTTGCAGCAAGAATTTGTCGACCACGCGCATGATGATTTGCTCGTCCAAAGCTTTGAAGCTCACCATGGCGTCCAAACGGTTGCGAAACTCAGGTGTGAACAAGCGCTTGATGTCGCCCATCTCGTCGCCTGCTTGGCGTGGATTGGTAAAGCCAATGGTGGCCTTGTTCATGGTCTCGGCGCCGGCATTGGTGGTCATGATAATGATCACATTACGGAAGTCGGCTTTGCGGCCGTTGTTGTCCGTCAAAGTGCCATGGTCCATGACTTGCAAAAGCACGTTGAATATGTCGGGATGGGCTTTTTCAATTTCGTCAAGCAACAACACGCAATGCGGCTTCTTGCTCACAGCTTCGGTCAGTAAACCACCTTGGTCAAAGCCCACATAACCCGGAGGTGCACCGATGAGGCGGCTAACAGCATGACGCTCCATGTACTCTGACATGTCAAAGCGAATAAGGTCGATGCCCATGATGTAAGCCAACTGCTTGGCTGCTTCTGTTTTACCAACACCTGTAGGGCCACTGAACAAGAATGAACCAATTGGCTTGTCGGTTTTACCCAAACCAGAGCGAGCCATTTTGACGGCAGACGCCAAAACTTCCAGCGCCTTGTCTTGACCAAAGACCACACTCTTCAAATCGCGCTCAATGGTTTGCAATTTGCTGCGATCGTCGTTGGACACGTTGGCTGGCGGAATACGTGCAATCTTGGCCACGATGTCTTCCACTTCGGCTTTGCCGATGGTTTTCTTGCGCTTGGAAGGCGGCAAGATGCGTTGTGCTGCGCCGGCTTCGTCAATCACGTCAATGGCTTTGTCAGGCAAGTGACGGTCATTGATGAATTTGGCAGACAACTCAGCTGCCGCTTGAAGCGCTGCATTGGCATACTTCACGCTGTGGTGCTCTTCAAAGCGCGACTTCAAGCCCTTCAGAATGTCCACCGTCTCAGCCACAGTGGGTTCGACCACATCGACCTTTTGGAAACGACGCGACAAGGCCGCGTCTTTTTCGAAGATGCCGCGGTATTCGGTGAAGGTTGTGGCGCCGATGCATTTCAACTGACCACTCGACAAAGCTGGTTTGAGCAAATTCGACGCATCCAATGTACCGCCAGAAGCAGCACCGGCACCAATCAATGTGTGAATTTCATCAATGAACAACACCGCGTGCGGCCTGTCTTTCAAAGCCTTCAGTACACCTTTGAGGCGTTGCTCAAAGTCGCCACGGTATTTGGTGCCCGCCAAAAGAGCGCCCATGTCGAGTGAGTAGACAACTGCTTCCGCCAAAATTTCAGGCACGCTGCTTTGGGTAATTCGCCAAGCCAAGCCTTCCGCAATGGCGGTTTTGCCCACACCTGCTTCACCCACCAGCAGCGGGTTGTTTTTACGGCGACGGCACAAAATCTGAATGGTGCGCTCAACTTCGTACTCACGACCAATGAGCGGATCGATCTTGCCATCTTTGGCCAATTGGTTCAGGTTCTGCGTGAACTGCTCCAAGGGTGAGGCCTTTTCGTTTCGTTCAGAACTGCCACTACCCTCTTCACTTTCAGGTGCTGGTGCAGCGTCACCTCCCTTGGTGGCTTCAGGTGGATCGCTCTTGCGAATGCCGTGAGCGATGAAATTCACCACATCCAAGCGAGTAATGCCTTGCTGGTGCAAATAGTAAACAGCGTGCGAATCTTTTTCTCCAAAAATCGCCACCAACACATTGGCCCCAGTGACTTCTTTTTTGCCACTGCCAGTCGATTGAACGTGCATGATGGCGCGTTGAATGACACGCTGAAAACCCAATGTGGGTTGTGTATCGACTTCCTCAGTTCCCGCCACTTGCGGCGTGTTGTCTTTGATGAAGGTGGACAGCGATTGACGCAAATCGTCCACTTGGGCTGAACACGCTCGCAGAACTTCTGCGGCGCTAGGGTTGTCTAGCAACGCTAACAGCAAATGCTCAACGGTAATGAACTCGTGGCGCTGCTGTCGCGCCTCTACGAAGGCCATGTGCAAACTGACTTCCAATTCTTGGGCAATCATGTGATTTCCTTAAATGCCTTGCGGAGGTGAAAAAAATTAAGTTGGGCAAATTTGTTGAATTTCAACACCTTTATGCCACATTCTTGGGTGAAGTCTGTGAGATTCATGCCACAGGCTCGCTAACACACTGTAGTGGATGACCTGCTTGATTGGCTGCATCTAGCACCTGATCTACCTTGGTGGCTGCGACATCGCGTGTAAAAACACCGCAAATACCTTTGCCGTCCAAATGAATTTTCAGCATGATTTGTGTTGCGGCCTCGCGGTCCTTGTTGAAAAACTCTTGAAGCACCAAAACAACGAATTCCATGGGGGTGTAGTCGTCATTCAACATCACCACTTGGTACATTTGAGGGGGCCCCACTTTAGCGGGACGTCTTTCTAAAACCACAGAATCACTATTTCCTGGCGTCCGTGCGGGCTCCCCAACCGATCCTGGTGGTTTAGGTAAATTTGGTTTTAGTGGTTTCTCTGTTGCCATGTTTTCATTCTATAGAGCCTAGAGCATCTTCTGCAGGCCATCCTACAAAAGTCCTTATGCCGCAGTGCAACAATTTAGCATCAGTCGGGTAAACCTTGAATTGACAACTTAGAAGTCAGTGAATTAAATGTTCCATATAAAACAAAACAGATGGAGACAGGCATGCCCAGTGGAATAGTCAAATGGTTCAATGACGCCAAGGGATTTGGGTTTATTCAGCCCGATGGTGGCGGCCCAGACGCTTTTGCGCACTTTTCGGCCATCGCCATGGAAGGCTTTAAAAGTCTGAAAGAAGGTTCAAGGGTGAGTTTTGAATTGACTGAGGGCCCGAAAGGTCCGATGGCCATCAACATTCAGTCCGAACAGAGCACGCAGCCGAGTTCATGAACGACTATCAGGTCTCTTAAACACCAAGAAAAAAGCTCCTGAGAAAAAATTCTCAAGAGCTTGCTTCAACGTGAATGGTCGGCGTGGCGGGATTCGAACTCGCGACCCCTTGCACCCCATGCAAGTGCGCTACCAGGCTGCGCTACACGCCGACAAGCTTTAAATTATAGCCCGAGAATCTAGTCAATTTGAGAGTAAATCTCGAATATCCATCAATTCGCGTCGAAGGGTTGGAAGGCTGCTGCTGGCTTGAAGACTCATTGCTCTTTGAGCACTTTCCATGGGCATAGATGCGCTTTCAAGTTGTTCTGAATGTGCGCCCTCTTCCTCGAATTCATCCAAGAACTCATCGTCCATTGAACTGTTTTCAATGGCTTCTTTTTTCAAGCCTTTTTGAGCTTGTGCAAGTTCTTGCATTTTGTTGCGGGCACCACTGATGGTAAAACCCTGCTCATAAAGCAGATCGCGAATTCTGCGAATCATGAGCACTTCATGGTGCTGATAGTAGCGGCGGTTGCCACGTCGCTTGACAGGCCGAAGCTGTGTGAATTCCTGCTCCCAATAACGAAGCACGTGCGGCTTGACACCACAAAGCTCACCCACCTCACCAATGGTGAAGTAGCGCTTGGCTGGAATAGATGGGAGGGAGTTCTCCATTGAAATCACTAACTTGCTAGGGGAACCTACAAGCTTACTCTAAGCATGGGGGATGCGTAAAGACCCAATTTAACAATATTTCTTGTAAACCAGAAAAACAAACTGAAAAAAGTCAGTCTTCGATTTTTTCATCGCCTTGAATCACGGCCTTTAATTTGTGACTGGCGTGAAATGTGGCCACTCGCCTTGCTTCAATGGGGATCAACTCACCGGTACGTGGATTGCGACCTGGCCTAGGTGCTTTTTCGCGAATTTGAAAATTACCAAATCCAGAGATTTTGACATCAGTACCTTGAACCAATTGAGTCGCGATCAAGTCAAAAAACGAGTCGACCATGTCTTTGGACTCGCGCTTGTTCAATCCAATTTGTTCAAACAACAAATCGGCCAAATGCGCTTTCGTGAGCGCTGGCGTTTCGAGGCTTTCAACAGAAAAATCCATATCAACTTTCTTTGGCCATTAAGAACGCAAGCGCGCCGACAACTTCTGCGCCAAATGGTCCAATACAGCCTTGACTGTGGAATCAATTTGAACATCTGTCAATGTCGCGTCATCGCTGTACAAAGTTAAACGCACGGCCAAACTCTTTTCAACGCCTTGCGTGGCCTGAGGACGGAAGACATCAAACAAAACTGCATTGCGCAGCAAGCCACTGGTGGGCGCATCATGAATGGCAGACATCAAGTCGGCATGCGAAACCTTCTCTGCCACCACCACCGCAATGTCCCGTTCTACAGCTTGGAATCGCGCTACGCCTTGTGCAACAGGCACTTCACGTTGAAGCACCGCATCTAAGTCCAGTTCGAACATGATGGGCGCATGTTGCAAGTCCCAAGTTTGTCGCCAGCGCGGGTGTAACTCTCCAACATGCCCCACAACCTGACCTTGCAAGCTCACTGAGGCGCAGCGCCCTGGGTGCATTGCGGGATGCTCTGCTACTTCGAATTTAGGCTTGGCAGGTGCCATCAGAGCTTCTATTTCGCCTTTGACATCAAAGAAGTCGACATGGCGTACTTTACCGCCCCAAGATGTAGACGTCACAGGACCATATGCCACACCAGATACGCGCATTGGTTGGTTCAAACCTTCGACAGTGCTGTCGCTGTCTTTGACTGAGGGATCGCGCAAGAACACACGACCCAACTCAAAGACCCGCACTCGATCGGATTTTCGATCGAGATTGAACTTCACAACTTGCAACAGAGATCCCAACAAGCTGGTGCGCATGACACTCATTTGACTGGCAATGGGATTTAACAATTTGAGTGGTGTTGGGTTACCCGCTAACTCATGTTCCCAACGCTCTTCTACGAAGCTGAAGTTGATGGTTTCTTGGTAACCAAGCGAAGCCAAACTTCTTCTGACTGCAAAAGGTCCGCGTAGATTTTCTTGGCGAATTTTTGCCGTGATGGGCGCCAGGGGTGGCGTAGTGGGCAGTTGGGTATATCCCACCATGCGTGCCACTTCTTCAATCAGGTCCTCTTCAATTTCCAAATCGAAGCGCCAGCTCGGCGGGTTCACTGTGATCAAGCCTTCTGCTTCAGTGAGCTCAAATCCTAAACCGTGCAGTGCATCGGAGCACTGCTTTTGGGAAAGCGCCATGCCGATCACTTTGTTGGCACGCGCTATCCGCAAAGTGACTGGCTTGCGAACCGGCATATTGAGTATTTGGTCGTCAACAGGGCCTATTTGTGTTGCAGATGTACCGCAAATATCAATCACCAATTGGGTGATACGTTCAATGTGTTGAACAGTGCTTTCAGGGTCTACGCCACGCTCAAAACGGTGACCTGCATCGGTCGAAAAGTTGTACCTGCGTGAACGACCCGCAATGGCTTTCGGCCACCAATAGGCAGCTTCGATGTATATATTTTGTGTGTCATCAGACACAGCAGTGGCATCGCCGCCCATGATGCCAGCCAAGGACTCGACCTGTGAGTCATCGGCAATGACGCCTACTTTGTCATCAACCGTCACCGTGTTGCCATTGAGTAACTTCAAGCTTTCTTCAGCACGACCCCATCGAACTTGCAATCCACCGTGAATTTTATTGAGGTCAAAAA
This sequence comes from uncultured Burkholderiales bacterium, assembly GCA_903961095.1. Taxonomy (GTDB): domain Bacteria; phylum Pseudomonadota; class Gammaproteobacteria; order Burkholderiales; family Burkholderiaceae_C; genus Limnohabitans_A. The sequence goes on along the minus strand of CAJCDH010000093.1, from coordinate 2,216 downwards.
TGTGCGAAGGACGGCCAAGCTCAAACATCACATAGTTTGAAATATCGACTAAGGGGCTCACACTGCGTTGGCCACAACGAGCCAAGCGCTCGACCATCCAACCAGGCGTTTGAGCTTTGGGATTGACACCCTTAACAACACGGCCACTGAAGCGGCCACACAAATCGGTGGCTTGCACAGTGACGCTCAACTTGTCTTGAACTTGTGCAGGCAATGCTTTGAACTCCGGCGCAGTCAAAGCTGTGCCTGTCAGTGCCGACACTTCACGTGCAATGCCATAAACGCTCAAACAATGGGCCAAATTGGGCGTCAGCTTAAGTGTGAAAAGCGTATCGTCGAGCTTGAGGTAAGTTCGGATGTTTTGACCAATGGGCGCATCCTTGGGCAACTCCAACAAGCCGCCATGATCATCGGCAATTTTGAGTTCTTTGGCGGAGCACAACATGCCCTGACTTTCTATGCCGCGCAGTTTGCCCATCTTAATTTGGAAGGGCTTGCCATCTTCTCCAGGCGGTAACTCTGCGCCCACCAGGGCGCATGGAATGCGAATGCCAACGCGCGCATTGGGCGCGCCACACACGATATTCAGCAAAGTTGTTTGGCCGACATCAACTTGGCAAACGCGCAAGCGGTCAGCATTGGGGTGTTGCTCTGCACTTTTTATCTCGCCAATGACCACTTGTGAAAACGGCGGGGCAACGGGTTGAAGTTCTTCAACCTCCAAGCCAGCCATGGTGAGTGTTTCGGCGAGTTGTTCGGTAGTGAGTGGTGGGTTGCAAAACTCACGCAGCCAGGATTCAGGGAATTGCATGGTCTTTTAATTATTGAAATTGACTCAAGAAGCGAACGTCGCCATCGAAGAACAAGCGCAAATCATTGACGCCATATCGCAGCATGGTGAGACGGTCGGGGCCCATGCCAAAGGCAAAGCCAATGAATGTTTCGGGATCAAGGCCCATGTTGCGAACCACATTCGGGTGCACTTGCCCAGAGCCCGCCACCTCCAACCAACGACCTGCCAAGGGGCCGGTTTGAAACTGGATGTCTATTTCTGCGCTTGGTTCTGTGAAGGGAAAAAAACTGGGACGAAATCGCAAAACCAAGTCGTCGCTTTCGAAAAATGTTCGGCAAAAATCAGTGAATACCACTTTCAAATCTTTGAAGCTGACGTTCTCACCAATCCACAAACCTTCGCACTGGTGAAACATAGGCGAATGGGTGGCATCGCTGTCAACACGGTAGGTGCGGCCTGGCGCGATGACGCGAATTTCTGGCATACCTTGGCCTGCATCCAACTGCTTCTTGTAGCGCTTAACGTGTTGCACCGCATGGCGAATTTGCATGGGGCTGGTGTGCGTGCGAAGCAGATGACCACCTTCTACGTAGAAGGTATCGTGCATAGATCGTGCTGGGTGATCTTCGGGTGTATTCAAGGCCGTGAAGTTGAACCAATCTGTTTCAATTTCGGGGCCTTGGGCAACTTCGAAACCCATGGAGCCAAAAATTTGCTCAATGCGCTCCAAGGTGAGAGACACGGGGTGCAGACCGCCTTGCGTCAGGGGGCGACCAGGCAAAGACACATCAAAAGCTTCTGCTTTGAGTTGAACGGCCAATTCAGCATCGGCCAATTCTTGGCGGCGAGTAGTGAGTGCAGATTCAATGCCTTGCTTGGCCATGTTGACCGCAGCGCCAAAAGTTTTCTTTTCTTCAACGCTCAAAGCGGCCATGCCCTTCATCATTTCTGTGATGCGGCCTGACTTGCCCAAATACAGGGCTTTGGCGTTTTCAAGATCGGCGGGGGCTTGGGCCTGCGCAAAACTGGCGCGGGCCGCTTCAACCAAACTGTCCAACTCGGTCATGATATGAACTTTAAAAGGAACTTAAATTCAAAATGAAAAAAGGATTGAAGCCTTCGCAAGCCTCAACCCCATTAATCGACATTAATCGACTGCGATCGACTGGGTCGGTACTTAAGCTGCGGCCAACTTGGCCTTGACTTGGTTCACGATGCCAGCAAAAGCAGCCTTGTCGTGCACGGCGATGTCCGCCAACACTTTACGGTCGATTTCGATGGCAGCCTTTTTCAGGCCATTGGCAAATTGGCTGTAGGTCATGCCGCATTCACGAGCCGCTGCATTGATACGAGCGATCCACAACTGGCGGAACACACGTTTCTTGGTACGACGGTCGCGGTAAGCATACTGACCGGCCTTCAT
>CAJCDH010000092.1 GCA_903961095.1 uncultured Burkholderiales bacterium | reverse complement strand
GTCTTGGGTTTAATCGCATCAGAGACCATGAGTGCTGCGGCAGTATCTTTTGGTCCAGGCAATATGGTCATGCTGTAGATCGACGGCGGCTGAGGCAGACCGGCAGCAGTGGCACCGTAAATCACCAGAGGGATCTTGGCGGCAAGCACGACTGGCTTTAATGAACCGGCAACTGGGGACAGGATGCAGCAGGTTGTTGCAATGATTGAGCGGTCAGCGATGAACTGGTTCATAGCCTGGATGGAGCGAGCCGCATCGCTTCCAGACTCTTTGGGCTCCAATACGATTGAAGAAGCGCCAATGTATTTAGCTGCCTTGACATCTTGAACGGCCAATTGCGCCCCGGCCCAGAAGGATTGCCCGGCCTGTGCGATTGGACCGGTGTTCTCTGTGATGAAGCCGACCTTGTACTCGCCTGGAGTCAAGCCTTGCGCAACTGCTTGCGTGGCCGGCATGGTGATTGAGACCAGGGCTGCGAAAACGCAAGATCCAATTCGTCCTGAAATACGCATGATTTTCTCCGTTGGTTGATGGTTTTTATTATTCGCCGTTAGACCTTTGTAAGGGCTAGGGTTTTCCCTCTCTTCACCACATTGTGGCGCCTATTCGCTTGTCACTAAGACCTGGAAATGCAGTTTGTTAGCTAAATGCCACCGAACTTGACGCGTGATTTGTAGACGTGACAGACATCCTCCGGTTTTGAGTAGCGCCTAGGGATGTCCAGATAAACCCAGTCGATGGGGCTGCGCACAATTCATGGATTTATATAGAGGTTGACTTCGAACCTTCCGGACCTCGCGCTTTCCTGAGTAGGGCTGGAGCGGAGAAAGAATGGGAAAACGGAGAGAAAAATTGCCGGGTGACGGAAGAAATGCTAGACGCCAAGGTTATCAAGAGCCCGCAGGCATCCGAGCAAATACGCGGTATCGGGCAAGTCAAACATCACATTTTCATGCGAGAACCTTGATGAAATAATTTCAGAATCCAATTATTAATTTGAAAAATTTGTGCTCAACTACAAGTTATGAAAGCCCCGCGAACAGTCCTCATTGTTGAAGATGATCCTTTGTTTCAAGACACATTTGCTCGGGTGCTTCAACACCTTGAGGGTGAATGGGTGATTCACCTGGCACGGGATGGTTCAAGTGCTCTGGCCGCGCTCAACGAAAAAAACTGTCACTTTGAATTAGCACTGATTGACATTGGCTTACCTGATATGTCGGGCATCGATGTAATAGCCGCTGCGCACAAGCGTTTGGCGGATCTGCCAATTTTGGTCATCACAACGTTCACTACAGAGGAGCAGTTTTTATTAGCGATTCGTGCAGGCGCTAGAGGCTATCTCATCAAGGATGATCCAGAGTTGTCATTGGCAAATTCCATCGAGCAGATTCTGCGTGGTCACCTCCCTGTCAGTCCTGCTTTGGCGCGGTATTTGTTCCGGTTGGCGGGTTCCCCCTCTATCGGGCAAGGCGGCAATAAGACCAACCTTTCGCCCCGCGAGTTGGAGTTACTTCAGCTCATTTCCAAAGGCAACAGCTATGCTGGTTGTGCAAGCGAGATGAACATTTCACTCTCGACCGTACAAACGCATATTCGCAATACGTATCGCAAGCTAGAAGTGACTAACCAACGCCAAGCTATTAACAAAGTAAATGCTTCAGGGCTTTTTACACATTAATAAAATGCGATCTGCGGGCATGGGATTTTCAATGGGTCGTGTTTGGCTTATCTTGGCGTTTTTTTTAATTGCCGCCCCTGCCGCACATGCCAGTGCCGACATTGCAGCGCTTAGTTACACAAAAATTGAACAGGCAGAGTTGAGCAGTCTGGCCGGCGTGAGGCAAGTTAAGTTGCCCCATATGCTGAGCAACCAGGACTTTGCTCCCCAGGGTAGCTTGGTGCGTTACACCCTGCTTTATGACTTGCAAGCCCCTGTTGATACATCACTAGGAATTTTTGTACCTAAGTTGGCGCTATCGGGCCATGTTCTGGTTAATGGGAAGTTGTTTGCTTCTTGTGAACCCGGCAAACTGGAGAATTTGCGCTGCTTAAGTCGCCCTTATTTGTTTACGCCGCCACCAGATTTCTGGAAGCCAGGCCTGAATCAAATTACATTTGAAATTTATGCCACTGGGGGACAAAGCAATGGTTTGTCTTCCGTAACAGTAGGTGATGTAGGCGTGCTTGATACGGTCTTTTATCACCTGAACTATTGGCTTAAAGTTGATCTGTTGATGGGGCTGACGTGGTTGTCGGCAGTGCTTGGCGTGTTGTCATTGGTTGCAAGCCGAATCCAGGAAAAAGATGCAGTCTATTTATGGTTTGGCATCGCAAGCCTTGCGAATGCAGCTGCCAACTTAGCTTTTTTAGATACCAAATCAAGTATCAATATTCAATGGTACAACTGGTTTATTTTTTCATCCCGGTTTGTATCATCACAAATGTTCTTGATGATGTTCGCTGCTTTTTTTGACAAGCTGAGTCCAAAATTAAGAAATGCCTCGATTGCTTATATGCTGCTCAGCATACTGTTAGTCGCACTGTCAAACAACAGCCGACTGCTGGTGTCCATCATTTATTTGCCAGTCATGTTTTCGGGCTCTGCATTGCTTTTTTGGATGGCGTATTCAGCATGGAAAATCAAAAATCTTAAACACATTGCAGCTTTGGTTTTGATGCTTTTACTTTTTCTGGCAGGTTTGAGCGACTGGTTACGGCTCACCAGTGCGAGTGCGTTTGAAGGCGTCTACTTTATTCCATATGCATTGAGCGGCGTCATGTTGGTTTTTGGTGGTTTGCTTTTGGCGCTGATGGCGCGTGCGCTGGTAGATTACCAAGCATTAAGCAACGAGCTTGAATTACGGGTGGAGCATCGCACCGCTGAATTAAATAAGCTGCATGAATACCTGCTAAACAAAGAAGTTGAGCAATCTAAAGAACAAGAGCGCACACGATTGCTTCAAGACATGCATGATGGATTTGGCTCTCAGTTAGTTGTTGCAAGAATGATGAGCAAAAGAAATTCTTTGTCGCAATCTGATTTAACCAACCTTTTAGATGATTGCATTTCTGATTTGCATCTTGTCGTTGACACCATCAGCAACGACGGTAAAACTTTATCTGAGGCACTCGTAGATCTTAGATACAGAACCCAGACTAGAATTTTTTCTAGCGATATTAAATTTCACTGGTATCTTCATTTAGACGAATTTTCTGAAATTCCTCACCAAATAATTTTGCAAATTCTGCGCATCGTGCAAGAGGCCATCAGTAATTCTATTAAGCATGCAAATGCTAAAAACATCTGGATAGTTGTAGCCTACGTGCCCAACGTTGAATTAAAAGTAAGTGTGTCTGATGATGGCGTGGGCACGAACCCAGAGGCCCGCGCAGGACGTGGCTTGAACAACATGAAGACCCGTGCAAAAAGTATTGGTGCTGAGTTGGTTTTGGATTCATTCGAAATTGGATCGGATGTGACATTTTGCATGCCATTTGATGAAAAAAGTCGCCTCGCTTTATTGGCATCACCACGTCATCGGCCAACGTCAAGTTAATCGGTTTTACTTCTCGCCCATCGACATGCTGATTGTCTTGCTCAAAGGCTTGGTCAAGTAGCTCAGCACCGTGCGGTCCATGGCTTTGATCTCCACGCTGGCCGTCAGACCCGGGCGCACCTGAATTTGACTCGCGTTGTC
>CAJCDH010000091.1 GCA_903961095.1 uncultured Burkholderiales bacterium | reverse complement strand
CACTTCACAGCTGTCCAACCCCGCGGCTTTGTACATGTCAGCCGCCATTTTGGCCATCATGGGCTTGGTACCCGGCATGCCTCATTTGGTGTTCATCACATTGGCTTTGGCCACCGCAGGCTTGGCTTATCGCATTACACAGAAACAAGACAACCCCATCGCTACGCCAGCAGAACAAGCGGCACAAGCTGCTTTAGAAGAGCCCAAAGAATTGGATTGGGACGATGTCGATCAAGTGGACCTGATTGGCCTTGAAATTGGCTACGGTTTGATTCCCTTGGTCAACCCTGAAACAGGCGGACAGTTGATGAACCGCGTCAAGGGTGTGCGCAAGAAATTGTCTGCTGAGTTGGGCTTCTTGGTTCAACCCGTGCGAATTCGCGACGCTTTGACCATCGACCCTGATGCATATCACATTGTGTTGAAGGGCGTGGTTCGCGGCAAGGGTCAAATTAAAGTGGGCAAAGAATTGGCCATCAACCCTGGTCAAGTTTATGGACCTCTGGAAGGTCAAGCCACGCAAGAGCCGGCCTTTGGTTTGGACGCTGTGTGGATTGATCCTTCGCAGCGCGACTTGGCTCGCACTTTGGGGTACACCGTGGTAGATGCCAGCACAGCTGTGGCCACGCACCTGAATAAAGTGTTGCGCGACAACGCCTCTGATTTGCTCAGCCACGACGAAGTGCAGCAATTGCTCGACAAGTTGGCTGCTAAATCGCCTAAGTTGGTGGAAGACTTGGTGCCTGGTAAGTTGTCTTTGGGCGTGATGACACGCACCTTGCAAAACTTGTTGAACGAATCGGTGTCGATTCGTGACATGCGCACCATTGCCGAGACATTGTCTGAAGTGGCCAGCCGCACGCAAGAGCCTGAGCAACTCACTTCCTTGGTACGCCCCAAGTTAGGCCGCATGATTGTTCAAAGTTTGGTGGATGACACCAATGGTTTGTCGGTCATGACGCTGGACCCAAGCCTTGAGCAACTCATTCACAACATTTTGCAGCAAACCGCACCAGGCCAAAGTATTGCCATGGAGCCAGGTTTGGCCGAGCGTTTGTTTGGTGCTTTGCGCGATGGCGCACGCGCTGTTGAAGAAATGGGACATCCCGCTGTTTTGGTGGTGTCCCCCGTGATTCGCCCCTGGTTGTCAAAGGCTGTGCGCTATCGCGTGAACGATTTGACCTTGTTGTCTTACAGCGAAATTCCAGATGACCAGACTGTGAAAGTGGTTCACACCGTGCACGCTGAAACCCGCTGATGCACAAGTGATTCACACCCTACAGAACCAGATTCAACCATTAGATTGACGAAGAGATAAGACCATGGAACTCAAACGCATACTTGCCCGCGATACGCGCAGTGCCACTGAAAAGGCAATGGCTTTGTACGGCCCCGATGTGTTGATCATCTCGAACCACCGTGTGGAAGGTCAAACAGAATTGATCGTGGCACTGGATGTAGCAGAAACTGCACCTGAAGAGATGTTCGAAACTGAGTCAGAGGCTCAAAGCCAAGTCGCAAGCCCTGTGTCGGTGGCCGCTGCCGGCCCCCGCGCCCGTGTTTCCAGCACACCTTCTTCGGTCAACAATCCTTTCAGCGATCATTTGCATCAGTTGCTACAGTCAGGTGCTAAGCTGGCGCAGCCCGTACAAGCTGAGCCTGTTGCCCAGGCCAGCACCGAGCATCTTTTGACGCAAGGTCGCGAGCAAGTTAGAAGCCAAGAAATTGTGTCTTTGGTTCGTGAAGAACTGGCCGCTTTGCGCCAAGAGTTTCGGTTGAGCCAACAAACAGCCAGTTGGCAAATGAACCAATATTGGCCAGCGCATATTCAGCCCTTGGTTGAGGCCATGACCGAAGCTGCCATTCCAACAGCCTTGCGCGCATTGCTGCAAGAGGGTTTGCGCGAGCAGCCTAGCTTAGACAGTGCGCTGAGCAGCATTCGCGCCCAACTCACACACAATTTAGAGCGCCCACAAGAAGGTTTTCCAAACAAGGGCGTTCATGTGATGGCCGGCTTGTCTGGTTCTGGCAAGACCTTGATGGTGGCCAAGGCTGCGCAACAGGTCGCCATGCACTACGGTACTGAGTATGTGGCTGTGGTGAGTTATCACGACATGCGAGCTGGTGCTTGGAGCCAAACGCAAATGCTCTGCGCTCAATTGGGCGTAGATTGCTTCCGCGCTGGCAGCCCAGAAACTCTGAAACTGTTGTTGGATGAGTTGTCTCCCAGAAGAATGATTGTGATTGACACCCCAGGCGTTCAAATGAACGAGCGTTTGGCTGAAATTTTGCAAGTGTGCCCTGAGGTTGGCTTGCATGCTGTGGTTCCAGCCGACTCTTCGGCTGTCACTTTGTCACGCATCATGTTGAAATCTCAGCTGCCTTGGCAGTCACTCATGATTAGCAAATTGGATGAAGCCAATTCACCTTGGCCATTGATACAGTTTTTGATTGCAGAAGGTGCACAGTGCGTGGTTTCGGCTGGCGGCGGTTCTGACAAGATCTCCGATGGCTTGAAGTCTTCTGGTTTGCAAAAACTGATCAACATTGCCATGGCCCAGTTGGCCCCAAGCGCAGATGCTTTTGACACGGACATCATTCAAGCTGGCGTAAAACCTGCGACACTAGAGACTTCAGTTATCGAGGTAGATGCTGCCAATGAACCGCTTACCCATGCTGTGGGTCTGAGTCGCCCCAATTGGACGCTTGAAATGCCTCAAAGTGAACTTCATGGATAAAGAAAAAACAACGCAAGTCATTGGCATTGCCAGTGGCAAGGGAGGAGTGGGTAAAACCACGGTCTCTGTGAACTTGGCTGTTGCACTGCAAGCCATGGGTCACCGCGTCATGTTGTTTGATGCTGACATGAGCTTGGCCAATGCCCAAATTGCTTTGGGTTGCCGTTGCCCCTACAACCTCAGTCATTTTTTAAGTGGCGAAAAAACCCTGGCTGAAATCATTGTCACCACCCGCCAAGGTGTGAAGTTGGTACCGGGTGCTTCTGGTATTCAAGAAATGGCGGCCCTGGGTGATATTCAGGCCTCCAACATTGTGCGTGCCTTTAGCGCCCTAGACGATGACATCGACTTTCTCATTGTTGACATGGCCGCAGGTATTTCGCCTGAGGTCTTGGCCTTCATGGCGGCCTGCTCTAGGCGCTTTGTGGTGGTTCGCGACGATCCGTCCTCCATTGCCGATGCCTATGCCACCATCAAGGTGCTCATTCAAGACCATGGTTTAGACGAAATTTATCTGGTTCCCAACGGTGTTGGCAGTGCCCAAGAAGGGTATCAACTGTTTGAGCGAATCAACCAGGTTTGTGCACGCTTTCTTAATCGAACCGTTCGCTATTTGGGCTCGATTGAGAACGATGAGCTCATCTTGGCTGCGCTTAAAAAGTATCAGCCCGTGTCAGAATTTGCCCCGGGTAGTGCGGGTGCACGCGATTTCAGGCGTTTGGCGGAAGCCGTTCGCCAACTCGAGCCCATTGACGAGGCTTCAGGTGGCCTACAATTTTTTGTCGAGCGCTTGGTCAAGACCAGCGCATAAACAACATGGCCAACTCCACCAAACTTTACGAACAGGTTCAAAACAACAGCGAAGCGCTGGTCATGGCTCATTTGGGCATGGTCAAGCGCGTGGCTTTGCACCTGAAGGTGAGGTTGCCGCCTTTTATGGAGTTGGATGAACTCATTCAAGTGGGCATGATTGGCCTGCTTGAAGCTGCCCGAGCTTACAACCCTGGTAAGGGCATTGAGTTTGAGAACTTTGCCCACAGCCGCGTGCGAGGCGCCATTTTGGACGAAGTTCGCCGACTTTCATTTTTGCCGCGCTCGGCTGTGGCCATTAACAAATCGCACAGCGAGGCCACCCACGAATTGGCTGCCGAGTTGGGGCGCACCCCCACTCAAGCTGAGTTGGCCGATCACATGGGCAAGGACATTGAGCTGTTCCACAAAGAGCGCACCCAAGCGCGCCGCTTTGAAACCTATTCCATGGAAGTGGTGACCGAAGAGGTCATGAACATTGCCACCGATTCTTCCCAGCAGCCCGAGGCCATTGTGGAGCACGAGCAGTTCATGGGCGCGCTCACGGACGCCATTGGCGATTTGCCTGAGCGCGATCAATTGTTAATGAATTTGTATTACGTTGAAGAGCTTAACCTCAAAGAAATTGGTGAAGTTTTGGGCGTGACCGAGTCGCGTGTCAGCCAGTTACTCACTGCGGTGGTTAAAAAGTTGCGGGGCACTTTGAAAGTCGAGCCTGCTCATGTGGCCAAGCCCAAGGCTGGCAAGGGCGAATCATGATTGCAAGTTTCTCTCTTTCCAGTGCCGCTCGTCGGCAATTGCCTTTTCCTGCTTCTTTTAAGGAAGAAGACTCAAGTTTTCCGGTGTCCCTCCGATTCCTGCTGTGTCAGGATCAAAAGGAACAAGACATCATGCGAGTACATTTCAAAGCGATGGAGAGCTACGGCGAAGGCAATCATGCATCACAAGCCATGGTGGCCGATAAGGTTGAACTCATTCAAATGCTGTTTGACGGCCTGATTGACAGCTTGGTCACTGCCAAGGGTCACATTCAGCGTGGCTCTATTGAAGACAAAAACAAGAGTTTGATGCGCGCTGGCAGAATTGTCATTGGCCTTCAAGGCGCTCTGGACATGGACAAGGGTGGCGATTTGGCTCGCAATTTGTTTGAGTTGTACAGCTATGTCACTCGTCGCTTGATTCACGTGAATGCCCGCAATGACCTCGATGCATTGCAAGAAGTTCACACTTTGTTGAATGAAATTCGCCAAGCTTGGCGTGATGTTCCTAACTTGTTACCTAAAACTGCGCCTGTTTCGGGCGTCGCAATGTCTGCAATGCATTGAGCCTTTGCCTGAAAGGGCAAGGCTTTGAAGGAACAATGACGGGCGCAGCTGGGAAGCCAGCCGCCCGTTTGTTCGTTTTTGGAGAGAAATATGAATGCGATTATTGGTATCGTTGTTTTG
>CAJCDH010000090.1 GCA_903961095.1 uncultured Burkholderiales bacterium | reverse complement strand
CGCGCCACTGCTTGGCCCAAGTCAATGACCGCCATGGCGTAGTAGCTGCTCCAGTTGTAGCGCGTGATGGCATAGAAGTTTTCTGTGCCAGCAACATAACTGGGAGGGTCATTGCCATTGAGTAACTCAATCAATGCCAACTGACCCTTGTGCAACAAAGCATCGCCTTCGACCACGGCACCTTTTGCCAGGAAGCTGTTGACGCTGAAAGTTGGCAAGATATCGGGTGCCATGAGTGCATCCATGTCTAACAGCAATGAATCGAATTTGACGGGGTAGTGAGTTGGCATACCCGCCTGCCATTGAAATGCTTTGAAGTAATTGGCCACAGAACCAATCACATCGGCAGGGTTGCCGAACAAATCGATGTGTTTGTCGCCATCAAAATCAACAGCAAATTTGGCCCAGCTAGATGGCATAAATTGGGGCAGGCCCATGGCACCCGCGTAGCTACCTTTGAGGTTGGCAGGCTTGATATTTTCTTTGGATGTGATGACCAAAAACTGCGCCAGTTCTTTGGAGAAAAAAGCCTGACGTTCTGTGGCTCTAGGATGCTCTTTCGGAAAGTCAAAGGTGAGGGTGCTCAAGGCGTCTAAGACTCTGAAATTACCAGTGTGTTGGCCATAAAAAGTTTCAACACCGATGACGCCCACAATAAGCCATTGCGGAACACCAAAGGCTTGTTCAGCCTGGCTGAGAAGAGCTTGGTGACGCTGCCAAAACTGAATGCCAGCTTGAATGCGCTTGGGTTCAATAAAGCGGGCTCGGTAGGCGGCCCAGTTTTTTTGACTGACCTGAGCAGGCGGCAAGATGAGCTTGGGAATACTTGGAATGAGCTTGGCTTGTGCCAGTTGCGCCTTGACCCACTTAGGGTCTAGCTGATTTTCCTGAGCCACCCGCTCTGCCCATGCCATGGCATCAGGCCTTTTGGCATAGCTTGCAGCCGCAGCAGGCGCGGCTGATTTATTTTTAGACTTTGATTTTTTAGTGCTTTCAGCTGCCTGTGTGTCTGCAGAAACACACAGCACCAAAATGATCAAGATCAAGGACAAAATTCGCATACCTTGAGTTTAGCGTTTGAAATGAGTGCAGGTGTCGTGATAAGCTGGAATCCTCACATTTCGACCCTCATTTCATCAAAGATACCTATGGGCGCTACTGGCTATTTCACACACTCTGATTGTCGGCTGCACGAAATGGGTGTTGGTCATCCTGAGTGTCCCCAGCGATTAGATGCCATTGAAGATCGCTTGCTCATAACCGGCCTTGACCACGCCTTAGAGCGCAGAGAGCCAGCGCCTGCGTCCTTGGCCGACATTGAATTGGCCCACGGCCGCATGTATGTTGCCTCTCTTAGGGGCTTGAGTGATGCCCTCATTGAGGACATGCAGGCGGGTGGCCCATCGCATACATCGCTTGACCCAGACACCGCCATGAACGCGCATACATGGCAAGCTGCCTTGCGCTCTGCTGGCGCTGCTTTGGAGGCCACCGATGCCGTCATTGCCGGTGAGTTAGAAAATGCGTTCTGTGCCATTCGCCCACCAGGTCACCATGCCTGCCACGACAAAGCCATGGGATTTTGTTTTTTCAACAATGTGGCCATTGCAGCCAAATACGCACTTGAGCGGCATGGCTTAAAGCGTGTGGCCATTGTTGATTTTGATGTGCACCATGGCAATGGCACTGAAGACATCGTGGCAGGAGACGAGCGCATTCTGATGGTGAGTTTTTACCAACACCCCTTTTACCCTGATGGTGGTGCCATCAAGCACGATGCCAACTTGGTCAATTTGCCAGTGCCCGCCTATACCAAGGGCATGGACATTCGGGAGTTGATCGACATGATTTGGATGCCACGCTTGGAGGCCCACAAACCAGAGTTGATTTTGATCAGTGCAGGCTTTGATGCGCACCGTGAAGACGACCTGGGCCAACTCGGATTGGTTGAACAGGATTATGTGTGGATCACCCAGCGCATCAAAGAGGTGGCCGTTAAACATGCCAAAGGTAGAATTGTGAGTTGCCTAGAAGGCGGATATAACCTCAGCGCCTTGTCACGCAGTGTGGAAGCGCACTTACGTGTGCTGGCCAACGTCTAAGTCCAGAAAGATTTCACAGTGTCTCAAGCCCCATTGATGATGAATGATCCACTGCATTGGTGGACTCGCTTGAATGCCTATGAAGCCTCACAAGAGTTGATGCTGTTTGCTGCTTGCGTGGTGTTGGCATGGGGATTGGTATGGGCCCTCAGGCAGTCGACCACACAATGGGAGCTCTCGGTCTTGTTGGGTCGAAAGCTCGTTGATGGTGTGCTCTTTCCAAGTGTGCTCTTAGGCTTGGTTTTTGCAACTCGCACAGTCTGGGCCAAGTCGCATCAATTGTGGCTCCTCGATTTTTTGCTACCCGTTTGTTTGTCCTTGGCGGTCATTCGATTGGGTGTCAAGGTTCTTCAAGCTGCGTTCAAACAGGCCAGCTGGATCAGACCTGTCGAGCGAAGTGTCTCTTGGCTAGCTTGGGGCGCAGTGGTGCTCTGGCTAACGGGTCTGTTGCCCTTGGTGCTGGAAGAGTTAGACCAAATTCATTGGAAGGTTGGCACATCACATCTGTCTGTGCGCACCCTCATTGAAGGGGGGCTTACAGCTTGCTTGGTGTTGTTACTCACCTTGTGGGTGTCTTCAGCCATTGAGTCGCGCTTGCTTAAAACATCTACGGGCAGTGAATTGTCGCTGCGCAAAGCGGTGAGCAATGCGGTCACATCCTTGCTCATGTTCGTTGGGTTGATGGTGTCCTTATCGGCGGTTGGCATTGATCTCACTGCGCTGTCTGTCTTGGGTGGAGCCGTGGGAGTCGGCATTGGTTTTGGTTTGCAAAAGCTGGCAGCCAATTACGTCAGTGGCTTTGTCATCTTGGCCGAGCGCAGCATGCGCATTGGCGACAGCGTGAAGGTGGATGGTTTTGAGGGGCGTGTTACCGACATCAAAGCCCGCTATACCGTCATTCGCGCACCCACAGGTCGTGAGTCTATTGTGCCCAACGAAATGTTAATCAATAGCCGGGTTGAAAATCTTTCTTTGGCTGATTCGCGGGTGCTTCAAGGCACATCTGTTTTGGTGGCCTACGGCAGCCCAGTAGAAATGGTCATGCGATTGTTAAAGCAAGCATGTGAAATGCAAGAGCCTGTTCTCAAAGACCCTGCACCTTTTATCACCTTAACGGCCTTTGGTGCCGACGGCCTAGAGTTTGGTGCGCATTATTGGGTTGATGAACAGCAGCCGGGCTTGCTGACCTTGAAGTCAGAAATCAACATCAGCATTTTACAATTGTTGAAAGACAACAACATTGAAATTCCATACCCGCAACGTGTG
>CAJCDH010000089.1 GCA_903961095.1 uncultured Burkholderiales bacterium | reverse complement strand
GTCGAACACAATACGTCCGCCGAAATGAAAGCTGGATCGCGTTTTGGGCTGCATACTGAAAAGCACTTGTACATCGGTCATGCGGTGACCTTGAAGCTTGCCTCTGGCCAAAGCCGTGCCCCAGCCGCCTGTTCCGGGAGCGTTGTAAGCCCAATAAATCCAGCCATTTTGAGCATACTGAGGGTGCAAAACCACATCAAACAAGCCGCCCTGGCCTTGTGGCGAAACCTCTGGCAAACCATCAATTGGCTTGGACTCCAATTTGAAATCTTGACTCACAAGTCGCAAACGTCCTGCACGTTCGGTGATCAGCATTCGACCATCTGGCAAAAAGGCAACAGACCATGGGTTTTCAAGACCTGTCAGCAAAGTGGCAACACGAAAAGATTGCTTTTCGGAATTGATGATCGAAGATCTCTCCTGCGCCCAGGTGCTTAGGCACGCTAATGAGCACAATAAAAGCAAAAAGAGCGATCTAGAGGGATAGGCTTTCATGAGTAAGGATGACGAACGGTAGATTTATTCCTGCACAAACAAAGCAATTTTTTAATGATGCGACTTACACCTCAAAACGGTCAAGCTAAATCACTTCGGAAACGTCGTTTCCAAAAATTGAAGCATGCCTTGAAACAATCGGATGTTGTTATCGGTGAGACCATATCCGTGCCCTTCACCCTTGCCTACTAGGTATTCTTTCACAGGATTACCAGAGGCTCGCAGCGCATCAGCCATTCGACGTGCCTGTGAGGTAGGTGTGCGAGTATCTCGCTCTCCCACATACATGAAGACTGGCACCTTGATCTTGTCCGCATGATTGATGGGGGATATGCTTTTGGCGATGGGATCATCAATCGAATTGATTCCGATGACGCGTAACCAGTAAGCCCTTGCTGATTGACTCTGGGAATAGTCCGCATTGGTTTGTTGAAAAGGCAGATCCGTAACCGGTAGACCCGAAATGGCGCAACTAAAAGGATTTGTAGGTCTTACCAGGGCTTGTAAAGCGGCGTAACCGCCGTAGCTTGCACCCGAGATACAGACTCTTTTTGGATCAGCAAATCCTTGAGCAATAGCCCAGGCCACAGCGTCCTCGTGGTCGTCAAGCATCTGCCGACCATAGGTTCCAAAACCTGCATAGTAGATGGAGGAACCGAGTTCGGGTGTTACTCTAAAGTTAGGAAGAACCACCGCATAGCCTCTCGAGGCCAGTACTTGGGCTTCTAAGACACCAAAAGAAGACCCGAACCGCCCACCAGAGACGACATCTCGCGCAAATGGGCCCCCATGAATATGGACAATGGTCGTGAGTCGGTCACCTTGTTTGTAATTGGAGGGAAGCACGTAATATGACGGAATTTCCAAGCCGTCTCTGGTCTTGAGTCGAAATGATCGAACTGCTGCGAGCTTTCCGTCTAGCCATGGACGTGAGGGCCCTATTTCTTCCAAACGTTTTGCATCTGCGTCAAAGAGATAGAACTTTCCAGGTGAACGGTCCGAGAAGGAGGACACCACCAAGCGTTTTCTTGGCGCTGAAATAAGGTTGGTTCTTCCTGGCAATGACGCATCCACGGAAGCTTGCATCTTTGCAGCCTCCTCATCCACCCAGACCGTCTGAAGCGTATCGGCATCGACCCGGATACCAAGCAGTCGTCCATTGACAGGGTCACGGACTAGGCTTGAAAGGCTTTCACCCATAGGCGAAGCACCTAGGTCGTATTGGGGATGCTCAGCGACCAGTTCAAGGATCTTTTGCTTTTCGGGGTCGTACCTGAAGATGGCCATGTTGGCGCGGCCTTCGTTGGACGAGATCAAGAGGGTCTTACCGTCAGGCTCAATGGCCAGGGGCACAAAAGCGGGCGGTTTGGTAGAGTCAAAGCGATTGATCTCCTTCCATGGAGACTCAAGGTTAGCGCGATAGTAAGTGTGTATCAGGGTGCTGCCACTGCGGCCCTCTGCCACCGCAATCAAGGGTGCATTTTTCGAGTCTAAGATCCAGCGCGAAATGCCGTTTGCGGGTCTGCCGGCGGTCATCAGCCGGTAACGACCTGTCAGAAGGTTAACGCGATAAAGTTCGAATGAGTCATCGCTTCCTAAGGCGCCGGCCGCAATAATTTCATCTGTGGTGCCGGGAATTGAGGCTTGGTATCGCAGTGCAACGAAGCCACCAAGTTCATTTCTTCTTAGTTGAGCAGCCGTACTGGCAAGTTGGCGAAAATCTTTGCCCTCTCTTGACACTGTGAATAGTCCACCCGCATTGGGAGCTTCTTGGCCAGAAGGTTTGTTGATTTCGATGGCTGAGAAAACCAAGCGCTCGTCACCCACCCACCTTACTTGTCCGACGTCAATGTCATTAAAACTTGTGATCCCGGCGGAACTGCGCTTTTCAAGGTCGATGATGACGAGATTAAGGCGACCCGAAATTGCCCGAGTTGTTGCCAAATAGCGTCCACTGGGCGAGGCAAGCATTTCGGTGAACTGTGGCCGCCTTACAAATTCTTCAATCGCAGGTGGGGCCAGTGCCGCTGTATTAGCTGGCTGAGCCTGTAAGTGTCCTAATGGATAAAGAGAAAAAACCCCAAGGGCAAGCGTCAAGGCTAGGCGCGCCTTTTGCGCAATATGGTCATACTTCATCGAGCCAACTCCTTCAAAAAAATATTTCCCAGTTGATACGGCAAAGTTCTGATCTCTGGGTTGAATACGGTACATTCTAAATGATAGTATAAATGCTATGTGCATACGTTTAGTTTCAAATTGACTCAAAAGGTTTATGAGCATCCACGGTCCATGCAACAGTGCCTAATGAGCACTCAAGACGACTTATATGGATGGGATCAAATCCATTCAATTTGAGATCAAGCGCAAGCTCTTCAATGCCAGATTGATCCAGCACGCAAGATCTCATGGCCTTCAGCCGCGACCTCTCGGCTTCGTACAAAACGCGCAAGGTCTTTAAGCGTTCTTGAGAGGCTTCGAGTGTGCCCTCCGAGGCACCCTGCACAATGTCGCGAGATACAACAAGCCAGTCAAGTAGGGCACTTTGAGCGGCACCACGTTCATCAAGAATCGACTTCATTCGATTGACGGATTGATTAAAGGCGTCTCGAACCTCAACGCCATGCATCATTCGATTGATGGAATCTGAAGGGGCCGTTACCTTCGATTTCAGCAAAGCGGATACTTGCTCGGGAAAGCCAAGTTCATCCAGAATCAAGTTCAGATCAGATAAACCAAGCGCTGACTGATGATCAATCACTGAACCCTGGGCATGCATGACAGCATGTAACCTCCCCCCCTTATTAAGCCATGAGGCGCATCCACGTGCGATCAGGTCATGGCTCACATACTCTAGGCCAAAGTTACTGACAATGACGTTTGCATCGTGCTCCGATGCAGACAAGTTCTCCCAAGGCGTTCCGAACATGCTAGTCACAAAAGGGAGGTCCCTTAAAGACGTCGTAGGAATTTGGGCTTGGTCCACGCACAACCATTGATTAGCTTTCGAAGACCTCTGATTTTCGCTACTCATTGAGGAGAGAAGTCTTGCTAGAACAGCAGGCCCACTGCCAACGTCAAGGACTAGCGAGCTGTCAGTAATCCATGACTTCTGGGCCAGCCAGTGTTCCCGCAAAGCGACTGCAGCAGGATCACTACCAAGAAGATTCCAAGATGGAAGCACTGTCTGATCCCACAACTGAGACCACGGATCAGGGCTTGAAACATCTGAGTTTTTTAAATCAGACATTTTCGTGCTCCATGGGTAAAAATTGATCTTGCTCAATGGCTGAAATAGCCTTAATTAGCTTGCTAAACACGTCTCTCTCCACCAAGCTCAGGTCTGGATGCCAAGCATCCATCAGTAAAATGCCCCGCGGCTTGTCAGAAGGGTTATATGCGCTGTGTTGAAAAGTGTCATCAAAAACCATCGGCTCACCCTCTTTCCAAAAATGGCGGCCAAGATCGGTAAGCTCCAAATAGCAGCCATTTGGGACACGCAAGGGTAAGTGCACAACAACGCGGGCATTGGTAACCCCAAAGTGGGGCTCAATACGGGAGCCTGGTTGAAGCACAGAGAAACAAATCTCAGGTGACTGACCATCTATGCGGCAAAGATCTATTGATTCCAATACCTTTGCGGTTCTGGGACATCTTTGTTGGGCAGCATCAAATCGAGTTCCATGACGGTAGAAAAAAAAAGCGTCCCACGATGCTTTTTTGTGACCTGAAACATATTTCTTCAAATCGTCTTTCCCCGCATGCCCCATAAAAGGCTTTAGGACCTGCTGATCACTCATCACCTCATCAAATTCAGCTTGAATGTCACTAAAAGCACTTTTCAGCGCTGGCACGATAGGGTGACTTTGAGATTTTAGAAATCCACCTGTTTCAAGTCCAGGGATGTAGATCACTTTGGGCTGTTGAGTGGCAAAAGAAGAGAAAACGTTGGCCTCACCCAAGTACCCACTCAATGCACGACTAATTCGAAAATAATCATTTAAATCATAATGATTAGCGCTATTCCTCAGAGATTGCTTGAGGTAATTGGACCTTAAATCACGCATCTTGGACGCCATTGTGCGAAAAAGCTGTTCATCTCCAAGGCCAAGTATTCCCATCGCTTGGGCGTCTAACATGCCACCGTGATTTCTTGAAGCCCTTTTCCAGCTGTTGAGGGCAGATGTCATCTGCTGAGTTTGCGCCATCCACATTGCGTGGGCCATTGCAAGATATGAAAGGCCTGGACCAGAGCCCTCAAGAGACACAAGTTGAGCAATGACCTCGAGGCGATATGGGCCAGAAACTCGAGAGGATTGAACGATACGGTTCAAGGATTTTTGCCAGCCATCATTCTGGGCAAGCACAGACTTTAAGCTCTGGCGAACTTCATCATCCATCATCGTCTCCAAGGGAAACTTTAAAATACTAAGTAACTATCTTCAAATGAAATAGGGGGACCTATTAGGTCCCCCCGTAAGTTCAAGAAACGACTTGATCTTTATAGCGCCTGGGTAAGGCGGAAGTACACCTGACGGCCGAGACCATCATACAAACCGAAGTTCCAAGGACGGCCATCGTAAGTGATGAGTTCAGGCAACTTACCTTCAAGGTTGCGCACGCCAACCGAGAGTGTCGTCTTGGTTGGGTGGCGATAAGTCACGCTCAAATTGGTCGTCATGAACGACTTGGTGTGAGTGCTAGGGTCACCTAGATTCTGGGCCGCAATGTGATTGAATGTCAAAGCAGTTTGAACTCGTTGATAAGTCCACATGTTTGACAAACTCCAGCGGGTTCCAGGATTTCCTTGGTAACCGATGTAATTATCACCATCGTTAATTGTGTATGAATTAACTTTGCTGTATTGCAAAAGATTTTGCAATTTGCCCTTGTCGCCAAGATTAAAGTCTGTTCTAGCTGTAAGGTCATACCCATTGGTGTCAACAGTTCCCTCATTCACAGAACCTCTTACTACTGAAGTAATGGCGCCAGTAGCAGGATCACGAGTGACAGCAAAAGCAGGTGGCAGAGGACCTAACGCAGGGTTAAGCGTACGGTTGATCACAGTCTGTGCTGAAATGCTTGCAATACGGTTGGAAATTCCGATGTTGTAAGCATCCGCAGTCAAGCTAACCCAATCAAGCGGTTTAAAGATCACACCCAATGACTTCTGTTTTGAAGTCTCGGGCTGGAGAAGCCCATTGGCAATGACAGTACCGTCAATTTGAATTGCAGGCTTGGCCCCAGCGACACCACCCCAGTTTGTACACTGAGTCAACGTATAACCGTAGGACTGGCAGGTAGCGTTGTCCGTAATAGAGTCAGCAGAATAGGACGGCTTTTGAGTCAGAATATCAAGTGTCGGAACACGGAATCCCTCAGAGACAGATCCACGAACTGTCAATGTCTTCATTGGCTGCCAGCGAGCAGAAATCTTGGGTGAGTTCGCAGTGGCGTTTCCACCAGGGCCATTTTTGTAAGTATCCCTTCGGGCTGCGACGTTAACTTCCAACTCCTTAAGCACGGGTAAGGAAATTTCGAAGAAAGTAGAAACCACGTCCCGAGATCCTGCGCTAGAGTTGCCGGCTGAGCCTTCGATAATGCCAGCTTCTGATTGAGGATCATATTGATCAGAGTATTTCTCTCTGCGGGCCTCAAAACCTACAAGTGCCATCACATTGCGACCATCAATCTTGGTCAATGTCTTAGATGCTGTGGCAAAAGTTTCTTGTGAATCCCAGGTACTTTCACGTGCGAGGGTTGCCTTCACTGAGTTCAGAATGTCAGCTGAGTTACCGAAGGGATTCAATATGTTGTAGCCACCGACTGCGTTGATAGATTGCTCAAGCAGTGGGCGAACAATGTAGCCCCTACCCAACTCATTGTATTTGTAGGTCTCAAATCTGACACCTGCGTCAACATTAACGTCGCCTAAAACGGTACCTCTGGCACCTGACATGAATGAACTAACTAGAGAGTCAGTGCTGGTATCACGTGCGCCAGCTGCGGCCATGCGGTGGCGAACTCCAAGCCCCTTCGGACTGGCAGCAGCCAATCCAGGAGTGGCTGCTGTGATGGCAAGATAAGCAGGACTGGTGGGGGCAAGGGTGATCGCTACTGGCGTAGACGCGTAGCGACCGAAACTATCGATGTTGCTTGCGGTGACGGATGAATAAATAGTCCAGTCGTCATTGACGTTGAATTCGCCATTGACGAAGAGGGACTTGTTACCGATAGCAGCTTCATTAGCAGCAGACGCATTGAAGTTGAAAGAACACTGGTTATCAGCTTTACCTGGATTTGTGTTGTAAAAATCTCCTTCGTTACATGCAAACAAAGGCACCGCTAAACGTGCGCCAGTTGGGCTACCACTGGAACTAAGCTTTTGGTAATTGTTGCCGAAACTAGAAACGCCGAGTACATCTCCACCGGCTTGATCACGGGTGTAAACCATTCCGCGCTTGTTCAAAGACGCTCCTGCGAAAAGGCGACCAATGGAGCCAGATGTTCCCATCAGGAGCGAAAGTTCCCTTGTGTCGCCACCAACGATGGCGGGGTTACCACTGCCATAATTAAACTGTACACCATTGAAATTTTTGCGAGTGATCACGTTAACCACACCGCCAATAGCGTCCGTTCCATAGATCGCTGATGCGCCGTCAGAAAGAATCTCAACTCGCTCAACCGCAGCCAAAGGAATTTGGTTCAAGTCTTGGACTGATCCAGAAAAAGGAGCCTTAGAAATACGACGTCCGTCAACCAGCACCAAAGTACGGTTGGAACCCAGACCGCGCAAGTCAATGTCTGACAAGGCTTGGCCAGAGCTACCAGACTGAGGTTTTGTGTTACCAAAGGATGAGAAGTTTGAATCACGGAGAAGTTCAGCAACAGAAATCTGACCGCTTGCCTCGATGGCTGCTCGGTCGATCACTGTCACGGGTGAAGCACCCTCTGTTGCTGCAGTCTTTAGACGCGAACCAGTAATCACAAGTTGGGTGTCTGTTGTTGCGGCTTGTTGGGCATACGCGCT
>CAJCDH010000088.1 GCA_903961095.1 uncultured Burkholderiales bacterium | reverse complement strand
CTCACACCCATCTTGCGCAGTGCTGAAGCAATTTTTTCAGCTTCAAGTTGCAACGCCGAATAGGTCCAAGTTTGGCCCATGAACACCAGGGCCACTTTTTGGGGGTAGCGCAATGCACTGATTTGCAAATTCATCCACAAGGATGTTTGCGGGGCAGTCAAATGATGCGGCAATCTCTTAGGCCAAAAAGCATGGTGAGCGGGCATTCAGTGCGTCTCCAACAGAATACGAAACAGGGCGTTGACATGTTATTGCAAAGGATTCAATTTTGCACAAGTGATGCTAATCGGGTATGAGCGAATGGAACATCCCCAAAGTCCCTAATGCGACGCTCATGGCAGCTTTTTTTAAACAGCGCATTTGCAAGTCAATGTATGCGTTTGCAAGTCCGTCTTCATTCAATTCAGGCTAAATTCAAGTTTTCCTATGAAGACACAGCATGGCCTCTCATTCCACCCCCGCTTGCTGCGGCACCAGCAAAGCTGCTGAGCTTCTTCAGCTCTCGGTCGGCACGGTCCAAAGCTTGGTCGACAAAAATATTCTTCATGCTTGGGTTACGCAGGGAGGCCACCGGCGTATTTCTCTCGAGTCAATTGAAAACTACCAATTACAGCAGCAAAAATTGCCAGCAGTCGAGCGCCTGCTGAACAACAGAATGCGGGTCATGGTAGTCGACGATGACGCCTTGACCAGACACCTTTTACAAGACACATGCCTCTCGGTTCATCCGCAAATTGACTGCTGCGCAATGTCCTCCGCCATCGATGCACTGCTTCATTTACCCGCTTTCAATCCTCACGTCATGCTCATCGATTTGCTAATGCCTGAGGTAGATGGATGGGAGTTGGTCAAGCGGGTTCAACAGCAAAAAGATTTCACTCAGCTTCAAATCTTAACCCTCTCAGCACTCAAGCAGGATGAGCTCGATAGCCGAGGCGGGCCACCCCAAGGCTCACAATTCATGTCTAAACCTGTTGATTTAGCGTGGTTACGCGGCTATTTATTGGGCTTGCTAGCACCAATGCTTGGGCTGAGATAGGCAAGCGTACCGATGCCAAATGCTACAAAAAAAGCAAGCGGCCATGCAAAAACTTAGTTCCCAAATCGATATTTCACCTGAAAACTCACAGCGCCATACAGCCTGTCTTTCAAGGGCGGCACCAACATCACGTTCATACCCAAGTGCTGAGATTCCCAGCTCATCACGGGCAGCACTGCAGGAAACCAACCGCCATCAAAGGCCTTGGGGTAGCCATTGAACACGCCACCCACAACACCCCATTTAAAGTTACCCCAGCGCCAAGCTTGATAATACGTTCCCAAATAATTGGAATGCGCGTTGTCGCTGTTCAAAAATCGACCCGCTGTCAATGTGTATGTTTCGTCTATGGCGTATTCAATTCCCAAGCCAGGATTGGCATTGCGCAAGCCTTTGCTGCTGTCAAAATGAGCCGAGTAAAACCCAGGGTTAAGCCAGACCTTGGACAGATTTATTTCAGCAGTGGCAGTACCGCACGCCACCAATCCCACCAATGCCAACATCAAAGCCTTCGCCAATGGCATTGAACATTGCCGAGCTCTATGGTGTTTTGCCAATGGGAGTGAGAGTTTCAAAGTATTCAATTGACGCAATTTCATCATCTTCAATTCGTTGACGCAGATTGAGGGGGCCAGCTCACCTGAACTTTTAAGCCGCCCCAGATCTGGCCCCGGCTAAGGTCTATTTTTAACTCACAAATTCGTGCAATTTTTTTCACAATAGACCATCCTAAGCCACAGCCAGTAGAGTCGTCTCCCAAAACTCTGAAAAAACGATCACCCAATCTTTGCATATCTGCTTCTGACATTCCGGGGCCGCTGTCTTCTATGATCAAACTTGGCGTGGGGGACATCACCCAGCTCACATTGATGCTGGCACCCAAAGGACTGTATCTGCTTGCGTTGTCCACTAAATTTCGAACAATGACAGCCAGCCATTCAGGATTGAATTTTAATTCCAAATTGTCTGGCGCATCAAAGCTGAGTTTTTGTTTTTTCTCAAGCCATTCTTGACCTGCCTCCGCGAGTTGAATTCGTGTGGCTGCCACCACGTCTAAGGCATGAAATTCGCTTGAAGTTTGATTGACAGCAAACGCATCCAGCCTCGACAGTTGAAGCATTTGAGAAATAAGACGTGTGGCTCTGTCACAACCATGCAGCAAGGCTTGCAGTGCATTTTTTTGCGCCTCTGGCTGCGTTGCACCAAGCGCTACTTGGGCCTGCATGCGAATGGCTGCAATCGGCGTTCTTAGCTCGTGCGCGGCATCTGAAGTAAATTGCCGCTCGTTGCTCATTTGGCGTTCAACACGTTTGAACAAATGATTGAGCGCTTTGACAAGGGGTTGAACCTCTTGCACGCCCGCACCCTCGGCCAGTGGCTGGAGTGAAGACGCCTTGCGAATGCCAATTTCTTGACCCAAGCTCTTAAGCGGAGTCAGTGATACTCGAATAGACCACCAAATCAAAAATGCAAGTGCAGGGAAAATCAAAAGCAAAGGAATCATGGCGCTTTTTAAGCTCACGAGCAAAATGTCCTGCCTAAAATGAAGCAATTCTGCAACGTGAATCCAAACGTCTTCGGCATGGCCTTGCGTGCTAAAAATTCGCCATGTTTGACCATCAATTTCTCGATCTGTCAGACCGCTTTGTGAATCATTGCGAAACGGCGTTTCTGGTGCTTTTTCAGAGCGAAACAATATTTTTTCATCATGCCAAACTTGAAATGCCACTCGAGCCTGATATTTGTGAAGTGTTGGTGCTGCCGTGAAGTCTTCAGGCGCATCATGCCCCTCGCCTACCTGCGCCACCAAAAATGATGCCGTTTGCGCCAAGTGAGCATCAAGCAATTCATTGAGCTCATGATCGGTTTCATACCAAGTCAGTGCCAAAGCCAGCAACCAAGCAGCTGCAGTGATCCCCAGCAAGGACGCCATCAAACGATACTGCAGTGAATTTCGAGAAGCGTGCATTTAAAAAATTGTCATTGACTCATCACGTAGCCTACGCCCCGAATGGTTTGAATCACATCAATGCCTAATTTTTGGCGCAAATGGTACACATGAACTTCGATGGCATTGCTGCTGACTTCAGTGCCCCAACTGTACAAATGCTTTTCCAGTTGTTCGCGAGTGAGTACACGCCCTGCATGCAACATGAAGGTCAAAAGTAAATCAAACTCACGCATAGACAAATCTACCGATTCACCTTTCAGGCTGACCGTATGCGTCGTTGAATTGAGTTGCACATCATTGATACACAAAACGCTTTGAACTTCACCATGCGATCTTCTCACCAGAGCATGAAGGCGTGCCGCCAACTCCAATAAATCAACGGGCTTCACAAGATAATCGTCTGCACCTGCATCTAAGCCCTCAATGCGCGATGAGAGTGCATCTTGCGCGGTCAATATGAGAACGGGCGTATTGATTTTCTTTTGACGAATGTGCTGCAAGCAGGTAAGACCTGGTTGCCTGGGTAAGCCCATGTCTAAGATAACGACTTCGTGCGCTTGAGTGAGCATTTCGAGTTCTGCAGCAACACCATCCCTCACCCAGTCGACTTGAAAACCATGCTGTGCCAAGCCGGCCTTGAGGGCAGAGCCTAAACTAAGGTCGTCTTCAGCCAGTAATACTCGCATGAGTCACTTTTAAGTTGATGACATTGCATTGAATTGAAACCATTCAAACGCAATGACACACAAGCTTAACAGGGTTGAGATGATCACATGAGTCCTTTTTCCCAAGTGAGCTCCCAAACCTGTTTTTTGGCCTGACCACGGACACAGCCAAAGCTGGGTCTGTTCTAGATATTCTTATGAGCCCCTATTTTTACTTTCAATTTTTGTCACTTTAAAGATGTTGTTGGCAGTCATATAGCCTTTGGCCTCCACGGCGCCGCTGTACACAACATAGCCATGCTCCCAAATTGCAGTACTGATATCTATGGTCATGGCAACACCATTTGAAGTTAATGTGCAAGTGCTGGCAGTACAGTTACTCAGAGTGCCGTAAACCTCGTAAGTTGAAGAACTTTCAGAGGTGTAGATGGGCGTAGACGAGCCATTGCTTGTGCTGGTTGAAGTTAACCGTGTGTATTTCAAATCATCATGGTCATCGTCGTTTTCATCGTCACTGTAGCCACTCAAATTTCGATCACCACCTGTTGTTCTAAATTCAATTCGATAGGCAGCAAATGATCCATTGGTCAACAAGCCTTTGACTTCGACATAATCGCCGTTTTGAATTGAATTACAAAGTGTTGTACTGGCAACGCTCACTGGCAGACCCTGCACTTGTAAAGCACAACCTGAAGCCAAGCTGCTTAAGCCGCTGACCATGCCGTACAACTCATTGGTTTCATTGTGAATGCCAGAGGTGCCCGTGTATTTTGTGACGTACTCCGTAAAAACATTTGCGCTAGATGCTCTCAAATAAATTTGAGTTGCAGCATATTGGCTTGCAGACAATAAGGTGTTGGTATGCACAGATACAACAACGCCGTTTGCCAGTCCTGTTGCAGGTGTTGAAGTTCCATATGAAACTGTGACGAGCTTGGCGCCACTGCCCAAAGCGAATGTGGCATTGGTCGTGTTCAGTTGACTGATCACCCCAGACAATTGCACAAAGCTCGGGCTTGATTCGATTTCAATGCGAGTTGCTTTGAAGCTGGCATCGGCTTGCGGAAGACCATAAACCTCTACGGAGTTATTGGCTAAGTCGGAAAAATTGCCCACAGTGCCATTGGCTCTGATAATTAATGTTGCAGAATCTGCGGCAACTGGCAAGCCCGCAACTGTCAACGTATTGAGCGCAACATTCACGCTTGCAGTTGGACCTTTAATGCCTCTTTGAATCTGAATGCTACTGGCCGCTGTTGAATTGGAAGTGCTAGGTTCAAGGCTCACAATCATGCCAATTCCAATGGGCGAATTGATGATCCGCTTGTCATCAGCGTCCACCACATTGGCCCCAATGGTTTCATATCTGACCCCGTTGACAACGACAGAGCCCAATCCGCTTACCAAACCTGCTACGGGTAAAGCGCTAGAGCTCACAATAGGAACAGCAGGCGCAGTGGCAATGGCAGGGCTAGCACTTGAGCCGCCTCCGCATCCGCTGAGTAAGCCCAAGGATGCCATGACAGCGATCCATATTTTTGTTTTAAAACTTAAAGGTGACATTTCAACTCCATCTGTAATGATGAAGTGAGTCTGATCCTCTCAGATTAAGGCCAGCTTAAGAGTTAGAACTAGATGCCGAAGATGCGCTGCGCATTGCTACCGCGCACCTTGCGCACCACATCGCCAGACAATGAATCAACCCGGCTGAGGCAGCCGCGCATGTCGCCGATGGAGTGCGGGTAGTCCGAGCCATAGAGTAGATTGTCGGAGCCAGCGACGTCCAGGCACAGTTGCAGCGCGTCCTGCCGATAAACCACCGAATCGAAATACACCTGACGCAGGTATTCACTGGGCAGGTGAGAGGTTTTGGTCCGACGTGCGGCCACCATGTCGTAGCAGCGGTCGAGCCGTCCAACGATGTAGGGCAATGCGCCGCCGCCATGGCTAGCGATGATCTTCAGCTTGCTGAAGCGCTCGAAGAAACCGTCAAAGATCATGCGACCAATGGCCAAAGAGGTGTCAAACATGAAGCCGACCGAGCCTGTCATGTTGTGGTTAATCAGGTCCATCATTGCGGCCCCGGGCGGTGACGTAGGGTGCACCAACACCGGCAGGCCAAGCGCGTCGATGGCGGCCCAGATCGGCTCAAAGGCAGGCTCGGTAAGCGAGCGACCATTGATATTGGCAAGCACCATCACACCTACCGCACCCAACTTGTGTGCGCGGTGCAACTCTTCCACGGCCTCATTGGGGTATTCCCAGGGAATCGAGGCCATCCAACGGATGCGGTCGGGGTAGGCGGTCTGCGCTGCTGCCATGTCGTCGTTGACGGTCACGGCGGCCTTCGTGCTTATAGCCGCATCGCCGAAGAACACATTGGGGCAGGTTAGAGAGACTATGGCCATGTCGACATAGGCTGCATTCATGTCCTTGATGCGAAGGGCGTAGTCATAGTGGCCAGGCTGCGGGGAGAGAAACGAAGCGCCGTCGTACATGATGCAGTCGCCGCCTTCGCGGGTCTTGCCAGCCGTGTAGTGCGGGCCGCCGTGTTCGCGAAGCAAATCAAACCACGAACGATTGAGCATGTGAGTGTGTACATCAATGACCAGCATTTTGTTCTCCTTGTATTTCTTGTCGGTTGGATTATGGGAATTGCGAAAACGCAATCAGTCTTTGGGTAGCTGGGCTTTGTCGATCACCGGAGTCCAACGCTCGATGCCACTCCTCACTAACAGGCGCAGATCTTCCGCGGGCGTTCCCGCAGGCTCCAACGACTGCTTGCGGATAGCTTCGATGACGGCCGGCTTCTTAAGGGCCGCCACAAACGCAGCATTGAGCTTCGCAGAAATAGGCGCGGGCAAGCCAGCCGGACCGAAGTAGCCGGACCAACCCGTCACATTGAAGTCGGGTAGCGTCTCTGAGATGGTCTGAACCTGTGGCAAGTAAGACAGGCGCTCTGCGTCGCCGATGGCGATGATAGTGATCTTGCCAAGGTGCGGCATCAATGCGGGCAGCGTGGTGATCACCATCGGAATATGGCCGGCCAACAGGTCGTTGGTGGCCGGCGCCGAGCCCGTGTAGGGCACATGGACGAAGCTAGCGCCAGTGCGCTGCTTGAGCAGTTCGCCGATTAGCTGTTGAGGAGAGCCTTGGCCGGGCGTGCCAAACGAGATGCCACCAGACTTTGCTTTGGCTGCTTGGATTAGCTCGGCCAGGTTCTTCACGGGCAGGACAGAGGGATTCACCGCGATGGCCATGGTGGTACGGATGGCGATGGTGATCGGCGTGAAGTCCTTGACCGAATCGTAGGGCGGCTTCTTCTTCAGCAGCGGCACCGTAACGTGCGTAGCCTCATTGCCCAGCCCTAGTGTGTAGCCGTCGGCCTGTGCTCGGGACAGCAGACCTACGCCTATCGTGCCAGTGCCACCGGCACGATTTTCCACAGTCACTGTCTGGCCGAGGATCTGCCGCAACTCATCGGCGACCAAGCGGGACACCACATCGGTGGAAGCCCCGGGCGGAAAAGGAACGACGAGACGAATTGGCTGGCTGGGGTACTCCTGCGCGAGGCCAGTGCCGGCGCATGAGGCCAAGGCGAGCAACAGTAAAGCAGTTTTGAATTTCATTGTCTTGTCTCTGTTTAAAACGGCAACGAACTGAGGCTGGGGGGCAACCGATTGCCACAGCATCTTTACTTTGACATCCCAACTTATTCATTTCAGTATGACACCCTTGATCAATCGGCATATTGCTAAAAACCCTCGTGCAACTTGTCGCTTGGACTTCCCACGGTTTAGTCGACAGCTTGGGGGGAGTCCACATGCTTTAGACTTTTTATGAAAGACTCATGAGGGTGGAAGTGAGGGTAGAAACGAAAAACGCGCCCGAAGGCGCGTGTTTACTAGCTTAATGGCGGAGTGGACGGGACTCGAACCCGCGACCCCCGGCGTGACAGGCCGGTATTCTAACCAACTGAACTACCACTCCTGGTAGCTTGAAGCTT
>CAJCDH010000087.1 GCA_903961095.1 uncultured Burkholderiales bacterium | reverse complement strand
CAGGAATGCTAAAGGCATCACAGAAGCGTACAAAGCGCGCAGCTTTGATAGAACTCTTGATATCCAAGCAGCCTGCCAACACCAAGGGTTGATTGGCCACAATACCCACCGTTTGACCGGCCATGCGAGCAAAACCAATTAAGATGTTTTTCGCGTAATCGGGCTGTAGCTCAAAGAAGTCACCGTCGTCCACGGTCTTCAGAATGAGCTCTTTCATGTCATAGGCTTGATTGGCGTTCAAAGGCACCAAGGTGTCCAAGCTTTTATCTTGACGATCAGTCGGATCACCGCTGGCACGCAGCGGGGCTTTCTCGCGGTTGTTCAATGGCAGGTAGTTGTACAAACGGCGCAGCATGAGCAAGGCTTCAACGTCATTCTCAAAGGCCATATCGGCTACACCGCTCTTGGTAGTGTGTGTAAACGCACCACCCAACTCTTCCGCGGTCACTTCTTCGTGCGTCACGGTCTTCACCACTTCAGGGCCTGTGACAAACATGTAGGAACTGTCTTTCACCATGAAAATAAAGTCTGTCATGGCGGGCGAATACACCGCACCCCCAGCTGAAGGGCCCATGATCATGCTAATTTGCGGTATGACGCCACTGGCCATGGCATTGCGCTGAAACACTTCTGCATAACCACCCAAGGATGCTACGCCCTCTTGAATTCGCGCACCACCTGAATCGTTTAAACCAATGACAGGCGCACCGACCTTCATGGCTTGGTCCATGATTTTGCAAATCTTTTCGGCATGAGGCTCAGACAAGGCACCACCAAATACTGTGAAGTCTTGGCTATAGACAAAAACCAATCGACCATTGATCATGCCGTAGCCAGTGACCACACCGTCGCCTGGAATTTTGTTGTCTTGCATGCCAAAGTCTGTACAGCGGTGCTCGACAAACATGTCCCACTCTTCAAAGGTGCCTTCGTCTAGCAATACTTCCAAACGCTCACGCGCAGTCAGCTTGCCCTTGGCATGTTGAGCATCTATGCGTTTTTGTCCGCCACCCATGCGTGCCGCTGCGCGTTTTTGTTCAAGTTGTTGAATGATGTCTTGCATGATTTACTCTCTCTAATAGGGATAGTTCAGTGCTTTGGAAAGCCAGTCGCTTGATAAGTTGCCAGCAACTGCCTGGCTGCTGTGGACGCAGGCAATTGGCCAGAAATGACCTTCTGTGTGAGTTCAGGCAACAGTGCTTGTACGGCGGCCTGCGCTCGGAAGTTTTGCTTGAGCCCTGTGTCGATGCGCTCCCACATCCAAGCTTGGGCTTGCCCTTGCCTGCGCTGCTCAAACTTTTGATTGGCTTGTTGCAAGCGTTTGAATTTCAAAACACGATGCCAAAAGTTGTCAACACCCTGATTCAAAAGTGCGCTCATTTGAATGACTTCTGGATGCCAAATTTCTTCGTCAAAATGCGCATGATCTGGGTGACCATGCATACCCAGCAAACGCAAGGCACTGGTAATTTGTGCTTCTGCACGCGTGGCAGCGGAGGCGTCAATGTCGGATTTGTTAATGACCACCAAATCGGCCAATTCCATGACGCCTTTTTTAATGGCTTGCAAATCGTCACCCGCATTGGGCAATTGCATGAGCGCAAACATGTCGGTCATGTTGGCTACGGCAGTTTCGCTTTGCCCAACCCCTACCGTTTCTACAATGACCACGTCGTAGCCTGCAGCTTCACAGACCAACATGGCTTCGCGCGTTTTTTCGGCCACGCCGCCAAGTGTGCCGCTGGAAGGACTGGGTCGAATGTAGGCTTTTTCGTGCACGCTGAGGTGTTCCATTCGAGTTTTATCACCCAAGATAGACCCGCCAGAAACAGTCGATGAAGGGTCGATGGCCAGCACCGCCACGCGATGTCCTTTTGCGATTAAAAACAAGCCTAAGGCCTCAATGAAGGTCGACTTGCCCACACCCGGCACACCACTGACACCTAGTCGGAATGACTTGCCTGAATGCGGCAACAAACATGTGAGCAACTCATCAGCCAGAAGGCGATCTGCAGGCAGTGTAGATTCCAGCAAGGTAATGGACTTGGCCATGGCGCGACGCTGCACCGCAGGCTGTCCCTGCAACACACCCTGCATGAGGTCTATCGGATTCAACCTAAAGCCTTCTTAATTTGCTCCAGCACATCTTTGGCACTGGCAGGAATGGGGGTGCCAGGGCCGTAGATGCCCTTCACGCCCGCTTCGTACAAAAAGTCGTAGTCTTGTCGCGGAATGACACCGCCCACAAACACAATGATGTCGTCTGCACCTTGCTTCTTAAGTTCCCCAATGATGGCAGGCACCAAAGTTTTGTGGCCTGCCGCCAAGGTGGACACGCCCACCGCATGGACGTCGTTTTCAATGGCTTGTCGCGCGCACTCTTCAGGCGTTTGGAACAAGGGACCCATGTCAACGTCGAAGCCTAAATCGGCAAAGGCTGTAGCCACCACTTTGGCGCCACGGTCGTGACCGTCTTGGCCCAATTTGCTAATCATGACGCGAGGACGACGGCCTTTGGCATCGGCAAAATCATTGATTTCTTTTTTCAGTTGATCCCAACCTTCGGCTGAGTCATAAGCTGCTGCATACACACCGGTCACCTTTTGCGTATCGGCGCGATGGCGCCCAAAAACTTTTTCCAATGCATCGGATACTTCGCCCACTGTAGCGCGCAAGCGAATAGCTTGAATGCTGAGTTCGAGTAAATTGCCTTGACCGCTTTCGGCGGAGGCTGTGAGCGCATCCAATGCGGCTTGTACTTTGGCAGTGTCGCGCAATGCACGAATTTTCTTGAGACGATCAATTTGACCATCACGCACTTTGACGTTGTCAATGTCCAAGAAATCTAGGGGATCTTCTTTGGCCAACTTGTATTTATTGACGCCTACAATGACGTCTTTGCCTGAGTCAATACGCGCTTGTTTTTCTGCAGCGGCGGCTTCAATTTTGAGCTTCGCCCACCCGCTGTCTACGGCCTTGGTCATGCCGCCCATGGCTTCCACTTCTTCAATGATGGCCCAGGCTTTGTCGGCCATCTCTTGCGTCAGCGATTCCATCATGTAGCTACCCGCCCATGGGTCGATCACGTTGGTGATGTGAGTCTCTTCTTGAATGATCAACTGTGTATTGCGGGCAATGCGCGAGCTGAACTCGGTGGGCAATGCAATGGCCTCGTCAAAGCTGTTGGTATGCAAAGATTGCGTGCCACCAAACACCGCAGCCATGGCTTCAATGGTGGTACGTACCACGTTGTTGTAGGGGTCTTGCTCAGTGAGCGACCAGCCCGATGTTTGGCTGTGCGTGCGCAGCATGAGGCTCTTGGGTTTCTTGGCATCGAAGCCCTTCATGATGCGGCACCACAGCAAACGCGCCGCGCGCATCTTGGCAATTTCTAAATAGAAATTCATGCCCACCGCCCAGAAGAAGGACAGGCGGCCAGCAAACTCGTCCACATCCATGCCTTTGGCAATGGCGGTTTTGACATACTCTTTGCCGTCAGCCAATGTGAAAGCCATTTCTAGTGCCTGATTGGCACCGGCTTCTTGCATGTGATAACCCGAAATAGAAATTGAGTTGAACTTCGGCATGTTCTTGGCCGTGTACTCAATGATGTCGCCAATGATTTTCATCGATGGTTCGGGCGGGTAAATGTAGGTGTTGCGCACCATGAACTCTTTCAGAATATCGTTCTGAATGGTGCCCGACAATTTGTCTTGGCTAACGCCCTGCTCTTCGGCGGCCACCACGTAGCCTGCCAACACGGGCAATACAGCGCCGTTCATGGTCATTGACACAGACACCTTGTCGAGGGGAATCTGATCAAACAAAATTTTCATGTCTTCGACAGAGTCGATGGCCACACCAGCCTTGCCCACGTCGCCCGTGACGCGGGGATGGTCGGAGTCGTAGCCGCGGTGTGTGGCCAAATCGAAAGCCACTGACACGCCTTGACCGCCTGCTGCCAAGGCCTTGCGATAGAAGGCATTGGACTCTTCTGCAGTTGAAAAACCTGCGTACTGACGAATGGTCCAAGGACGCACTGCGTACATGGTGGCTTGAGGGCCACGCAAGAAAGGCTCAAAG
Source organism: uncultured Burkholderiales bacterium (assembly GCA_903961095.1). Taxonomy (GTDB): domain Bacteria; phylum Pseudomonadota; class Gammaproteobacteria; order Burkholderiales; family Burkholderiaceae_C; genus Limnohabitans_A. The sequence goes on along the minus strand of CAJCDH010000087.1, from coordinate 8,234 downwards.
CCCGGCAATGTGTTGGCGAAGGGCAATTTGGCGGTGTCTTCGGCCGTGTACAAAGGCTTGACGGAAATGCCGTCGGGGGTTTTCCAGTTGAGGGCTTCGACATTGCCGCCCGGCGCAGACTTTTGCGCAGCACGCAGCCAGTCGTCCATCTGTGCGGTCTTGAATTCGTTCTTTGGGTCGGTCATGTCACGAGATCCTCAATATGATTCATAATTATTGATGCAAAATATTGTACCTGTCTTACAATTCTGCAAAATCATCCTGAAATTCACCTCGAAAATGCTCCAAAAAGTAGCTTTCGATCAACCGATTTGAACATGCCTGCCCTTTCTGCTGCAAAGTCCTTAGCCCCCAGAGCCCTCTATGAGGAGGTGGCTGAGCTCATTCGACAGCGCATTTTCAGCGGAGAACTAGAGCCCGGCAGCTGGATTGATGAGCTGCAGATTGCCAAGGCCTACGGCATCAGCCGCACCCCCCTGAGGGAAGCCTTGAAGGTTTTAGCGGCTGAAGGCTTGATCACCATGAAGGTAAGGCGCGGCGCCTATGTGACCGAGGTTTCGGAAAAAGACCTGCGCGATGTATATCACTTGCTTAGCCTTTTAGAAAGTGATGCAGCGGCAGTGGTAGCCCAAAATGCATCCCCTGCGGACTTGAAGAAGCTGCAATCACTTCATTCTGAATTAGAAGCCGCAGGCAAGCCCGGCAAAGAAAAACACAACAAGTTCTTTGAGGTGAACGAAGCGTTTCACATGTGTTTGCTAGAGCTCTCGCAAAACAAATGGCGTGATCAAATGGTGGCCGATTTGCGCAAAGTGATGAAGCTCAATCGGCACAACTCGCTGTTTAAAACGGGGCGAATCACAGAGTCACTTCAAGAACATCAAGCCATCATGGCCGCTTTGTTGGCCAAAGACCCCTTGGCCACTTCAGCGCGCATGCGTGAACACTTTGCAAATGGTCTCACCGCTGCGAGCTCTAAACCTTAAGCCGGTACTTCTGCACCCTTGGCCAGCGCCTCTCGCGCAATGGCCATCACTTCTCGAGGCGGCATTGGTTTGAGCTTGTGATTGCTCCAAACCTGACGCCATAAGCGTCCACCTCTTTGTCCATGGTAGAGCCCCAGCATATGGCGTGCAATGGCGTACCACGGACATGCATCTTCTTTAAAAGCCCGCTCCATGTAAGTGACCATGGCCTCTTCAACCGCTTCTCGCGTGATGCCTGAAGCAGGCGCTTTGAAGAACTGCTCATCCCATGTCGATAAGAGCCAAGGGTTGTAATAAGCCTCACGACCAATCATGACACCATCGACATCCTTCAAGTGTGCTTCGATTTGATCATTGGTGGTGATGCCGCCATTGATGGCAACGGTCAGTGCAGGAAAATCTTTTTTTAATTGGTAAGCCAACTCATATCGCAGTGGTGGAATTTCTCGATTCTGTTTCGGCGATAAGCCCTGCAGCCATGCGTTACGAGCATGCACAATGAACACATTGCATCCCGCTTCTTTGAGGGTGCCCACAAAGTCGCGGACAAAGTCGTAGCTTTCAATTTGGTCAATGCCAATGCGATGTTTAACTGTGACAGGCACAGACACCACATCGACCATGGCTTTGACGCCATCGGCCACCAACTGTGGCTCGTTCATGAGGCACGCGCCAAATGCTCCGCGCTGCACTCGATCGCTAGGGCAGCCGCAGTTCAAATTGATCTCGTTGTAGCCCCATTGCTCACCCAGCTTGGCGGCAAAGGCTAAATCGGCGGCATCACTGCCGCCCAATTGCAAAGCCACAGGATGTTCCTCGGCATTGAAGCGCAAGTGTCGTTCTACGCTGCCATGGCGGATGGCACCGGTGGTGACCATCTCGGTGTAGAGCATGGTGTGCTGCGTCAGAAGGCGATGGAAAAACCGGCAATGCCGATCGGTCCAGTCCATCATTGGCGCAACAGACAGGCGCCAGGGGCTAATGTGGTTATGGCGTGTTTGATTCACACCCCAATCATAATTAATAAATGAGCGGCTTCATTTCTTTCATAAGCGGCTTGTTGACTGCTGACAAAGTCTTTGCCAGGTTAACCTGCTTTGTGACTTCAGCCAATTGCAAGTCGCTTTCTCTGACTTTGTACGCCATTTTTTGCTGAAGCCACTGCAACATGTCAGAAAGATGCCACACGACAGCCTTGCCTTCATGGATGGGCAAGGGAAAGCTGGCGTGATGTTACAACATGAGTTTGCGCAGATTTTGACGCGTGACACCGACCGAATCGGCCACATCGGATAAACCAACGTAATCTGGTGCGGCCTCAATCAAGATAGCTTCAGGGAGAGCTGCCCTAACATCTGACGATGCTTGAAAATCTAATTCTTGACAAAAACTCAGCAGCAGAAGCTTGCAATCCCTTTCAAACAGGCGGAATCTCTTAAATTGCCGCCAATTTGTGGCACGATGGATCAATAGAGACACGTTAGTCAAAGGGAAATCTATCTATGAACGAATCAACCATTTGGTGGCTCATTGCAGGCTCACTGGTGGGCATCGAGCTAATGACGGGCACTTTCTACTTGCTCATGCTCGCCATCGGTGCGGCAGCTGGTGCCCTTGCAGCGCACGCGCAGTTAAGTTTTACAACACAACTCATCACCGGTTCAGTGGTCGGTGGGCTGGCTGTTATTTTGTGGCGCATTTACTCGCTGCAAAAGTTAAAGTCCCACCCCGAAGAAGTTTCTGCGCAACACTTGGATGTTGGTGAAACCGTAGAAGTGCATGAATGGCTTAGCAACGGCACCGCACAAGTTAAACACAGAGGGGCCTTCTGGACGGCTATTTGTGCCGAAGGAACATCACAAGAACTGGGCGTTTATCAAATCCAAAATATTCAAGGCAACACTTTGGTGCTGCACAAAACTTAATTCAACCTCAGCTTCTTAGAAAGAAAAATCATGGAAATTGCAATCGTCCTGTTGGCCATTGCGGTCTTGTTCATCATCAAAACCGTCAAGGTCGTACCCCAACAAAACGCATGGGTGGTCGAGCGCTTGGGCAAGTACCATGCTAGCCTTACGCCCGGTCTCAATTTTGTGGTGCCCTTCATTGACAAAGTCATTCAAAAGCACAGCCTTAAAGAAATTCCACTCGACGTGCCCAGCCAAGTTTGTATCACCCGCGACAACACACAACTCCAAGTTGACGGCATTTTGTACTTCCAGGTTACCGACCCCAAGCTGGCAAGCTACGGCTCGTCCAACTACATCATTGCCGTCACCCAATTGGCTCAAACCAGTTTGCGCAGTGTCATTGGCAAATTAGAACTCGACAAAACATTTGAAGAGCGCGACATCATCAATGCGCAAGTGGTGGCTGCCATTGACGAAGCAGCCTTGAACTGGGGCGTCAAAGTACTTCGCTACGAAATCAAAGACCTCACTCCTCCCAACGAAATTTTGCATGCTATGCAATCGCAAATTACAGCTGAACGCGAAAAGCGTGCACTCATTGCGGCTTCAGAAGGCCGACGCCAAGAACAAATCAACATTGCCACAGGTGAGCGCGAGGCCTTCATTGCTCGCTCTGAGGGCGAGAAGCAGGCCGTGATCAACAAAGCCGAAGGTGATGCCGCTTCTATTTTGGCGGTGGCCGAAGCCACAGCGCAAGCTATTGAACGTATCGCTACGGCCATTCAAAAGCCTGGCGGCGAACAAGCCGTGCAGCTCAAAGTGGCCGAGCAAGCGGTCATTGCCTACAGCAAAGTGGCACAAGACGCAAAAACCACTCTCATCGTACCCGGCAACATGACCGAGGTATCTTCCCTCATTGCCTCAGCCATGCAAATGGTTGGCACAGGAAAAAATGCAGGCCACTGATTCCAAGCCCTACATTTTCTGACAACAAAAAACCCGCCGAGGCGGGTTTTTTTGTGAAGCCTTGATCACCATGAAGATCATTAGCCCATGTGCAAACCACCATTCACGGAGAAGTCTGCACCAGTGGCATAGCCACCTTCTTCAGATGCCAACCATGCAATGATGGATGCAATTTCAGAAGGCTCACCCAAACGCTTAACGGGTACGGTGGCCACAATTTTTTCAAGCACATCAGGGCGAATGGCTTTGACCATGTCGGTGCCAATGTAGCCAGGGCTCACGGTGTTGACTGTCACGCCTTTGTTAGCCAACTCTTGTGCTAAAGCCATCGAGAAACCATGCATACCTGCTTTGGCAGCAGAGTAGTTGGTTTGACCTGCTTGTCCCTTTTCGCCATTGACAGACGAAATATTGACAATGCGACCCCAACCTTTTTCAACCATGTCGGCAACCACTTGTTTGGTCACGTTGAACATGGAATTCAGATTGGTTTCAATCACGGCGTCCCAATCTTCGCGTGACATTTTCAAGAACATGCGGTCTTTGGTAATGCCGGCGTTGTTCACCAACACGTCAATGGTGCCATGCTCGGCTTTGGTCTTTGTAAAGGCCTCAACCGTTGAATTCCAGTCACCCACATTACCCACGGATGCGTAGAAGGTATAACCCAAAGCTTTTTGTTCATCCAACCACTTGGTGAAGTCACGTGTAGGGCCGCAACCAGCAATGACCTTGAAACCCTCTTTGTGAAGGCGTTGGCAGATGGCGGTTCCGATTCCGCCCATACCACCTGTAACGTATGCTACTTTTTGACTCATGGTTTGTCTCCTTAAAAATGAGTTTTATAGTTTCTGAAAAATTAACGTTCGAGAGCCAAAGACACGCCCATACCACCGCCGATGCACAAAGCAGCCAAGCCTTTTTTGGCATCGCGGCGCTGCATTTCGTGCAGCAATGTCACCAAAATACGGCAACCGGATGCACCAATGGGATGACCAATGGCAATGGCACCACCATTGACATTGACACGAGCAGGATCAATGTCCAAAGCTTTGTTAACGGCACAAGCTTGTGCAGCAAAGGCCTCGTTCAATTCAAACAAGTCAACGTCGCTGGCTTTCCAACCTGCACGCTGCAATGCTTTTTGTGATGCAGGCACAGGTCCCATGCCCATGGTGGCAGGATCCAAACCGCTGGTGCCGAATGAGACAATGCGGGCCAAGGGCGTGAGGCCTAAGGCGGCTGCTTTTTTGGCTGACATCACCACCACTGCTGCTGCACCGTCATTGATGCCCGATGCATTGCCAGCGGTCACCGAGCCCGCCTTGTCAAAGGCAGGACGCAAACCTGCTAAAACTTCGGCGTTGGTTTTCTTATTGATAAATTCATCGGCATTGAAGACCATGGGGTCACCCTTGCGCTGAGGAATAAGCACATCAACAATTTCGTCTTTGAATTTACCTGCATCTTGCGCAGCGCTGGCTTTTTGTTGGCTGCCCAAGGCCAAAGCGTCTTGCATATCACGCGTGATGCCGTGTGCTTTGGCCACGTTCTCAGCTGTGATACCCATGTGATATTGGTTGTACACATCCCACAAGCCATCAACAATCATGGTGTCAACCATGTTCCAGTTGCCCATGCGTTGGCCATCACGAGAGCCCATCAAGACATGCGGTGAAGCGCTCATGTTTTCTTGACCACCGGCCACCACAATTTCGCTGTCGCCCCATGCAACTGCTTGAGCAGCCAACATGACTGCTTTCAAGCCAGAGCCGCACACTGCGTTGATGGTCAGCGCAGGAGTTTCTTTGGCAACGCCTGCTTTCATCATGGCTTGACGTGCAGGGTTTTGTCCTGCGCCAGCTGCCAAAACCTGACCCATGATGACTTCACCAATTTGATCCATGCTAAGACCAGCCCGAGCAATGGCTTCTCGAATGGCAATGCTACCCAATTCTGGGGCTGCAATTTTGGCCAATGAGCCACCAAACTTACCGACAGCTGTGCGAGCTGCTGAAACAATGACGATGTCTTCCATTTGTCTTCCTTTGATGTGAACGAAACTTAAAAAATTTAGGCACGGGCCTTGACGTAACGGCCTGGCGCAGCTTCAATGGCTTTGAATTTGGCATCTTTGCCAAAGTGCTTGGGAGCAGCAATTTGCTTGCCAGCATGCTTGCGAAGCCAATCGGACCAGTCGGTCCACCAACTGCCAGGCAACTCTTTAGCGCCGGCAATCCATTCGTCTGCTGTTGCAGGAAACTTGCTGTCCTCACGCAACCAGTGGCTGCGCTTATTGGCTGCGGGTGGATTAATCACACCGGCAATGTGCCCGGATGCACCCATGACAAAGCGTTTTTTGCCAGGAAGGTGCTGCGTAGACGCATATGCACCACCAATGGGCACGATGTGGTCTTCTCTTGATCCATAGATGTAAACAGGCATGTCAACTTTGCCAAGGTCAATTTGTTGGCCGCACACAGTGACGGCACCAGGCGTGACAAATTTATTCTCCAAATAGGTATTGCGCAAATACCACGCATAGAAGGGGCCTGGCAAATTGGTGGAGTCGCTGTTCCAGTAAAGCAAATCAAAAGGTGGGGGTGATTCGCCTTTTAAATAATTGCCAACCACATAGTTCCAAACCAAATCGTTGGGTCTCAAGAAACTGAAAGTGGACGCCAAATCTTGACCTTTGAGCAAGCCCCCATGGCCCAGTTGCATTTCACGAAACTTCACAAAGTTCTCATCGATGAACACATCTAGCACGCCTGTATAGGTAAAGTCGATGAGGGTTGTAAGGAAGGTGGCACTGGCCACAGGTTTTTGACCGCGCGCAGCCAAGACTGCCAAAGCGTTGCTCAATATGGTTCCGCCCACGCAAAAACCGAGGGCATTGATTTGCTTGGCGCCAGTGATGTCTTGAACTTGGCTGATGGCTTTAATGGCCGCATTTTCAATGTAGTCATCCCAAGTTTTTTGTGCCATTGATTCATCGGGATTGCGCCAACTGACCACAAAGGTTCGGTGCCCTTGGCTCACGGCATAACGAATGAATGAGTTGTTGGGTTGCAAGTCGAGAATGTAAAACTTGTTGATACAAGGCGGTACCAACAAAAAAGGTTTTTCGTAAACTTTGGCCGTGAGCGGTTTGTATTCAATCAATTGAAAATATTCGTTTTCAAAGACCACAGCACCCTCGGTGGTGGCCACGTTTTCGCCCACCACAAACTTGCTTTCGTCGGTCATGGAAACATGGCCCTGCTGCATGTCGTGCATGAGGTTTTGAATGCCTTTGGCCAGACTCTCACCTTTGGTTTCAATGGCTTTCTTTTGCGCCTCTGCATTGAATGCCAAGAAGTTGCTCGGCGCAGAAGCTGCAACCCATTGCTCTACTGCAAATTTAATTTTGTTTTGGGTATGCTCGTCAGCCTCCACAGCGTCTGCCAAGCCCATGAGTGTTTTGGCGTTGAGCAAATAGGCTCCAGCTGTGAAAGCAGCCATCGGATTGCCAGTCCACGCATCGCTAGAAAAACGGCGGTCTTTGAGTTCGTGTTTGGCCTCAAGCCCATGATTCCAAAGCGCAGTAGCTTCTTCCAAATAAGTGCTCTGTAATTCCTTCAACTTTTGCTGAGAAAAAGTAACTTGGGGCACAGCATTTTCAGTTGGGGGCACAATACCGCCAAGATCCATGGTTTGAAAAGTTTGCATGGCCTGGCCCCAGCTTTTGGCCAGGTTTTGCTGAAACTCTTCGCCAGCGCGTGACCAAAATTCATTCGTGGAATTTGTCATGTGCTTTTCTCCCCTCTTTCTGAATATCAAAATTCATGTACATCGTTGTCATTGCTTGGATTTATGTTGCGCTCATGATGAGCGTGGCCGAAGCCGCCAACACCAATGGATCCGTCCTAGGAGGCATTGTGACCTTCATTCTTTACGGGATCCTTCCAACTGCCATAATTATTTACATCATGAGAACGCCCCATCGCAAGAGGGTCAGATTAGCTCTTGAACGTGAAGCTTTAGAGACACACAGGTTGCAAAACGAGCACGAAATGAAGGTCGACTTACCCAAGCCAGTTGATCCCCCTAAGCCGGATCAGCCGGATCAGTCTGAACCGCCTGAACAGCATCACCCTAAGCCGCCTGAGACTAAGCCGTAATCCAGATGTAAGCCGCCATCCGCCCAGCACCGCCTTTGAGCAAGGCATCGCGCCGGTGCGAATGGTATTGAGCTTCTTGGCGATATGTACACCAAGCCACTGTGCTGTCGTTGCCACAAATGACTTGAAAGCCTTCAGCTTTTAGGCGCAAACGCGCTAGGCCTGCCAAATCTGCCCAATATTTGCCATTGCCATTGCCATTGCCATTG
>CAJCDH010000086.1 GCA_903961095.1 uncultured Burkholderiales bacterium | reverse complement strand
TCCAGCGCCTGCGGCGCTGAACACTGGTGACCACTTCCACCCGGTTAGGTCTTATTGATGACATAGTCATATCCATAGTCGTATTCCTAGTTGTTAGTTTAAGGAATACCGATGGGACTGTCATTCAGGGGGCTAACTCACTAAACCAGCTGCGTCATCCTTAGCACTATTGATACGAAGACCAGTAGAGAGTCGCTCCATTGCTGTTGCATTCTGTCGTTGCGTCGTCCGCAATGCATCCTGCGCCAATTGCGCTGATATATTGGTTCCAACAACAAGCGACATATGTGGCCGGCCTTAATATTAATAACGGGCTCAGAGATTTTAAGTTGCTAAATTACAACCAAATATCTTTACCAATGCAGGGAATAAGAATGCATTTCAATTTTACATCAAAGCACTTTTTATGCCAACTATCACACTCATAAAAGTAATATTTTTTAACGACTCAAAACGGTAATTCAGATCGATCAGACCCAATGCGGCAAAAAGTTGCCAACATATTGCTGATTAACCGTTGCCGCCAGCAAAAACCGACCATCCAAACCAAATCGTACCGACTTAAATGCCATGGCTGTTAGCCTTGAATTAGGGACGGCTCAAATCAATAAGAAATGGGGCGTAATCAAAAGTGTCTTTTCACACGACACGCCCTCAAGAATTCAAACCAACACTTGCATGAGCACATCACGCTTTTGCTCCAGCGTGTAACCCACGGTGCCGTAGGTGTTGAAGTCAGATCCGCCGCTTGAATGCCCCGTGATGCTTTCAGCCAATCGGGTGGGCACACGATTGCAAGCCTTGAGCCTGTCAATCAAGGCATGTCTAAACATGTGACTGCGAAATTCCAAATCACGAAGATGCTTGTTGATGATGGCAGAGCAACTGGCGTTGCCGTTTTCTTTGGCGTAACGCGGCACCAGCCACTCACTGCTGGCGAGCACAGACAGGTGATGCAGCTCCCGAGCCGCTTGCAATGACACGCCCACAAGCAGAACTGCACGGATGCTGGACTTGGTTTTTCTATCGGACAGACTGTTCTTGCGAATCCACAAATGCGGGATCTCATGGTCCAGCACCAAATCCTCACGCCTTGCAAACAGGGGCTCGGACAGGCGGAATCCCGTATTCAGCTGAACCAATGCCAGCAGCTTGTATGGAGTTCTGCGGATCAACAAGCGACTCTTGACCGACTGCTGTAGCTCAGGCGTGATCTTTCGCATGTAGCGTTTAACCTCGCCTTCCCCTGGTATGTGCAAGCCACGAAATGGACTTAGGCGATCAATGTCAAGGTGCCTGAATGACAAGTTCAGCATGGAATTCAGTGTGGCAAAGTGCTTGCGAACGGATGTGGGGTTCAATCCGCGTGCTATCTGTGCGTCACGATATTTGGTGGCATGTGAGTGCCGCAGCTCTTGCAGGGTCAAGTCACCAAACTGGGCCAAGAACGAGTTGAAGTCGCGTGTGGCGTTGTCACGGAACTTCTTGCGACTGACCGCTGACTTTTCATGCATGTAGATCTCAAACGCCGTGGTCAGTGTTGGCTGCTTTAGGTGACCGCGCTGGCTTATGTGCTTAGCAACCAATCCAGCTAGAAAATCTTCATCAAATTCCACGCCGTTGATGGATACCCGCTTGATGATTCTTGTATCGATGTAATTGTCAGTGATGACTTCGAGATTGTTGGTCATGGCTTTGTTTCAAAAAGCTCCATCTATAAGACATTGGCGTGGATGCATGCAGCAAAGTTCAAATGGAATTGCGTATCGGTTTGAAAAAAGTATTTCTGCATAGCCTGTCATCCGTCTGGCCGTGGTTTCAAAAACAGGCCATATTTCGAGGTAAACACCCTGATTTCAGGCGGTTTTCGTACATTTCAGCCAGTTCCTTGAGGCCAGCAAAGTGATCTTGTTCAATACCCACCCTGCCCCCTGCCCCCTGCGCGCCTGCTCGGCTTTTCCTTGGCGCATGCATACATTGACATACTTCAAGTGTGAAGCTTGGTTCATCCCAGATATTCGATGATTCAATCAAGTCATGTAGACCGCATGGGCAAGAATAATTCTTGTCTCACCGAATACATACATGGGTCATAGACCAAAGGCAATCATCATGAAAATTCTCAATACAGAACAAACTCTTCTAGTCAACGGCGGTGATCGTTGGGGTGCAGAGAAAACCAACACGATCTCAGAAGCTCAATCACAGTTGCTATCAGATTGCGTTGGAAGTTCAGCTGGTCACGATGGCGGCTCTGCAGTATCTTGCTTGTTTTTATTGATTAGTTTGATCAAGTAATACAAAAAAAGACAAGCGCCTGTTGGCGCGTGTCTCTTTCAAAAGGCAGATGCATGAATATGATTTTTAACAAAATACTTTTGGTTTTTTTGTTGGCCTTTGGGTTTAGCAGCATGGGCTGGGCCAAATGTGCACCCGTTGACATTGATCTGTCAAAAACGGTTTTTTATTCACCTATCGATAAAACCTTGCACGTCAAAAATACAATCATTGCATACAAAGTGGCAGACAAAATTCTCCACATCCTCACAAGTGTTCACGTAGAAACCATTCACTTTGAATGCGTTTTAGGTGGACTCGCCAAAGACATCGACAAGCTCGCCCCACATCTACGCTCCTTCAAGGTAGATGTAACAGGTGTTTGCAATTCAGGCTGTGCAGTTTTGGCGCTGTCGGCCAAAAAGTTATCATTTAGAAACAATGGCGACCTTAAGTTTCCAAGCAGCATGATGATTCATGCAACCTATGACGCCAAAACGATGAAGGCCACCGACGCAGGCTTGGCGCGCTTGAGTTTGTACACTCAAAGATTGAAAGCCATCCCTCAAGACGTACTCACAGAAGTCCTAACAGAGAAAAGAATGGAAGATTACGGTCTGATCATTTCATACAACTCGAATGAACAATTCAATTCAAAGGACTCATCAGTTTTCTGGTGCCAGCCCTACCCCGATCAATGCAAACCAATTGGTCGTATTTCACTGAATGATCTTCAGATCACAAAATTACCTTAAAAAAGCATTTGTTCTTGCGTCTCAAATTGAATCTAAGCCCCGATAGATCTACTCAACTTGAGGCATCAAGAACTCTCTACTTATTCGGCCACCCAACACATTCACTCGTTCTAAAAACTGTGTGAGGTACGCATGCAAGCCTGTCGCCAATATTTCATCAATACGGCCATATGCCAAATCTGCACGCAGCTTGCCGGCATGACGCAAAGTTTCACTTTGCATGTTGTCCGTCACGGCCTCAAGATTGTTCACCACTTCGTTCAAGCTTGCGTGCAATGATCGCGGCATATCGGGTCGCAAAATAAGCAACTCTGCCACACGGTCGGGTCGAATCACATCTCGATACACCTTGCGGTAAATTTCAAAACCACTGACGCTGCGCAAGATGGCGCTCCAGTGATAAAAATCAAACTCCTGTGAGCCGTCCAAACTTGCGTCAGGTGAGCTCGACGGGGCTTGCAATTGCGAAATCACAAGCGGCGACACTCCGGGTCCGATTGGCAAGGTGCTAAGCCGATCGTTTTGACCTGCATGGAACTTCACATCCACCAAGCGTGCTGTGTTATCGGCTCGTTCTAAGAAAGTGCCCAAGCGCATGAAGTGCAAGGACTCATCCATCAACATGGTGCCCACGGTGACACCTCGTGAAAGGTGAGATCTGAACTTGACCCATTCAAAGAACTTACCAGGGTCTGCATCAAATTCGCCAGAGCGAATCATTCGATTGACTTCTAGCCATGTTTGATTTTGTGTTTCCCAAACTTCCGTGGTTAGCGCGCCGCGAACAGCTCGCGCATTTTCTCGAGCCGCACGCAAACACGAAATGATGGAAGAAGGATTATTGGGATCCATGACCATGAACTGCATGACATGATGCGCTGAAACTTCACCATGCAATTGGGTATATGCCGCCAACAATTCACTGATGGAAAGCAAGCCCTCCCAGCCGGCTTGAACGGTGGCGCTAGATTGCGGCAATAAGGAGGTCTCGTAACTCACATTCAACATGCGCGCTGTGTTTTCAGCGCGTTCGGTGTAACGAGACATCCAGAACAAGTGATCAGCGGTGCGGCTTAGCATGAGAGATCTTTCAAGTGTTGAAGATATGCGCAAGGTCTTGAAAAGGTGCAGATCAAGCCTGCAAAATCCAAGTGTCTTTGGTACCACCGCCCTGCGACGAATTGACCACCAAAGAGCCCTCTTTCAAAGCCACACGCGTTAGGCCGCCTGGAACCATTTGTACGGTGCGGCCGCTTAACACGAAGGGACGCAAGTCGATGTGCCGTGGTGCCACGCCACTCTCCACATAGGTGGGACAACTGGATAGGCTCAATGTGGGTTGTGCAATATAACCAGAGGGATTGGCCAACAACGCAGCGCGAAACTTTTCAATTTCTGCTTGGGTAGACGCAGGGCCGACCAACATCCCATAACCACCTGCACCATGCACCTCTTTAACGACCAAATCTTTCAAATTGGCCAGGGTGTAGGCCAAATCGTCTGACTTGCGACACATGAAAGTGGGTACATTTTTCAAAATAGGCTTTTCACCCAAATAAAACTCAATCATTTGAGGGACATAGGGGTAGATAGACTTGTCGTCTGCCACTCCCGTACCCACAGCGTTACAGATGGCAACATTGCCCGCACGGTAGGCATCCATCAACCCGGCACAGCCCAAAGTGGACTGCGGCTTGAAAACCTTGGGGTCTAAGAAATCATCGTCCACACGACGGTAAATGACGTCAACGCGTTTCGGGCCTCGCGTGGTTCGCATGTAGACAAATTGATCTTTCACAAACAGGTCTTGGCCCTCTACCAACTCGACACCCATTTGCTGTGCCAAAAAAGCGTGTTCAAAGTATGCGCTGTTGTACATGCCAGGGGTTAGCACCACCACAGTGGGTTCGGCAGATGAAGCGGGACTAGAAGCCCTGAGAGTCTCAAGAAGCAAGTCGGGGTAATGCGCAACGGGTGCGACACGGTGACGATTAAAAAGCTCCGGAAACAAGCGCATCATCATCTTGCGGTCTTCCAGCATGTAGCTGACGCCGCTTGGCACCCTGAGATTGTCTTCAAGCACATAGTACTCACCCTCGCCTTGAGCGTTGGGTGCACGCACAATGTCTATGCCACTGATGTGAGAGTAGATTTGGTGAGGCACAGCCACACCCATCATTTCAGGACGAAATTGTGCATTGCGCAAAATTTGATCTTCTGGAATGAGGCCTGCTTTGATCATTTCTTGATCGTGATACACGTCATGAATGAAGCGATTGAGCGCAGTCACGCGCTGCACCAAGCCGCGCTCCATGTTCTGCCATTCATTGGCAGGTATGATTCTGGGAATGAGGTCAAACGGGATCAGACGCTCGGTGCCCGAGCCGCTTTCATCCTTGTCACCATAAACAGCAAAGGTGATGCCAACTCGCCTGAAGATCATTTCCGCTTCTTCTCGGCGCGCAAGCATGATTTGCTCAGTCTGTCCAGCCAACCACTCTGCATAGGCTTTGTAGTGCGCCCGAACGGGGCTGCCCGGCGTGGTGGCCGCTGCTTGGCTGTACATCTCATCAAATTGTTGCATCTGACTTCACTCCTATTTGCATAAAAGCAAGATGCATACCCACATCTGTGCCGTTGGTTAATCGGAATCTCATGGTTCTACCCTCTTTGGAGTGTGCCAATATCGACGACGAACTTCTCGCTCACAGTCTAGTTGATGCGGTTTCGTGCTTTGCCAATAGGCAGCGCCGCACTCTGAAGATACCGACAAGGGAACACCCAGAGACTTGTAGTCTTGAACCACACGAGGAGCAGGATGACCATACCGATTTCGATAACCTGCCTGAACCACAGCCCATTGGGGCTTCAGCGCCTCAATGAACCCAATGGTTGATGAGGTTTGGCTGCCATGGTGTGGCACCAGCAAAACACCGACTGGCCGCAACGCCAAGCGTTGAAGCAATGCCAACTCTTGTGGCGCCTCGATGTCACCGACCAACAAGGCACTCCCCAAGTTTTGATCATGCGCCATTTTTGAATGGGTGATTTGGCTTGCATCAACTCTCAAAACACAGCTCACACCATTGGCGCTGCCCGTCAGGCTGTAATCAGCAAGAAGGGGGTGCAGAATTTCAAATTGAACACCATCCCACTCCCATTTTTCACCAGCCAAGCAAGCATGGACAGGGCGAATGTTTGACAAGGGATGACCCACTTCGACTGAGCTCCAGAGGTCTGCTTGAGGGTGTGCACGCAATACTGCGGGCGCACCACCCGTATGATCTGCATCGCGGTGGCTAAGCATGACCCTGTCTAGCTTCACACCAAAGCGATTCAGTAAAGGCACCAACACCCTTTGCCCTGCATCGGAGGTCTCTGTGTATGCGGGCCCGGCGTCATAAAGCAAAGCATGGTTGGCGGTTCTGAGAAGCACAGCGTTGCCTTGTCCCACATCTGCAAACCACAGATCAAAATGACCAGTCTTTGGCTTGGGAACTTGCCAAATAAATATTGGCAAAATGAATATCACCCCCCAAAAGCGCAAAGACCAGGGCCAAGCTTGCAATATCAACAGTCCACCCAAAATAGCCAAGACCGCCAAGGCAAGAGGTGGCGTTGGCAACAACCAAACGCTGCCAGGCAAACTAGACAAGAGTGTCAATAACAGCATCAGAGGCTGCAGTGCCCAAGAAGCCAAAAGCCAAAGGGGTGACGCCAAGATACCCAAAATGGCAAGCGGTGTGATAACCCAAGTGACCCAAGGAATGGCCACCAAATTGGCCAACAGGCCGACCCAAGAAACCTGCCCAAAGAAAAGAACTGCAAGCGGCGTCAAGGCCACTGTGACCACCCACTGCTCTCGCAACAATCGAATCAGTGACGGCAAGATCCTGACAACCATATTGATGCAAACCGAAACAAAATCATTTTTTTGCACCACTTCAGGGCACTCAGCTTCCAACTTGGTGCGCTCTATCGGTTTCATTGGTTCGTTGAGCATCAAGACACCTACAGCAACAAAGCTCAACCAAAAACCCACCTGAAGCAAAGCCCAAGGATCAAAAAACACCACTACCCACAAAGCCAAACCTAGGCTCCAAAAAGGTGGCCATCGGATTCCCATCAATCGCAGCAAGCTGACCACCCAAAGCATGATGATGGTTCTTTGGGCTGGCAAGCCCCAGCCACTGAACAACGCATACAGTGTGGCCATCAAGGTACCTGCCAGCAAAGCGGCATTGGGCGCAGGCCAACTCAAACAAAGATCACTTCCTCGGGCCGCAGAGAACCGCCAAAGACCTCGCATTGCACCTGCCATCACCCATGCAAATAAGGTGATGTGCAAGCCAGAAATACTCATCAAATGAGCAACGCCCGTGGCCCTGAAAAGATCCCAATCCGAGCTTTGAATGGCTGCCTGATCACCCATCACCAACGCCGCAATCACACCGGCCATCGATCGACTTTGCGCATCGCCTGTCAGCAGTTTGCGTTCAATTTCAGATCTAAGGTATTGCCTAGCCTGCGCGACAGGATAAAGCCAAGAAGACTTGATTTTTTGAGGCCCTTTAGAGCGCTTGCCAGTGCTCACCGACCCCGTGGCCATAACCCCTTGCTCCCAGCGCCACAAAGCCTCATCAAAGCCACCCGGATTGAGTGTGCCGTGAGGCGCTTTGAGACGCACATTGAACTGCCATGTATCGCCTGGTTTGAGATCAGCCCACTGACTGCCAATCATCAAAATGGCCGAATCTCTGTCAAACCAGCCCAGATCAATCCACTTAGGTACCACGACGTTTTTAGCTTGATTCAAGTCAAAAGCAGAGTGAACTTGAAATCTGAACCTCAAACTGTTCAAGCTTTGCTGAGGTAGGGAAGCAATGACGCCCAAAAGCATGAGTTCTTTGCCCTCGATCAGAGGGTCGAGTCTTTGATGAGCTTGCCAAATACAACGGGCATTGACAAGCGACAAGGCCAGTCCAAACGCAATCAAAGCACAAAGGAGGCAGTGTGCAAGATGCGAATTCTTAGCACGCCGTAACCATGTCAAAAACCCAACTGACACAGACAAAGAAGCAATGGCCAGAACAAGCGAAAGAGACCATAGGCTGGCTTGTTGCAACTGAAGCGCCGTTCCCAAAAGCCATCCACTCAAGCACCAAGGCACTGTCTTTAGCATGTAGCGCCTTTCTTTGTGCCCATCATGGCGCGGCTTTTGCTAGTTTAGAAGGCCCAAGCTGCTATGTCGATGCAGCCGCTGTTGCGCTTACTTGCATTTATGTCCATACACGTCGCACTGCATCACCTTACGCACTACCGCTACGATCGACCCGTTCAATTGGGCCCGCAAGTCATACGTTTGCGCCCCGCACCGCACAGTCGCAGTCGCATACTTTCTTACAGCTTAAACATCGAGCCCGCAGAGCAATTCATCAACTGGCAGCAAGATCCATTTTCAAATTACCAAGCACGCTTGGTGTTTCCCCAAAAAACCAGCGAGTTCAAAGTGACCGTCGATTTGGTCATCGAAATGGCTGTATTCAACCCCTTTGATTTTTTCTTGGAACCCTGTGCTGAGCATGTTCCTCTTACTTATACGCCAGAGCTTAAGGACGAATTAGCAGCTTATTTGGACAAACTTCCAGAAACAAGCCTCTTTCAAAAATACCTTAGCGCCTTAGATCAAAAGCCTCAAAGGACCATAAATTTTTTGGTTCAAATCAATCAACGGGTGTACCAAGACATCAAATACCTGATTCGCATGGAGCCCGGTGTTCAAACGCCCGAGCAAACACTCGAACTTAAAAGTGGTTCGTGCCGAGATTCTGCATGGTTAATGGTTCAACTCATGCGGCACATGGGATTGGCCGCACGTTTTGTATCTGGCTACTTGATTCAACTCCGCCCCGATGTGAAAGCCTTGGACGGCCCTAGCGGCACCGAAGTAGATTTCACAGATTTACATGCCTGGTGTGAAGTTTATTTACCGGGTGCTGGTTGGGTTGGTCTTGACCCTACCTCTGGCTTGCTGGCAGGCGAAGGCCATATTCCCTTGGCGTGTACACCGAAACCCTCTGGTGCAGCCCCCATTGAGGGCCTGATGGAAGAGGCTAAAGTTGAATTCAGTCACGCAATGTCTATCACGAGAATTTACGAATCACCTCGCGTGACACAACCCTATTCTGAGGAGCAATGGGCAGAGGTTTTAGCCTTAGGTGAGAAAGTCGATTTGCAATTGAAAGAAGGCGATGTTCGCCTCACGATGGGCGGCGAACCTACTTTTGTTGCTACAGAAAATCGAGACGCTGCAGAATGGAATACAGATGCATTAGGCCCTAGCAAACGCGGCTTGGCAACGGATCTGGTTCACAAACTGCGAAGGCAATATGGCCTAGGTGGTTTCCTACACTTTGGACAAGGCAAGTGGTATCCAGGCGAACAACTTCCGCGTTGGGCCCTGAGTATTTATTGGCGTGCGGATGGACGAGCGTGTTGGCAAAATCCTGAGTTGTTTGCTGATGAGTCTCTTTCAAAGAACTACGCGCCAGAAGATGCAAAAAATTTCTTAATCAATCTTGCGCATCGACTGGGTGTTCAAACCGACAATATTCTGCCGGGCCATGAAGACACTTGGTATTACCTGTGGCGCGAGCGCAGGCTTCCCATCAATGTAGACCCTTTTGATTCGCGACTTGACGATGAATTGGAGCGCGCTCGCTTGCACCGCGTGTTCTCGCATGGGCTTGACCAAGAAATAGGCTATGTACTTCCTTTGGCCGCAGTTGATACCCATGATGCAAGCAATTCACTGACCCAATGGCAAAGCGGTAAGTGGTTTGTTCGCGACGAACGCTTGTATCTGATGCCCGGCGACTCCGCCATGGGTTGGCGCTTGCCCTTGGATTCTTTGCCCTGGTCTGCCCCCAATGACAAGCAAGTTTTAATTGACCAAGACCCTTATGCCAGTCGAAGCCCACTGCAAACCACTTTGCAATCCTCCAGAGTGTCCACATCACCTGTGATGCAGTCGCGCAGCAATGCGTCTGCAAAATCACCTGCGAAATTTAAATCAGACACTTCAACCATCAGAACTGCTTTGTGCGTTGAAATTCGAGATCCTCGTCGGGCCAATGGCCCTGTCGCATTCAATGATGCGGCCAAAGACACAGTGCTTAAAGGGGTCATGTATGTCTTTATGCCGCCCCTTGCCCGACTTGAAGATTATTTGAATTTACTCCAAGCCATTGAATTAACTGCTGAACAACTAAAGGTACAAATTATTTTGGAAGGCTATCCCCCTCCAAGAGATCCGCGCTTGAGGCTTCTGCAAGTTACGCCTGACCCAGGTGTGATCGAAGTCAATATTCATCCTGCAAGCAATTGGCGAGAAGTGGTTGAGCACACAGAATTTTTATACCAAGCGGCCTTTGAATCTCGCCTGAGTGCCGAAAAATTCATGACCGATGGTCGCCACACTGGCACCGGTGGTGGCAACCACGTGGTCATGGGTGGCGCAACACCCAGCGACAGTCCTTTCTTGCGAAGACCTGAATTGCTTGCAAGCTTGATCTTGTACTGGCACAACCACCCCAGCTTGAGTTATCTTTTTAGTGGCATGTTCATTGGACCAAGCAGCCAAGCTCCGCGCGTCGATGAAGCTCGAAACGATCAGGTTTATGAGCTAGAAATTGCGCTGCGAGAAATTGCACGGAATCGTCAAGTCCACGGCCAAAGCATGCCGCCATGGCTGGTCGATCGCAGCCTTCGCAATATTTTGGTGGACATGACTGGCAATACGCACCGCAGCGAGTTTTGCATCGACAAAATGTATTCGCCAGATTCTTCAACGGGTCGCTTGGGGCTACTGGAGTTGCGAGCCTTTGAAATGCCGCCTCATGCACGAATGAGTGTGGTTCAGCAATTGCTTTTGCGTGCTTTGGTCGCTCGATTCTGGAATGAAAGCTACTGCGCGCCCCTGACGCGTTGGGGCACCACTTTGCACGATCGATTCATGTTGCCTACCTTTGTCAAAATGGATTTTGACGCTGTACTCACCGAATTGGGTGATGCTGGATTCCACTTTGATCCCTCTTGGTTTGCACCCCACTTTGAATTCAGGTTCCCACGTGTCGGCGAGTTTTGCATGGATGCCATTCAAGTGACTTTGCGCAACGCTTTGGAGCCTTGGCATGTCATGGGTGAGGAAAGTACGTCGAGCGGCACGGCACGTTATGTTGACTCCTCACTTGAGCGTTTAGAAGTGCATGTCACAGGCCTCAACCCCAGTCGTTACACAGTGACAGTCAATGGGCAGTCAATGCCCCTGCAACCCACAGGTATTGCTGGCGAATATGTGGCCAGCGTGCGTTACAAGGCTTGGAATCCAGCGTCATCATTGCACCCAAGCATTGGGGTTCACGCGCCACTGACCATCGATTTGCTTGACACATGGATGAAGCGCTCAATTGGCGGCGCTCAATACCATGTAGCCCATCCCGGCGGTCGTCACTACGATACCCTTCCCGTGAATGCCTACGAAGCAGAAAGTCGCCGATTGGCGCGATTCTTTCGCATGGGCCACAGCCCCGGGCGAATGCCAGTTCCACCCGCCAATGTCGAATTGGCTGCAAGTCCAGAATTTCCTTGGACTTTGGACCTGCGCAAGCCCAGATGAGGCGACAATTCAAACATTGTGGAATTTAACAATACCCCCTCTTCCCCTCAATCGCAAACACAATCGCAACGCTCATCGCATGCGAATGAAAGCATTGAAAAGGTCGCTACTTTGCGAGAAATTTTGCGCACGCTCGAGCTTGCGCCTCAGGGCCACTGGGATGAATTAAGGGCTGGGGTTAACACCAGGCCAGGTGAAGAGACCCACTCTATTTTTGGTGCAGTCCTTCAATCAACACAGGTAACGCCACACTGGGCAGAATTTCTCTCGCACTTAGGCCCTGAGGGAATGCTGAGTTTGCCTCATCGACACGAAACCATGCTGCGGCAAATTAGAGACAACGGCATGACCTACAACGTCTATGCCAATGCCGATCAACCACAGCGTCCTTGGTCACTCGATTTGTTGCCTCTGATACTTTCGAGTCAAGAATGGCAACAGATTCAAGCTGGCGTGGTTCAGCGCATGCGTTTGCTTGAAGGCATCATGTCCGATGTCTATGGCACGCAACAACTATTGAAACAAGGTGAACTGCCTTATGCCTTGGTTCAAGGACACCCAAGCTACTTGCACGCCATGCAAGGCCACACCCCAGTGGGCGGTCGACATTTGAACTTGGCAGCCTTCGACCTGGTCAAAGGGCCTGATGGTTGTTGGTGGCTGCTGTCGCAACGCACGCAAGCGCCATCTGGCTTAGGTTACTTGCTAGAAAACAGACAGATTATTTCCAATCAATTTGCGCGGGCATTTGAATCCATGCCAGTCAAAGCTTTGGCAGAGTCTTATCGTTCTTTTGTGAACGCTCTCAAACTTCGAACCCAAGCTGGCATGCAAGCACACATCGCCTTGCTAACGCCCGGACCCTACAACGAAACTTATTTTGAACAAGCCTATCTGGCTCGCTACCTTGGTCTGTCATTGGTTCAGGGCAGTGATCTGATGGTACGTGACGAAAAACTATATCTCAAAACATTGGAAGGCCTCAAGCCTGTTCATGGCCTGTTAAAACGGGTTGACGATGACTGGCTCGACCCGCTTGAACTCCGCGCAGAATCGACCCTGGGTGTGCCTGGCTTGTTGCAAGCTGTCAGATCTGGCAATGTCTTGGTCGCCAACACACCTGGATCTGGGTTTTTAGAGTCAAACGCCTTGCTTGGGTTTTTACCCAAACTTTCGCGTACCTTGCTACAAGAAGAATTGTTGCTTCCAGCCATCCCCAGTTGGTGGTGCGGCGAACCAGCTGCATTGGAGGACGTTTTGCCGCGTTTGCAAGATTGCGTCATCAAACCCACTTACCCCTTAGCGCCTGGCCGCAGAAGTTTCGAGCCTGTCATGGGGCATGCACTAGATTGGCGTGGCTTGGACGAATGGCGAACACGCATTCAAAGCGATCCAGAAGCGCACACCGTGCAAGGCTTTTTGCCCTTGTCCTATACGCCCACGTTTTCGTCTCTCAAATCAATGCCTTCACGACCAGTCATCTTGAGAGTCTTTGTGTTGGCCAACGAAGAAGGCGGTTGGCAAGTGTTACCGGGTGGCTTGGCGCGCTTGGGTACTCAAACTGGCATTGCCTCCATGCAGCAAGGCGGCAGCAGCGCCGATGTGTGGGTGCTTTCAAACCAAGCGCCAAACACCACCGCATCTGGCACCCAAGAAGGGGGCTTTGTAGCAAAACCGAATCGTCAACGTTTGGTCACCAGCCGCGCTGCAGAAAATCTATTTTGGATGGGCCGCTATTCAGAACGCACAGAAAACACTTTGCGCCTTTCGCGACTCGCTCTTGAAAGTTTAAACAGCGAGGCACAGCACAGTCCTCAACTTGTTCAATGGTTGAACATGCTTTGTATCCAGCATGGCCTTGTGGTGGCTGGGGTACCCCAAGCGCAACAATCTAGACGCGTCTTCGAGCGCTCACTCATTGCTGGTTTTTGGGACACTCAGCACACTACGGGTGTGGGTTACAACTTACGGGCCATCAAATTGGCTGCAGCAGCGGTTCGCGAGAGATTGTCGCCCGAACATTGGAACTTGATTGAGCAAACTGAAAATGCATTCTTTCAGCCTTCTGCAAACAATGCGCCAATTGCCACCAGTATCTGGGCTCAACAGCTGCTAGCCCGCACCAGTCAATCGATGGCCGCTCTAACTGGCGCGCAAACAGACCGAATGACGCGTGATGATGGCTGGCGCTTGATGTCAATTGGCAGACACATTGAGCGACTGGACTTTTTGGCCCATGCGCTTCATTGCGCCGTTGAAACACAGTGCATTCAAAGTCAAGCTGGTTTTGATGCGGTCCTCAATTTGTTTGACAGCACCATTTCATTTCATGCGCAGTACCAACAAAGTAGAACCTTGGGTGCCTTGCTCGAGTTACTCTTAACCCACACCGACAATCCTCGCGCTTTGGGGTGGGTCGCGCAAACCTTGCGAGGCCGCTTGGCCAGAATGGGGCACTTGGCACAGGGCGCTACGCAAACCATGTCGCAACACATCCCTGTATTGTCGGATCTTGATTTGAACACCATGGTGCCAGATGGCCAACACCACAGTCCCGCTTTGCTGGCTTTGTTGCTCGAGTGCAGACAAACAGCCAGATCTGTGTCCGATCAATTGAACAGTTTGTTCTTCTCGCACAGTGGTGAGTCGCAACAAAGTGTTGGCGCATAAGGTCCTTCACACCATGAAATTGCGCATCACGCACGAAACGGTGTATCACTACACGCCTTCGGTCGAAACTTCTCAGCATGTGGCGCACTTGCAAGCACCCATGACGCCATGCCAGAACTGCCATCAACATACCCTCGACATTCAACCTGAAGCTTCAAAACTCTCTAGCAACATCGATTCATTTGGCAATCACCGACTTTACTTTGAACTTCCAACACCCCACAACACCTTAACTGTCAGGGCACAAAGCGAGGTTGAAACCTTTCTAATTGAGGAAAAGCGCATGGCTGCGCTTGCCAAATTTTCACAAAACCTTTCATGGGAAAGTGCTGCGGCGGCTTACCATTACCGTGCAGGTCTTGCAAGTGATGTAGGGTCTGGATTTTCTTATGCTTCACACCACGCACCCATCGACATGGCGTTTGCCATTTATGCACAAAGCAGCTTTGCACCAGGCCGCAATTTGATTGAGTCCGTTCGAGATTTGATGCAGCGCATTCACACAGAATTCAAATACGAATCTTTCAGCACCGATATCACCACGCCTGCATTGACGGTCCTGGGCGATAAGCGCGGTGTTTGCCAAGATTTTGCGCATGTCATGCTGGCTTGTTTGCGCAGCTTAGGCTTGGCTGCTAGGTACGTGAGCGGCTATTTGCTCACCGAGCCGCCGCCAGGTCAAGCAAGGCTCATTGGCAGTGATGCATCGCATGCCTGGATTTCTTTGCGTATTCCAAATCCTACCGCCATAGAAGGCACAGAATCTTGGTACGATTTCGATCCCACCAACAATCGCGATGGCTGGTGCAGTCCTGGCAATGACTACGTTCGACTGGCTGTTGGCCGCGACTTTGCAGATGTCTCCCCATTAAGAGGCGTGTTGCAAGGCGGCACTCACCACACCTTGAATGTCAGTGTCACCGTAGAACCCCTTTTATTTTCATAAAGCCTTTCATCATGTCTATTTACAAACGATTAGAAGAACTTCAAATTAGCTTGCCCCCTGTTGCAGCGCCAGCAGCTGCCTATGTTCCTTTTGCTAAAACTGGCAACTTGGTTTTTTTAAGTGGCCATATTTCTAAAAAGAACGGCCAAGTATGGGCCGGTCAATTAGGCAAGAATATCCAAACAGAAGAGGGCAAAGAAGCCGCCCGCGCTGTGGCCATTGATCTGCTGGGTACCCTGCATGCAGCTGTTGGCGATTTGAACAAGGTCAAGCGCATTGTGAAGGTCATGAGTCTGGTCAATTCGACTTCCGAGTTTACAGAGCAACACTTGGTGACCAACGGTTGCAGCGAGTTGTTGGGTCAGGTTTTTGGAGACTCTGGCATGCACGCTCGCAGTGCTTTTGGCGTTGCACAACTGCCGATGGGAGCCTGTGTAGAGATTGAATTGATCGCAGAAATAGCCTAATTCAACAAAATTGCCACATTGCCTTTCTTTGCAAGTTGATGGCAAGACAAAGTAACTATCGATGGTTTTAAGAGGAGGAATGGCGTTATCTTTTTTGTATTTAACTATTTGTAACTACAAAATTGTTAAAAATAGATTTAAAAGTGTATACATAAAGAAGTAATATGAATTCTTAAGTCAACAACTAAACAGGACAACCGCCATGAAACCACTCAGCGTCAGCTTCGTCGAACAAGACTCCACTTTGGCGGAACAGGTCCTCGCTCACCTGCAAACTGCGGGTATTCAAGGCCATCACTTCATCGACGCCCATGAATTGAGCTCACAAAACACACTGCAAGCCAGTGATGTTGTGGTTTTAGATGCGCTCACACTGGGCGAACAAAGTCTGACTTATGCGGCTAAGTTGGCAAAACACCCAGAGGTTCGTGTTGTGATGATTTCAGCGGCCACCGAACCGCAAGAACGAATAGCTGCCATTGCTGCTGGTGCTGATGTTTGCATCAGCAAACCCTTCAACCCGAGCGAATTGATTGCCATCATTGAGCGACTGGCAGCAAGACTTCCAAGAGCCATCAAAACTGGTTGGACCATCGATCCAGTGAGGGCATTGCTCACTGGCCCAGCCAACAATTCCATTGGACTGACCGCCATGGAAACAGTGCTGCTCACTCAACTGGCCATGGCTCCCGAGCAAGCATTGCGAAGCGATGCCTTGGAAATGGCAATCTGGGGCCTCTCCGATTTTTACAACAACAAGCGCTTGCAAGTTTGTGTTTCTAGACTTCGCAAGAAGTTAACCCACCGGCATGGCCCAGAGGAGCTTTTGGCCACCTGCTGGCGATCAACCTACCAGTTTGTACCGCGCATGCATTTTGCGCCCAAAAGGTAAGCCTTTAATTGCCAAAAACAAAGCACCTTTGAAGGTGCTTTGCCAGAACGTGAAACAAAGTCTTTGCCCTATTCAACACGTGAAATGTGGGTGGGCTTGAAGCCCAAATCAGCAGCCTTGCCTTTGCGTGCTCTAGCAGTTCGCGCATTGTTCAAGCTTCTAATTTCAAGTGTTTCTTCGCGGTCTTTGCCGCCTCGCCCAATGCCGGTTAGCTTCACACTGCGGGTGTAAGCGGCCGCACCTGCCAAGGCATCCTTGGCTTCCAAATCGAGCAACATCAGGCCGCGGCCGCCCTTTTCCATCAACTTGAGTTCACTGATTTCAAATGTCAGGATGCGTCCACCCGTGGAAGCACAGGCCACATGCGTTGCAGCAGTCATTGCTGAAGCGCCTGGCAGCGGCGTAGCGTTTGATCCAGACACATGGGATGGCGCGCAAACTGATTCACCCTCACCCACCGTGATAAATGCCTTGCCAGCTTTTTGACGTGAAATCATATTTTCCACAGTGGCCATAAAGCCATAGCCGCCAGAGCTTGAAAGCAATAGCGTTGCGTTTGAAGGTCCTGCAAAGAAATGCGCAATCTGCGTGCCCGCTTCTAACTCAATGAGCGTGGTGACAGGTTGGCCGTCGCCGCGCGCACCTGGCAAAGAAGCAACTGGCACAGAGTACACACGACCACTGCCTTTTTGGGCTGTACCAAAAGCCAGTAGCGTATCGACTGTTCGGCATTCAAAGGTGCCATACAAACCGTCACCTGCCTTGAAAGCAAAACTGCTTGCATCATGACCATGACCTTGGCGAGCACGCACCCATCCTTTTTGTGAGACCACCACCGTAACAGCTTCGTCCACCACTTTCACTTCAGCCACGGCCTTCTTCTCTTCCTGAATGAGGGTGCGGCGTGGATCGGCAAAGGCTTTGGCATCTTGCTCAATCTCTTTCACCATCAAGCGTTTAAGCGCCGCAGGGTTGGCCAATATTTCTTCTAACTGTGTTTGTTCAGTGCGTAACTCTTTTAGCTCTTGCTCAATCTTGATGCCTTCTAAGCGCGCCAATTGACGCAGGCGAATGTCAAGAATATCCTCGGCTTGCCGCTCGCTTAGCTTAAAGCGCGCCATCAAAGCCTGTTTAGGCTCATCACTTTGACGAATGATGGCGATCACTTCGTCAATATTGAGTAACACCAGCTGACGGCCTTCCAAAATATGGATGCGGTCCATCACCTTGCCCAAGCGATGTTCTGACCGGCGCACAATGGTTTGCTGGCGGAAACTAATCCACTCAAGCATCATTTGGCGCAATGACTTTTGCACCGGTTTGCCATCAATGCCCACCGAGGTCATATTGATGGGAGAAGAAGTCTCCAAACTGGTGTGCGCCAGCAAAGCAGTGATCAATTCTTGTTGCTCAATGCGGCTGGTTTTAGGCTCAAAAACCAAGCGCACTGCAGCATCTTTACTGGACTCATCTCGCACCACGTCGAGCAAGGACAAGACACTGGCCTTGAGCTGCATTTGATCAGCGCTCAAAGCCTTTTTGCCCGCCTTCACTTTGGGGTTGGTGAGTTCCTCAATTTCTTCCAATACTTTTTGTGAGCTCACACCAATGGGCAATTCAGTCACCACCAATTGCCATTGACCGCGCGCCATGTCTTCTATTTTCCAACGGGCGCGGACCTTCAGAGAACCACGACCTGTGCGATAGGCTTCTGCGATGTCGGATGCAGGGCTGATGATTTGGCCACCACCCGGATAGTCGGGGCCAGGAACCAAGGCCAACAATTCAGCATCGGTGAGTTTGGGAGACTTGATGAGTGCCACGCACGCATCAGCAACTTCACGCAAATTGTGGCTGGGAATTTCAGTGGCCAAGCCCACAGCGATGCCGCTGGCGCCGTTCATCAAGACAAACGGCAAACGCGCTGGCAACTGTCGAGGCTCTTCGGTAGAGCCGTCATAATTGGGAATGAAGTCGACGGTACCCTGGTCAATCTCTTCCAATAACAAGGTGGTGATTTTGGAAAGCCGAGCTTCTGTGTAACGCATGGCCGCAGCGCCATCTCCGTCTCGGCTACCAAAGTTGCCTTGCCCGTCAATGAGGGGGTAGCGTTGGCTAAAGTCTTGCGCCATGCGAACCAGCGCATCATAGGCAGCTTGATCACCATGGGGGTGAAAGCGGCCTAGCACATCGCCCACCACGCGTGCACTTTTCACTGGCTTGGCCCCCGTTGCACCTGAGAAGCCCAAGCCCATGCGAGACATGGAATACAAAATACGTCGCTGAACAGGTTTTTGGCCATCGCACACATCGGGCAAAGCACGGCCTTTGACCACGCTCAATGCATATTCAAGGTAGGCGCGCTGGGCATACGTGGCTAAATTGAGAGAGTCATCAGACTCGCTGTTTTGAAGGTCTAAGGTCGGTTGATCATTCATGGTCTGCTCAATTTAAATCATCACTTCAGATATCGACTTCAATGTCATCACCGTGTAACTCCATGAGTTCGCGTCGCGCTGCAGCTTCGCCCTTACCCATCAATTGGGTGATCAAGCTTTCGGTTTGAGCAAAGTCCAAAGTACCAAGTTGCACAGGCAACAACCGACGTGTGTCTGGGTTCAGTGTGGTTTCCCATAACTGCTCTGCATTCATCTCACCCAAGCCCTTGAATCGGCTGATGCTCCACGCGCCTTCGCGCACACCGTCTTTGCGGAGTTTGTCCAGAATGCTTTGCAATTCACCTTCGTCAAGCGCGTACATTTTGGCGGCAGGTTTTTTACCTCGCGCAGGTGCATCGACTCGAAAAAGCGGTGGTCGTGCGACATACACATTGCCCGTTTCAATGAGCTTGGGAAAGTGGCGGAAAAAAAGCGTCAAGAGCAACACTTGAATGTGCGAGCCGTCGACATCGGCATCGCTCAAGATGCAAATCTTGCCGTAACGCAAACCCGATAAATCGGGCGAGTCGTTGGGGCCATGTGGGTCAACGCCAATGGCCACCGAGATGTCGTGAATTTCATTGTTGGCAAACAATCGATCGCGATCGACTTCCCATGTGTTCAGAACCTTGCCGCGCAAAGGCAAAATGGCCTGACATTCTTTGTCGCGACCCATCTTGGCACTGCCGCCAGCAGAGTCCCCTTCAACCAGAAAAACTTCGTTGTGTGCAATGTCTTTGCTTTCGCAATCGGTCAGTTTGCCTGGCAACACGGCCACGCCAGAGCTCTTTCGTTTTTCAACTTTTTGACCTGCCTTTTGGCGAAACTGGGCCGCTTTGATGGCCAACTCAGCCAACTTCTTGCCGTATTCCACATGTTCGTTCAACCACAACTCAAGGCTGGGTTTGACAAAACTAGAAACCAAGCGCACTGCATCGCGTGAGTTGAGGCGTTCTTTAATTTGGCCTTGAAATTGCGGGTCTAGCACTTTGGCAGACAACACAAAACTAGCTCGTGCAAAAACGTCTTCAGGCATCAACTTCACACCCTTGGGCAACAAGCTGTGCAATTCAATAAAGCTCTTCACTGCCGTAAACAAGCCATCTCGCAAACCACTGTCGTGTGTACCGCCAGCGGTGGTCGGAATCAGGTTGACATAACTTTCGCGAACTGGTTGGCCGTCTTCTGTAAAAGCAACCGCCCAATTGGCACCTTCGCCTTCAGCAAAGCTGTCGTTGTTGCCGTCGGCAAAACCTTCACCTTCGAACAATGGAATGACGGGATCGCCATTCAAGGTTTGCATGAGGTAATCACGCAGTCCCGCTTTGTATTGCCAGGTTTGAGTGTCTTTGGTTTTTTCGTTTAACAAAGTGACAGTAACGCCAGGCATGAGCACAGCTTTGCTGCGCAACAAATGCGTGAGCTCGGTCATGGGCAAGGCACTCGATTCAAAATATTTGGCATCGGGCCACACGCGAACGGTGGTGCCCTGCTTTCTATCACCCTCACCTGCTTTGCGGATGACGAGTTGCTCAATCACATCGCCGCCTGAAAATGCCAATGTCGCCACTTGACCTTCTCGGTAACTGCTGGCCTCCAGACGTTTGGCCAAGGCATTCGTCACACTCACACCCACACCGTGTAAACCGCCCGAGAAACTGTAGGCGCCGCCCGTTCCCTTATCGAACTTTCCGCCCGCATGAAGTCGCGTGAACACCAATTCAATGACCGGTGCTTTCTCTTCTGGATGCAAGCCAAACGGAATACCACGGCCATCGTCTTCAATGCTGATTGACCCATCGACATGCAAGATCACTTTTATTTTTTTCCCGTGACCAGCAAGGGCTTCGTCGGCTGCGTTGTCGAGCACCTCTTGGATGACGTGCAAGGGGTTGTCGGTTCGGGTGTACATGCCCGGGCGTTGCTTGACGGGCTCTAGGCCTTTCAGGACTCGAATTGAGCCTTCGCCATATTCGGGAGATGATTTTGCAGAGGTTGTAGTAGCCATGGGCGCAGATTGTAGTGTGAAATCAGGGAAAGTACTGGATAAATTTACAGTTATTGAATGGAAATGCCATCGCAATCGTGCATCATTCTGTTTCTACAGTTATCCAACCCTCGGGTTTCAACAGGAGTTTGAAAAAGATGCACGGCACAGAAGCCCCATCAGCATGGGTTCAAAAATGGTCACATTTGGCCAAGCCCCAAAGCATGGTCTTGGACCTGGCGTGTGGTGCTGGCAGGCATATGCAGTATTTCAAGACCAAAGGCCACCATTGCACGGGCGTTGACCGCTCTCTTGAGGCCCTTTCACATGCAGCCGCATTCGGAGATGTGGTGCAAGCAGACATTGAAACCGAAGCTTGGCCCCTGCTCGGTCAGACCTTTGATGTCGTGGTGGTCACCAACTACTTATGGCGTCCCTTGATGCCACAGATTTTGGAAAGTTTGGCGCCAGAAGGGCTTTTGATCTACGAAACCTTTGCACTCGGGCACGAAAAAATTGGCAAACCCTCACGGCCAGACTTCTTACTCAAACCCGGAGAGCTGCTTCAAACTTTCGCCCCACTTCGCGTCATCGCCTACGAAGACGGCTATTGGGAGC
>CAJCDH010000085.1 GCA_903961095.1 uncultured Burkholderiales bacterium | reverse complement strand
TTTCCATATGCACCTGAGCGCAAGTACACACCTTGCGACGCTTCCAAGCAACAGCTATATGCACTGCGAGATCATTTGGGCTTTTCACGCAACATTGTGGTGGGTGCCACTTGTCACGGAACTGACAACAGCGCAACCGTTGATGCGTTGTTGTATTCAAACGGCAAGGCAAGAGGCGTGGCTTCCGTCAAGCGAGAAGTGACCGACGAAGAGTTACAAGTGATGCACGATGCGGGTATTCGCGGCGTTCGATTCAATTTTGTAAAGCGCTTGGTCGATTTCACCCCCAAAGACGCTTTGATGGAAATTGCAGGCCGCATTGCCAAACTGGGCTGGCACGTGGTGATCTACTTTGAAGCCGTTGATTTACCCGAGCTGTGGGACTTCTTTACGGGCTTGCCAACCATTGTGGTGGTCGATCACATGGGTACGCCAGATGTCAAATTGCCAGTTGATGGCCCACAGTTTCAATTGTTCTTGAAGTTCATGCGCGAGCATCCCAATGTTTGGAGCAAGGTCACTTGTCCCGAGCGATTGTCGGTCAGTGGGGCGCCTGCCTTGAATGGCGAGCAAAATGCCTATCAAGATGTTGTGCCATTTGCCAAGGCCATTGTTGAAGAATTTCCTGATCGAGTTTTGTGGGGCACCGATTGGCCTCATCCTAATTTGAAGAAACACATGCCTGACGATGGCTTGTTGGTGGACTTCATCCCGCACATTGCGACCACCCCTGAGCAACAACAAAAACTACTGGTCGACAATCCCATGCGTTTGTATTGGCCTGAGGAGAAAATTTAATGGCACTCGATAAACCCTATTTGGATGTTCCAGGCACCATCATTTTTGATGCCGAACAAAGCCGCAAAGGCTACTGGATCAATCAGTTTTGCATGTCGCTGATGAAAGCCGAGAATCGCGAGCGATTTAAAGCCAATGAGCAAGCCTACCTTGATGAATGGGACATGACAGATGAGCAAAAGCAAGCCGTGTTGGCTCGCGATTTAAATTGGTGCATGCGAACGGGTGGCAATATTTACTTCTTGGCCAAAATTGGTGCCACCGACGGCAAGAGCTTTCAGCAAATGGCGGGCTCCATGACGGGTATGACAGAAGAAGAATATCGCAACATGATGATCAGCGGCGGTCGTTCGGTCGAAGGCAATCGATATGTGGGTGAGAACGGTGATGCACAAGCGCAAAACCAACCTCAAGGTTCTGCGAACAAGAAAGTCAACTGATCATGGCCAAAATTACAGCCTCCGTTTTCACATCCCACGTTCCCGCCATTGGTGCAGCCCTTGACCTTGGCAAAACCCATGAGCCTTATTGGCAGCCCGTTTTTCAAGGCTACGAGTACGGCCAACAATGGATGAAGGACAACAAGCCTGATGTCATTTTTTTGGTCTACAACGACCACGCAACTGCCTTCAGTCTTGACTTTATTCCAACCTTTGCCATCGGTACCGCACCCCAATTTCAGCCTGCCGATGAAGGCTGGGGTCCGCGGCCTGTGCCGGTAGTTCAGGGCCATCCAGAGTTGGCATCGCACATTGCACAATCGGTCATTCAGCAAGACTTTGATCTCACCATCGTCAACAAGATGGACGTTGACCATGGCCTGACCGTACCTTTGTCCTTAATGTGTGGTCAACCACCCGCAGACAAGTTTGAATGGCCTTGCCCGGTCATTCCTTTTGCTGTCAATGTGGTGCAGTACCCTATTCCCAGTGGTCAGCGTTGCTTCAATTTGGGCAAAGCCATTCGCAAAGCCATCGAAACTTTCGATCAAGATATCAACGTTCACATTTGGGGTACAGGCGGCATGAGCCATCAACTTCAAGGGGCGCGTGCTGGACTCATTAACAAAGAGTTTGACAAGGCCTTCTTAGACAAACTCATCAGCGACCCCCAAGCCGCCGCAGATATTCCGCACATTGACTATGTGCGCGAAGCTGGCAGCGAAGGCATTGAATTGGTGATGTGGCTGATTGCCCGTGGTGCCATGAATGACGTGCATGGCGGCGCTAAGCCAGTTCTCAAAAATCGCTTTTATCATGTGCCTGCATCCAACACGGCAGTAGGCCATGTGATTTTAGAAAATCAATTTTGAACAAAGGAAAATCAGCATGTCAAAAACGATCAAGCTTGCGCTAGCTGGTGCTGGCGCTTTCGGCATCAAGCACTTGGATGGCATCAAGAACATCGATGGTGTTGAAGTGGTGTCATTGATTGGCCGTGAACTCGACAAAACCAAAGAGGTGGCCCACCAATACGGTATTCCCCACGTGACAACTGACTTGGCTGCCAGCCTGGCTTTGCCCGAGGTCGATGCCGTCATATTGTGCACACCCACTCAAATGCATGCGTCTCAGTCCATCGCTTGTTTAAAAGCCGGTAAACATGTTCAGGTAGAAATCCCCTTGGCAGACAGCTGGAAGGATGCAGAAGAAGTGGTGCGCATTGCCAAAGAAGCTGGCAAGGTGGCCATGTGCGGTCACACCCGGCGTTTCAATCCCAGCCATCAGTGGGTCAACCATCAAATCAAAGCTGGGAAGTTCAACATCCAGCAAATGGATGTGCAAACTTACTTTTTTAGGCGCACCAACATGAATGCCTTGGGACAAGCGCGCAGCTGGACCGATCACCTGCTGTGGCATCACGCTGCTCACACCGTCGACTTGTTTGCATACCAAGCTGGCAGCCCCATTGTGAAGGCCAATGCTGTGCAAGGCCCAATTCATCCGGCACTGGGAATTGCCATGGACATGAGCATTCAATTGCAAGCTGCCAATGGCGCAATTTGTACCTTAAGTTTGTCTTTCAACAACGATGGGCCCCTAGGGACCTACTTTCGCTACATTGGCGACACGGGCACTTATCTTGCGCGTTACGACGACTTGTTCACAGGCAAGGAAGAGCAAATCGATGTGTCGAAAGTGGATGTGTCCATGAATGGCATCGAGTTGCAAGATCGTGAGTTCTTTGCGGCCATCAAAGAAGGCCGTGAACCCAACTCTAGTGTGGCTCAAGTGTTGCCTTGCTACAAAGTTTTGCACAACTTAGAGTTACAACTTAACGCGCCCTGAAAATGGACTTGGCTCACTCGCAAGCAGAGTTTTTTGCTTGCCAGTTGACGAAACTGATTCGTTCATTTGATAATTAACCAACTGGTACATTATTCAAATGGCAACAATTTCGAAAAATCAATCACCAAGCGTTGGGCGAACCAACGATCCAGAACGGACCATGGCCGAGATACTGGCCATTGCGACCTCTGAATTTGCAGCCAAAGGTCTTGCGGGCGCTCGAATTGATGAAATCGCAGCCGCCACACGCACCAGCAAGCGCATGATTTACTACTATTTTGGTAGCAAGGACGGTTTGTATGTCGCTGTGCTAGAAGCTGCTTACAGTCGGATGCGCAAAATTGAAGCTGATTTGCAGTTAAGTGATTTGGACCCCTCAGCAGCTTTGCAACGATTGGTAGAGTTCACCTACGACCACCACCAAAGCAACGAAGACTTCATTCGCTTGGTCATGAGTGAAAATGTGCAAAGAGGCGAGTACTTGGCCCAAAGCCATGAAATTCAGAAGTTAAATGGCTCAGCGCTTCAAACCATTCAAGAACTCTACGACCGTGGTGTTCAACAGGGCGCATTCAAGAAGGGGCTGACCCCTTTAGAAATTCACTCTGCCATATCTGCCCTGACATTTTTCAACGTCTCTAATCGGCATACCTTTGGCTTGATTTTCAAAGGTAAATCTGCCCAAGGCAAAGCCCAAACCCTCAAGAAATCACAAGTTGTCGAACTGATCAACTGCTATGTGCGTTTGTAATGGGTGGTCTTTAGAAATTCATTTTTGTAATAACTGCTAGCGTTCCATTGAATGAATACCTAGGGTAATTACCCATCTTAAAAAACTAACTAGTTCGTACATTATTGACTTCAACCCAGTTCTTAGGAATCTGAATGAATCGATTTTTTGATTTCACATGCAAAGCCATCGAATACATGATTGCCGCATGCATGGCCGGCATGGTTGTGTTGGTGTTTGGCAATGTCCTGCTTCGCTATGGTTTCAATTCTGGCATCACGCTTTCAGAAGAGCTGTCTCGTTGGTTGTTTGTGTGGATGACATTTTTGGGTGCCATTGTGGCGCTACGCAAGCACGAACATTTGGGCACTGACATGTTGATAGGGCGCTTAAGGCCCGTGGGGAAAAAAATCTGTCTGGGCATCTCTCAACTGCTCATGATGTTTATCTGCGTATTGCTGTTCCAGGGCGCCTATGAGCAAGCTGTCATTAACTGGAGCAGCACCAGTGCTGTGATGGAAGCTTCATTGAGTTGGGTGTATTTCCCCGGAATTATTTTTGCAGTGTTGGGTGGTCTGATGATTGCCATGGATTTTTTCCTATTGCTGAGTGGCCAAACTCAGGAAACCCAACTCACGATGTTTCAAGAATCTGAAGACAAGCCTCACAACGGCGCCCATTGAGTGACTTGTAAGGATTAAGAAATGACCATCACCATCTTCGTTCTCTCTTTGTTAGGTGCCATGGCATTGGGAGTGCCCATTGCATTTTCTTTGTTGATTTGTGGTGTTGCTTTGATGTTGCACCTGAACATGTTCGATGCACAAATTTTGGCCCAAAATTTAATTGAAGGTTCCAACAGTTTTCCACTCTTGGCAGTGCCATTTTTCATGTTGGCGGGAGAGATCATGAATGCCGGCGGACTTTCGCGCCGCATTGTTAACTTCGCAATGGCTTGCGTTGGGCACATCAAAGGTGGCTTGGGTTATGTCACCATCATGGCGGCAGTCATCATGGCCGCGCTCTCTGGCTCTGCTGTGGCAGACGCTGCGGCCTTGGCTTCGTTGCTCTTGCCCATGATGGTTGCCGCTGGCCACGACCGCGCTCGATCAGCAGGCCTGATCGCCTCGGCAGGCATCATTGCCCCAGTGATACCCCCCAGCATTGGTTTCGTGATTTTTGGTGTGGCGGGCAATGTGTCCATCTCTAAGCTCTTCATGGCAGGAATCGTCCCTGGCATCATGTTGGGCGCTGCGCTTTGGGTCACATGGTGGTGGCTTGCAAGAAGCGAAGTCGTGAAAGTGCCGCCACGCAAATCGATCGCTGAAATTGGCGTTGCGCTCAAAGAAGCCACGTGGGCTCTGGTATTGCCCTTGATTGTTGTATTTGGTTTGAAGTTTGGCGTCTTCACGCCCACCGAAGCGGCTGTTGTAGCCGCTGTTTATGCTTTGTTCATTTCTATCTTCATCTACAAAGAGTTAAGTTTGAAATCGCTGGTGCCGCTGTTTGTTGCAGCCGCCAAAACAAGTGCCATTGTGATGTTCTTGGTGGCTGCTGCCATGGTCTCGGCATGGCTGATCACGGTGGCTAATTTGCCAGCTCAATTGATTTCTTTGCTGCAACCCTTGTTAGACAGCCCTCGCTTGCTGATGCTGACCATCATGATCATCACCATGATCGTTGGCACGGCGCTTGACATGACGCCCACCATTTTGTTGTTAACCCCCGTGTTAATGCCAGTGGTCAAAGCGGCTGGGATCGATCCTGTTTATTTTGGTGTTCTGTTCATCATCAACAACGCGATTGGTTTGATCACGCCACCCGTCGGTACTGTGCTCAATGCTGTCGCAGGTGTTGGCAAGATCAGTATGGATGAAGTTACCAGGGGCGTCCTGCCGTTCATGGTGGCTCAATTCATCATTATGTTTGCCATGGTGGCCTTCCCAGCTTTGGTCATGGTGCCAGCACGGTGGTTTTATTGACAAATTGTTTGTATTTTTCTCTCCACTGTCTGTTCGGGTACGCCAGACCGTGGAATCCTTGTTCGGCGTACGACCATCTACTTCATCAGGAGACACTGACATGAAACGTGTTTTTATCAAATCTGTTCTGGCTGCCGTTGCTTTGGCTGCCATGGGCGTTGCTTCCGCGCAAGACAAAACCATTAAGTTTGCCAACCAAAATGCCGTGGGTCACCCCATTGTTCAAGGCATGGAAAAGTTCAAAGAGATTGTTGAAAAACAATCTGGCGGAAAAATCAAGGTCAATGTTTTCCCTGGTGGCGCATTGGGCAGTGATCAGGCCAATGTGTCAGCCATTCAGGGGGGCGCTTTAGAAATGGCTGCCATGAATTCAGGTATTTTTGCCAGCCAAGTGAAAGACTTTGCAGTGTTCGATTTCCCCTTCATGTTTGCAAGCGGCAAAGAAGCTGATGTGGTGGTGGATGGTGCTTTTGGTAAAAAAATGCACGCCAAGTTGGAAGAAAAAGGTTTGATTGGTTTGGGCTACTACGAATTGGGCTTTCGCCACATGTCCAACAGCAAGCGCGCCATCAACAAAGTTTCAGACATTGACGGCCTGAAATTGCGCGTCATCCCCAACCCCATCAACGTTGATTGGGTGAAGGCTCTGGGCGCCAACCCCACACCACTGCCGTTCCCTGAGTTGTATGCAGCGCTTGAGCAAAAGGCCGTTGACGGACAAGAAAATCCTGTGGCGACCATCAACGGCGCTAAGCTGTATGAGGTGCAAAAAAACTTGGCCTTGACAGGCCACCAATACAACCCTCAGTCTGTGGTGATCAGTAAGAAGTTCTGGGACACCCTTTCAGCAGCCGAGAAGAAAATCGTGTCTGATGCTGTGGCGGAGTCGTCTAAATTTCAACGCACAACTGCACGAGCATTGGAAGCTGGCACCTTGGAAGGCCTCAAGAAAAATGGCATGGCTGTAACCTCTTTGCCAGATGCAGAAATGGCCATCTTGCGCGACAAAATGAAGCCGGTCATTGCCAAGCATGGTGAAGCCATTGCCGCCACTGTGGCTGAGTTGCAAACTGAATTGGCCAAATTGCGCAAGTAATTTGACCATTCACAAGGTCCTACTGCAGAGCCTTTATGTCATTACATTGCGAAGTCTCTAAGCTTGTCTTGGAGCTTCGCTTTTTTATTTCTTCAACATGAACATCGATGGCAATACAGAGTTGATCGCCCACATTGGCTATCCAACTCACAGCTTCAAATCACCTTTGATTTACAACCCTTACTTTGAAAAACAGGGCATCAATGCTTTGGTGGTGCCCATGGGGTGCCAAGCTGAGCATTACCCCGCATTTTTGAAATCGGTTTTCAAACTCACCAATATTCGTGGCGCCTTGATCACCATGCCCCACAAAGTCAGCACGGTGGGTTTGTTGGATGAAGTGACCCCCACGGTCAAAGTAGCAGGTGCATGCAATGCAGTGAAGCTTGATGCGCAGGGTCGCTTGGTTGGCGACATGTTTGATGGTGTGGGTTTTGTGCGTGGCGTTCTGAGTAAAGGATTGGTATTGACGGGCAAGAGAGTGTTGGTTGTCGGTACCGGCGGAGTTGGCTCGGCCATTGCTGCCTCGTTGGCCGCCGAAAAAATTGCCACCATCAGTTTGTTCGATGTGAATACGGCCTCATGTGAGGGCTTAGCCCAACGACTCAAAAACATATACCCCCAGATTCAGGTTGACACGGGCTCCAACGACCCCGATGGACACGATTTGGTGGTCAATGCCACTCCGATGGGCATGAATGAAGGTGACGCTCTGCCTATGGATGTTTCACGCATTGCACCCGAAACTTTTGTGGGTGAAGTGGTGATGCGCACAGAGATGACAGCTTTCCTGCAGTCTGCCAAAAGTAGAGGGTGCCAGGTGCAAGTAGGTTCTGACATGTTGTTTGAACAAATTCCAGCTTATTTGTCGTACTTCGGGTTCCAAACGACCACCGCTGAAGTGCTTCGCAATTCAGCCCGTTTGGGCTCAACTTCTAGATTGGCATGACACATGAATTTACGGACAACTGACCGCGAAGCCGTTCCAGAAATGCCAAATCGGCTGGGCATTCAAGGCATTGAGTTCATTGAATATGCCACCAATCGCCCTCAAGCTTTGGGTCAGGTGCTGGAAGCCATGGGGTTCCGTCCCATTGCTCGCCATCGCTCGCGCGAGGTCACTTTGTACCGCCAAGGCGGTATGAATTTGGTGGTCAATGCCAACCCAGACGATGCACGCGTGAGTGCCACAGCGGATGGTCAAGTTGAAATTTCAGCCGTGGCTTTTCGGGTGCAAGATGCACTGAAGGCACATACCCGTTGCATGGATTTAGGGGCTTGGTCCGTGGCCAGTCATGCGCAGGCCATGGAGTTACACATTCCCGCCATACACGGCCCTGGTGGCACACGCTATTACTTTGTCGATCGTTGGCAAGAGTTCTCCATTTACGACATTGACTTTAAACCGATACCCACGGTAGACCAACAGCCTGCCTCAGTGGAAGGCATGTCCTACTTTGGAGTGGTGCAGTACATTGGCGCTGCTCGCAGCGAAGACTGGATGGCGTATTACGAACATATGTTCGATTTCACCCTGATTCCTGATGAAGAGCGTTTTGGTATTTTGCCCAAAGGCAAATTGATGAAAAGTCCCTGTGGTCAATTCCTTTGGCAACTGATTGAGCCAGACCCTTGGATGGAAGCCGACCTTGCACCAGAATCATTAAAGCGCATTGGTTTTGGTGTGAAAGATGTGGCACAAGCCGTCAAAACTCTCAAGACAAACGGCGTTGAATTTGTTGAGTCCCAAGAGCTGCACCCCGAAGACCGAGGTGCCTTGACGCGCAGCGCATTGGGCTCTGTGTCTTTTGAGTTGGTTCACCAAACGCCTTGAGGAATTGAAATGAATTTGCTCGACGCTTATGGCATGGACACCATCACAATGGCGGGCCCACTGGAAGCCAAATTAGAGGCCATGAAAAGTGCGGGTTTTTCACAGGTCATGCTCATGGCGCGTGATCTGGTGGGACACCCCGGTGGTGTCAAGGCAGCAGTCAAAGCCATTCAAAGCAGCGGGTTGCGCCCCACAGGTTTTCAAGTCTTGCGCGACTTTGAAGGCTTGTCGGGTCACTTGCACAGTTACAAGGTGGACATCGCCAAATCGATGCTCGAAATGTGCGCAGCAACAGGCAGCAAAGTTCTGTTGGCTTGTTCTTCCACCTCGCGTCATGCAACGGATGATTTGGATCAAATTGCCAAGGATCTCAAAAAATTGGCCATGATGGCCATTCCCTTGGGTATTAAAGTTGCCTACGAAGCTTTGTCTTGGGGCCGCACCGTCAATGAATTTACCAGCAGTTGGGATGTCGTCTGCCGAGCTGACTGTCCCAATTTGGGCATCGGTATTGACTCGTTTCATATCTTTGCAGCCAAGACGCCCCTTGATGCCATCGAGGACATCGACCCCGATCGAATTTATTTGGCTCAATTGTCAGATTTCATGTGGCATGAAACGCCGTCGTTTGAAGAACGCATGACCACTGCGCGTACATTTCGAGTGTTTCCAGGTGAGGGCGTTCACAGCCAGCAATTGGCGGACTTGGTACAAAGCCTAGAGCGCATTGGCTATCGGGGCGACTATAGTTTTGAAGTTTTCAATGACGATTACCAACAACTGCCTCTCGAAACTGTCGCAGAGCGTGCACGCAAAAGCGCAACATGGCTGCATCAGGATGTGTTGCATCGTTCAGCACCATTGCCCGCTTGGGCTCAATCTTCAAACAAAGGCGCATGATGAAAAATAGAAAACTCGGTCAATTTCAAGTCAGCGAAATTGGCTTGGGCTGTATGAATTTGAGCCATGCCTATGGTGCACCGGTCTCAGAAACTCAAGCAGAAAGAGTCTTGCTAACGGCCTTAGATGCTGGCGTCACTTTTTTTGACACAGCAGCGCTTTACGGCTTTGGCACCAACGAAACCTTGGTGGGTAAGTTCCTCAAGTCGCACCGTCAGAAGTTCACCTTGGCCAGTAAATGTGGCATGTCCGGGGTCGATCTCAATGGCGATGGCAAATTGGTTCGCGTCATTGATGGCCGACCCGAAACTATCCGAAAGACCTGTGAGGATGCCTTGAAGCGTTTGCAAACTGACGTGATCGACTTGTATTACTTGCACCGTTGGGACAAAAAAGTACCTATCGAGGACAGTGTGGGTGCGCTCAGTGATTTGGTGCGTCAAGGCAAAATTCAAAGTATCGGTTTGTCGGAAGTTTCTGCCAGTACTTTGCGCAAAGCGCATGCTGTGCATCCCATCACTGCGGTGCAAACAGAATACTCCTTGTGGACGCGCAACCCTGAAATTGCTGTACTGCAGGCTTGCGCGCAGTTGGGCACCACCCTGGTGGCTTTTAGCCCAGTGGCCAGAGGGTTTTTGTGTGGTCCTTTGGACATTGCTGCCTTGGATGCCAAAGACATTCGCAAAGGTATGCCACGCTTTTCAGCCGAGAATTACGCCGCCAATTTCAAACTTTTTTTGCCGTACCAGCAATTGGCAAACGAAGCTGGCTGTTCTCCTGCCCAACTGGCTTTGGCTTGGCTTTTGCACAAAGCGCCGCACATCATTCCCATTCCCGGAACAACCAGCGTGCCACACCTGATGGATGACTTGGGTGCATCGGAAATTCATTTGAGTTCTGATTTGCTGAAGCAACTGGAAAGCTTGATCAATGAAAAAACGGTTCATGGAAATCGTTACAGCGCGCAATCCAATTCTGAAGTGGATACTGAGTTTTTCACCGAATAATTGATATCTAACGTCGCAAGGAAGGCCCGTCTAGGGGCAATCCTTGCGAACGTGATTTCAAAAATAATTCCAAGCGCCGAAGCTCAAAGCTGCCCGCAGCGGGTACTTCGGCTTGAACGCCAGAAAAACATGCGCGCAATCGTCTGTCGATGGAGCCCATGCTTTGCCAACTCATTTTGAAAATAGGAAACCCAGTGGGGTGAGCTGGCGAGATCACGTCGGCACGCATTTGTTTGCCAATATTCACATCATGACAATGCGTACAAGCTAGGTTCATTCGCCCCATTCGAGTGGTGAACAATTGGGCGCCAGCACTCAATTCGGCTTGCCATTGCGCTGCATGATGAATGGGAGCGCTGACTTGAAAAGGCAATCCTTGGCTGCTGCTGTGCAGGAGTGCGCTGAGCGCCAAGACCTCAGGATTTTCCAAGCCACTGAATGGGCGAGGTGTTCTGGCAGAGCAAGCGATGATTTGATCTTCCAAATTGACAAGGCGATTCAGGCGGGGCGACCATTTTGGATGCTGCGTCGCTGCCGACTTAAGTGTTTGGGGGGCGCCGTGACATTGAAAACATGAGTTGGGGTCTGCAACACCGCCCCATAAACTGCGTCCTTGATCTAGCCACAAGCTGACTGGGTTAAGGCTGGCATCACTTTGCATGTTTTTCAAAGACGGACTTAAAAAAGCGTTGCCACTGAGTTGATGCGCTGAAGGCATGCTGGGGCTGCTGCTTTGAGCCGCTGTTGCTAGCGGCCAAAGAAGCAGCGGAAGGAGGCAATGCTTTAAAGAAATCATCATGCAAATTCAAAGCATGAAGCGTTGCAGTTGAGAAGTTGTCATGAATTTTGGGCTGCGGTTTATCGCCATGTTTCCAAGGTATCGACCACGTCCTTGATTTGTTCTGTCGTCAAAACTGTTCGAGTTGGTTTGATTTTCACCAGACCTTGAAGGCTGCCATAGGGCGGCATGAGGGTGTCTGACTTGATCATTCTGGCATCGGTCACCCACTTCATCAGCTCTTCTCTCGTCCATCTAGCGCCAACGCCCTTGAGGCTTGGCGCAAAGTTGCTTGAATGTCCTGTGATGCCTGGCATGTCATGACATGCCACGCAATTTCCCAATTGTTGATTGGTCATGATGTCAAAAGTTAATTGCGCGCGTGAAGCTTGACCCGCAGTGGCCAACGAAGTCTGACCCATCAGCACAAAGGTGAGAAGAGTCAAATGAAGATGAATCAATTGCATGCTCAGAATTGTGGCACTCACTTGCTTTGGATGCTTGGTGTGCCCTTTGAACAAGTTTAGAAAAATGAGCGCGTTTCTACAAATTACCCAGATAATAGGGTTTACCCTTAAATTATTGGATCGCTTTCAAATCTTGAAACATGCATAATATTTCCAGTCCAAGCGGTCGGTTAATTACATTTTTTAACAAAACCGCTTGTTTTATTTGATTGATGCAGCTCATTAAGGGCACCTCCCACATGACACCCATTCTCCAAAGTTTTGTTGCGGGCCGTTGGGTCGGTTCACAACCCGCTCAAGCTCTGCACAGTGCCATCAATGGCCAAGAAGTTGCCTATTCGCATGCTGAAACCCTAGACTTTGAGGAGGCCTTGCATTTTGGCCGCTCCACTGGTCTACAAGGTATGCTGGCCATGGACTTTCAGCAGCGCGCTGCTGCATTGCGTGCGTTGGCCAAATACTTGGGCGAACGCAAAGAAGAGCTCTACGCCATTTCTGCCCACACCGGTGCCACTCGCGTTGACTCGTGGGTCGACATTGAAGGCGGCACAGGCACTTTGTTTGCATATGCCGGCATGGCTGCTAGCGAATTGCCAAGCGGCAATTTGATTCATGAGGGGCCTGTTGCTTCCTTGGGCAAGAAAAATACCTTTGCCGGCACGCACATTTTGGTGCCCCGTGGTGGCGTAGCTGTTCACATCAATGCTTTCAATTTCCCTGTTTGGGGTCTTTTGGAAAAATTTGCCCCCACATTTTTGGCGGGCATGCCCTGCATCGGCAAGCCTGCTACTGCTACCAGCTACCTCACAGAAGCCTTGGTTCGAATGATTGACCAATCTGGCATCTTGCCCAAAGGCGCATTGCAATTGGTCATTGGCAGCACGGGTGATCTTCTGGACCGCCTGGATGTAGCCGATGTGGTCACTTTTACCGGCTCAGCTGACACTGCAGCCAAGCTGCGCGTGAACCCCAATTTGGTTCGCAACAGCATTCCATTCAATGCAGAAGCCGACTCCTTAAACTGCGCCATCTTGGCCGATGATGTCAATCCCGATGACGAAGAATTTGATTTGTTCATTAAAGAAGTGGTGCGCGAAATGACGGTGAAAGCCGGACAGAAATGCACAGCCATTCGACGCGCCATTGTGCCGCGCAAACACTTGGATGCGGTTGCCGAAAAAATCAAAGCTCGCTTGGCCAAAGTGGTGGTTGGCGACCCTTCCGTCGAAGG
This sequence comes from uncultured Burkholderiales bacterium, assembly GCA_903961095.1. Taxonomy (GTDB): domain Bacteria; phylum Pseudomonadota; class Gammaproteobacteria; order Burkholderiales; family Burkholderiaceae_C; genus Limnohabitans_A. The sequence goes on along the minus strand of CAJCDH010000085.1, from coordinate 28,677 downwards.
CGTGAAGATGGGCGCTTTGGCCTCCAAGTCACAGCAATCAGACGTTGCTGAGCGAGTGGCCATGTTGCGCCAAAGTACAGAGTTGGTGTTTGGCGGCGAAGCCAATTTCAGCTTGGTGGGAGAGGGCGTGGCCAACGGCGCGTTCTTCCAACCTACCTTGCTCGTGTGTCAAAACCCTCTCAGCAAGCACAGCGTGCATGACATTGAAGCCTTTGGCCCGGTTAGCACTCTGATGCCGTACGAAGGCATCGAAGAAGCCATGGCCTTGGCCAAGCGCGGGCAGGGTAGCTTGGTGGGCTCCTTGATCACCAAGACGCCTGCCCTTGCCGCGCAACTTGTACCCCGTTTGGCTGCCAACCATGGCCGCCTGCACGTGCTAGACCGAGAGTCTGCTGGTGAATCAACGGGCCATGGATCGCCATTGCCGTCCCTGAAGCACGGCGGCCCTGGACGCGCCGGTGGTGGTGAAGAGTTGGGCGGCATTCGGGCTGTGACGCACATGATGCAACGTGCGGCAGTTCAAGGTTCCCCCACCATGTTGACAGCCATCACGCGCGAATATGCACGCGGCGCTAAGCTCATTGAAACAGGCACTCATCCCTTCAAGCGCTTCTTTGAAGAGTTGCAAGTAGGTGAATCTTTGTTGACGCCCACAAAGCTCATTGCTGAGGCAGACGTCAAAGCCTTTGGCGAACTCACGGGTGACATGTTCTACATGCACTTTGACGACGAAGCAGCCAAAGCCTCCGCCTTTGGCAAACGCATTGCACATGGCTACTTGGTCTTATCTGATGCGGCTGGATTGTTTGTGGTGGCCGAACCTGGACCTGTCTTGGCCAACTATGGCTTGGACACCTTGCGTTTTGTGAAGCCTGTGGGTTTGGGTGACAGCATCCAAGTAAGGCTTACTTGCAAACGCAAGATTGACCGCAACAAAAAGGACGCCAACGGCCAGGGGCAAGGCGTTGTGGCTTGGGATGTGGAAGTGACCAACCAAGCCCAAGAGTTGGTGGCGAGCTACGACATTCTGACTTTGGTTGCCAAAAAGGGATGAGCCAATATGCAGCCAAATCCCCTACAAAATCTAGGCCTAAACAGAGCTTGAATTCGATATTGAGCTGACATGAATTCTAATCCCCACATCGATGGGGAGTAGCTCAATTTCTTCGTGCTCAGTTCAGCCATTAGGCGCACGAAGAGATCAACAAATCGTCATTACGGAGTTTATGACTTCCGGTTTGTTGGGCACATAACTGATATATAACAAGCAAAGCAAGACCTTCGATCTCTCGTGTTGCCGTGGTCATTTGACACGGCAGCTTGTTCGGATCGTTATTGAAGGTCTTTCATGGAATTGTTTTCAGTGCCATGGTGGTCAGCTTTGCTCGCCATCATTCTTATAGATTTAGTTTTAGCTGGCGACAACGCCATTGTCATTGCGCTTGCTGCGCGCAACCTCCCTCCAGAACATCAACAAAAAGCCATTATTTGGGGCACTGTGGGTGCCATCGTCGTTCGCTCTGCCATGACCGTCGGCGTTGTATGGCTTCTTAAAATTCCAGGCCTGATGTTGATTGGTGGCCTTGGCCTTTTATGGATTGCTTACAAGCTCATAGCCGATACCTCAGAGGACGAACACGAAGGCGGCGGTGCCACCACTTTCTGGGGTGCCATGAAAACCATTATTGTGGCCGACGCACTGATGGGTGTCGACAACGTATTGGGCGTAGCCGGTGCTGCCAATGGCGACTTTACGCTGGTTGTCATTGGCTTGCTCATCAGCATTCCAATTGTGGTGCTGGGCAGCAAATTGGTTTTGCGCTTGGTCGAAAAATGGCCAGTGATCATTCACTTGGGCGCTGCAGTCTTGGCCTTCACTGCTGCTCAGATGGTCATCAATGAAAAACTTCTAGACCCCATTTTTGATGGCGGTGAAATGATCAACAACTTAGCCCGTGCTGCAACTTACATACTTGCGATTGTCGGTGTATTGGGCTTAGGCTGGTGGACAACCAAACGTCAAGGGACGCAAACAACTGACACGCAATCAATTTAAATTTTTTTTAACCCAGGAGAAAAAAATATGGAAACATTCATTGTTTACATCGATGACAAGCAATATGCACTCCAACAAATCGTTCCAATGCTCCCTGCCAGCGGGTCTCAAAGTGACACAGCCAATTGGATTCTGATTGGGTGTCCGCCAAGATTGAATCGCCACACTGGTCGTTGGCTTACGCGAACCGCCCAAAACAAATGGCGTCAAGAATGGACCCGCGACAATACTGAAGCACTTGTTCAGTTGCTAGAGAATTTGGGCAACAAAGTTTCAGTCAGAACAGTTCAAGGCGCGCTCATTGAGTTCACCAAACAAGTGCGGGGTGAGGTTGGTGCTGCAAGAGTGGTCGATGCACGCCGTCCAAAATTGTCAGTCAATTTAGACCCTGTCACCACTGACCAGCCGCAGGAGAAGTCAACTTGGGTTCTACCAGGTGGGGTTTTGGCGATGAGTGCTGCCATTGTCATGGCCAGCGAATAAATAAAGCAACTACAAAAAAAGCCTTCCAGTTAAATCACTGGAAGGCTTTTTTGATGGGCGATCAGTTAGCAGTTGACTTACATCGTATCGATGAAACTGCGTAGCTTGTCGCTGCGGCTTGGATGCTTGAGTTTGCGCAGTGCTTTGGCTTCAATTTGACGAATGCGCTCGCGTGTGACGTCAAATTGTTTGCCCACTTCTTCAAGGGTGTGGTCGGTTGACATCTCGATGCCAAAGCGCATGCGCAGCACCTTGGCTTCACGGGGTGTCAGGCTGTCTAGGATGTCCTTCACCACATCGCGCAAACCAGCTTGCATGGCTGCATCGATAGGCGCTGTGTTGGCGCTGTCTTCGATGAAGTCGCCCAAGTGGCTGTCGTCGTCGTCACCAATTGGCGTTTCCATGGAGATAGGCTCTTTGGCAATCTTCATGATCTTGCGAATCTTGTCTTCAGGGATTTCCATCTTTTCGGCCAAGATGCTGGCATCGGGCTCAAAGCCAAACTCCTGCAAGTGCTGGCGAGAAATACGGTTCATCTTGTTGATGGTCTCAATCATGTGAACCGGAATACGGATGGTGCGAGCCTGATCGGCAATTGAACGCGTGATGGCTTGGCGAATCCACCATGTGGCGTAAGTTGAAAACTTATAACCACGGCGATATTCGAACTTATCAACGGCCTTCATCAAGCCGATGTTGCCTTCTTGAATCAAGTCGAGAAACTGCAAGCCACGGTTGGTGTATTTTTTGGCAATTGAAATGACCAAGCGCAAGTTGGCCTCGATCATTTCCTTCTTGGCATGACGCGAAGAACGTTCACCTGCATTCATGCGCTTGTTGATGTCTTTGAGTTCATCCAAAGGCACCACAACGCGGGTTTGCAAGTCGGTGAGTTTTTGCTGCAAATCTTGAACCGGTGGAATGTTTCGGCCCATGACCGAACTCCAAGGTTTGCCTGCAGCAGCTTGTTTTTCAATCCACTGCAAATCGAGTAAGTGAGAGGGAATTCGCTGGTTGTTTTTGTTACGTCCTGAGAATTCAAGAATAAACTGATCTTGCGGATAACCACATTTGTCCACAATGATGCGACGCAGTTCGCGTTCTTTTTTGCGGACATCGTCTACGTGTCCACGCACCATATCGCAAAGCTTTTCAATGGTCTTGGCCGTAAATCGGATGGTCATCAACTCTTCTGACAATTCCTTCTGCGCAATGATGTAGGCGGGTGTGCCCCAACCCTCTTTGGCAGAAATTGTGTGAACTTTTTCAAAGAGCTCTGTAATGCGATCAAAACGTTCTAAAGCTTGATTCTTCAATTCTTCCAATTTCTTGGTCAGCGCTTTAGAGCCACCTTTGCCATCGTCATCGTCTGACTCGTCAAATTCATCGAAGTCTTCTTCGGCCACATAGTCGTCGGCTTCGTTGATGTTGGAGAAACCATCGACCACAGTAGAAATAACCACTTTGCCATCGCGAATCTCGCCTGCTAGGCGGAGAATTTCAGAAATGGTGGCGGGTGATGCGCTGATGGCCGTCATCATGTCCATCAAGCCGCCTTCAATCCGCTTGGCAATTTCAATTTCGCCTTCACGGGTGAGCAATTCAACAGTGCCCATTTCGCGCATGTACATGCGAACTGGATCGGTTGTGCGGCCAAACTCACTGTCCACGGTAGAAAGCGCTGCTTCAGCTGCTTCCTCAGCTTCCTCCTCGGTGGAGCCTGTGGGTGCGTTGTCGGTAATGATCAGAGTTTCTGCATCGGGTGTTTGCTCGTAAACAGCCACGCCCAAATCGTTCAAAGTGGCGATCACCACCTCGAGAGTTTCGGCGTCCACCAACTTGTCGGGCAAGTGGTCAGAAATTTCGCCGTGTGTGAGGTAACCACGCGTCTTGCCCAATTTGATCAATGCCTTGAGGCGCTGACGGCGTTTGGCCATGTCTTCTTCAGACAAAACAGTTTCGTCTAGGCCAAACTCTTTCATCAAGGCGCGCTCTTTGGCCTTGCTGATCTTCATGCGAAGTGGTTTAACTTTCTCTGTGGATTCTGCAACTGGTTCTCCAACCAAATCCTCTTCGATGTCACTTAAGTCTTCGTGAATGGCTTCAGCTTCTGCCTTAGGTTTACGGCCGCGCTTGACACCGCTTGACTTGGTATCTTCGTCTGGGGTGCTTGTTTTGCTTGGCTTGACGGCTGGGGCTTTGGTGCCAGCCGAAGTATCTGTTTTGTTTTTGGAAGAAGTTTTTTCTTCAGGCTTCGTTGCCTTTTTATCGCTTACTTTGGCAACTTCAGTAGCGACCGGTTTTGTAACTGGCTTTGCAACTGGCTTTTCAGCAAGTTTCACTGCAGGTTTTTCGGCAGCTTTTGTGACTGCTTTTACCTCTGTTTTTACCGCTGTTTTAGCCACAACTTTGGACTTCTCCTTGGGGGCTTCAGGTTTTGCTGCCTTGACGGGCGTTTTAGTGGGGGCCTTCACGGCGACTGTTTTTTTGGATACGGGCACTGAAATGGCTTTCTTGGCCGGTGTTGTTGCTTTGGCTGCAGGTTTGGCAACGGGCTTAGCAACTGGCTTAGCGGCAGCTTTGACCACTGGTTTTGCAGTGGTTTTGGCATTCGCTTTGACAGGTGCTTTGACCGGTGCTTTGACTGGCGCTTTGGCTTTGACCGGACTTGTTTTGGCCGTTACTTTAGGGGCTGGTTTTGAGGCCTGTTTAGGGGCCGGTTTAGCCACTGATTTGCTGGTCGACTTAGCGACTGGCTTTGCAACGGGTTTGACAGGTTTTTTGGCGCCAGACGTGGCTTGTGCTTTAACGGGCTTCTTCGGCTTTTGAGCGGGCATGATGGACCTCAATACTTCAAACTGAATGGAAACAAACGCTGCGCCACAAACTTCTGGCGCTAGAGGAAATGCAAACAAACACCTGGGGGCAGGTGACTTCATTTGCAAGGACTTATAGGCAAGATATGTGGGCGAACATTTGGAGTGCAGTCCTTGCGGATATATTGGCCGTCCCATGGAGGGAGGTGCGCTGTGGCGTTGGCCGGGTCCGGAGGTGCTGCTGTCGCTCTTGCCTGAAAAGTGGATTATACCCAAACAAGAGTGAAAATCTACAAAATTTCAGCGCTCATGAGGGCCCTGCGCCGTTGATGGATTTCGCGCCATTGTTGAAAAGCCTCCGGACTCTTCGAATTTTCAGCATTCTGCAGGGCAACTGTTTCAAGCTCTTTGAGCTGATCGATGAGCATCAGATTGAGAAGTTGCCTCAGTTCTTTGTAAGCCTCTCCTGGCTCAAGGTCTGCTTGGCCTTCTGGCTCGTTGGGGGTATGAGACCCCATGAGTTTTTCAGCGAGGCTGCTAAATGGCAGATTTTTTAACTCAGCTTGTAAGGTGCCCCAAGCGAGGGGGCCGTGATCGTGAAATTGACTTTCAATCCAACGCATTGTTTGCCCATGCTGACTGGGCAAGTCAGACAGCATGGCATGGTCTTCTGAAGACAAACCATCCCACAGCGCCATGTTGGTGAGAATCAGCCTCACTGCATGATCTGCTCGGCTTGCGGGTTGAACTCTAGGACCTAGATCAGAGACTGGCCTGACGTCGCCATTGCTCGATAACCGCCATTTTCCAGATGCATCTTTTTGCCAAGTTTTGCCATCTGGCCTTGCCCTTGAGGTCTTTTGATAGCCTTGGCTTCTGGCGGGCTCAAAGGGCGAGGGCATACCTTCGGGGTCAAAAGCTGACGAACTTGGCGTGTTTGCACCGGCTGAAATGGCTGCGGTGCTGCTTGTTTGCCCAATACTGGCAGTTCCTCGAGGAGCGCTGCGCGCTGCAGCAGCCTCCGCTTGCTGAAGCCAAAGTCCAGCCAACTCCGAGGCATCAAGCTGAATCATTTGAGCCAGCTCTGACAGCAATTGGCGCTTTAAAGCGCCATCAGGAAGGGCGCGCCAGAGCGGGCTTGCGTTGCTAGAGAGGTGCGCTCGTCCTTCTGCAGAATTCAAATCGCATGCTTCTGCAGCCACTTCAATTAAAAATTTGGAAAGAGGTGTGGCTTTGGCGACGCAATCGGAAAAGGCCTCTGAGCCTTTTTCTCGGATGTAACTGTCGGGATCGTGTTCCTGAGGTAAGAACAAAAACTTGATGCTTCTGACGTCAGTTGCATAAATCAGCGCACCATCGAGTGCTTTGCGCGCTGCTCGGCGGCCAGCAGCATCGCCATCAAAACCAAACACCACAGAATCAGTAAATCGAAAAAGCTTCTGGATATGGTCTGGCGTGCACGCAGTGCCAAGTGTTGCGACAGCATTGGGGAAGCCCCATTGAGCCAATGCCACGACATCCATGTAGCCTTCAGTGACCAAGACATAGCCCGCACTGTGAATACTGTCTCTTGCTTCAAACAAACCGTAAAGCTCACGGCCTTTGTGAAACACGGGTGTTTCGGGAGAGTTCAAATATTTGGGAGTGCCATCACCCATCACGCGCCCACCAAAGCCAATGCAATCACCTTTGATGCTTCGGATTGGAAACATCACACGATCTCTAAAGCGGTCGTATCTTTTGCCATCCTCTTCATTCACAATGACCAAGCCACTCTCTGCCAAAAGTGGATCTTCGTAATCGGGAAAAACACTTGCCAAGCTTCGCCAACCTTCAGGTGCAAAGCCCAAGCCAAAACGTTTTGCAATTTGCCCGGACAGACCTCGTCCTTTTAAGTAGGCCACCGCTTTTGGCGCAATTTTGAGTTGCTGTTGATAAGCATTTGCTGCTTTTTCCAACATATCGCTCAAACTGGTTTGCTTTTGTTTTTGGGCCGCAGCTTTTGCTCTGTCTTGGGGTGAGAGTTCTTCCTCGGGTACCACCATGCCTGTTTGCTGAGCCAAATCTTTGACTGCTTCAATGAAGGTCATGCCTGCATGGTCCATTAGAAAACCAATGGCATTGCCATTTTTTCCACAGCCAAAGCAATGGAAGAATTGTTTGGTGGGGCTGACTGTAAAGCTGGGAGATTTTTCACCATGAAAGGGGCAAAGCCCCATAAAGTTAGCGCCACCTTTTTTCAATTGAACATAGCGGCCAACGACCTCCACCACATCAATGCGGGATAGAAGTTCTTGAATAAAAGACTGAGGAATGGCCACGTTCGTATTTTCGCCCAAGTTGAGGCTTCCTTGAACAAAAAAAAACCCTGCATTGCAGGGCTTTGCTAGACTTTCTGAAAAATCAGGCAGCTTGTTTTTTGGCTTTTGCTTTTTTCTTTTTAGCTGCTTTTTTGGCAGCTTTAGGGACTTCTGCGGCTGGTTTGGATGCAGCAGCAGGGGGTGTCGTTGGTGAAGCAGAAGGTGCTCCGGCGGGTGCTGCAGGAACCACAGGTGCCGTAGGCGCCGCAGTTTGGGCGACAGATGCCAATGCCGCAAGGCTTAAAAAACTAGCAAGGATGATTTTGTACATGTAATTTCCTTTTAAAAAAACATGTCAAGGATACATGGTTATTGACTGCCTGATTGATGATTTCAATCAATGTTCAGAGTATGGACACCAAATTGACCGGCTTTTTTGTCTGCGAAATAATGTTGCAAAGTTTCTTGAACGGTTCTAAAAGCCAATTCGCTCCAAGGAATTTCCTCTTCGGTGAACATTTTGGCCTCCTGGGTTTCAAAGCCAGGTTCAAAGTTTTCATTTTCTAATTCAGCCAAAAAATACAGATGCACTTGGCCGACGCGTGGCACGCTCATGACAGTCAGCAGTTGTCCCATTTTAAAATGAGCACCCGCTTCTTCGGAAGTTTCGCGCGCTGCACCCTCTGCGGTGGTTTCCCCTAATTCCATAAAGCCTGCTGGCAAAGTCCACTTGCCTTTGCGGGGCTCTATGTTTCGCTTGCACAATAAAACTCGATTGCCCAAGTAGGGTATCGTGCCGACGACATTGAGGGGATTTTCGTAGTGCACCAGTTGACATTCGGTGCAAATAGCGCGTTGCTTGGTATCGCCATCATCGGGTAGTCGATACAACACTGCCGAGCCACAGGCTCGGCAGTGTTTGATCAATTGACGTTGATAGCTCAAGCCTTCTTCGCAGGTGCTTTAGCGGCGGGCGCTTTGGAATGCTTTTCGATCAGCGATCGCGCTGTGTCGATTAACTTGCGACCGTCATAACCACGTTTGTTCATGTCTTCAATCCACTCAATTTCAAGCGCGCGTGATTTGCGGCGGAATTCTTGTGCTTCTGCTGGGCCCACTGTGAAGATGGCATTGTTGCGATCGCTGGCAGTTTTGCGACCGGGCACATCGCCTTCTTGTTGAACTTTGCCCAACCAACCTGAGGTTTCCAGACCGCTGTTGTCGTCGATGATTTTTTTCAAATCGGGTGGCAACGAGTTGTATTTGGCTTTGTTCATGGCCATCACAAATGTGGTGGTGTAAAGGCAACCGCCGGCAGGATCAAACTCAGCATGAAACTTGGTCAGCTCTTGAACCTTCACTGCTGGCACCACTTCCCAAGGGATGACGGCGCCATTGATGGTGCCTTTGGACAAAGCATCTGGAATACCGGGCAAAGGCATGCCAACAGGGATGGCGCCCAAGGCGCCCATTAACTTTGTCACTTGGCGGGTAGGGGCTCGCATTTTCAAGCCCTTCATGTCCGCCACACTTTTCACAGGCTTGTCGACTGTGTGAATAGCGCCTGGGCCGTGAACTTGCAAGGCGATCAAATGCGTCTCCTTGAATTCATCGGGTGCCATGGTTTGCACATACTCCCAATAAGCTTTGGAAGTGGCTTCTGCATTGCTCATCATGAAGGGCAGCTCAAACACTTCGACACGGGGGAATCGACCCGCTGTGTTGCCAGGCAAAGTCCAAATGATGTCAACCACTCCATCACGCGCCTGGTCGTACAACTGAACGGGCGTACCGCCGAGTTGCATGGCAGGATAGGCTTCAAATTTGATTCGGCCACCAGAATCTTTTTCCACTTTGTTCATCCATGCTTTGTGCATGTTGAGCCATACATTCGACTGTGGTGCCATGAAGGTGTGAAACTTCAATGTGACAGTTTGTTGGGCGAAACCAGTTAGGGCTGGCGCTGCAATGGCGGCGGCTGCACCTGACTTTAAAAGTGAGCGACGTTTGATCATGAGTGTCTCCAATGGATGATGCCTAAATGTTAACGGATGAAAGCTTGTTAAAGAGTCTCCAAATCAAGCAATGTATTGAATCAACCATAGGGAAATCCCGGGGAAGAAGAGCAACAAGGTGGTTCGAATGGTGTCGCTGATGAGAAAAGGCATCACGCCTTTGTAACTCTCAGAAATAGGAACATCTTTGGCCATGCTATTGACCACATAAACATTCAAACCGACCGGTGGTGCTAACAAGCCAAATCCCACGGTCATGAGCACCATGATGCCAAACCAAATGGCGGTGGGTTCTTTGGCCATCCCAAAGTCAAGGCCCATGATCATGGGAAAGAAAATAGGAATGGTCAGCAAAATCATACTGAGCTCGTCCATGACTGCGCCAAGCACCACGTAAAACAGCAAGATGGCGGTCACAATCATCAAAGGAGAAAGGCCCCAACTGCTGACGACGGTGGCGAGTTGATTCGGAACTTGCGTCAATGCCAGCGATGAGTTCATGACATCGGCGCCAATGAAAATCATGAAGATCATGGCCGAGCTTTCAGCTGTTGCATAAAAGCACTGCTTAAATTTAGGCCAAGTCATTTCACGCTTGAGCAAGGCTGCCACAAAGGTTGAGGCAGCGCCTACGCCTGCCCCTTCGGTTGGTGTGAAAAACCCCCCGTAGATGCCGCCAAAGACAATGATGAAAATAGTGGCGATGGGCACAATGCCTGCAAGTGCAGCCAAAGAGAATTTCTCGATGTTGTCATCCACCTCAGGTGCCTGACCAGGCACCACACGCACATAAATGGCGATGGCAATGATGTAACCCAACATGGCAATGAGGCCTGGTACCATGGCGGCCGCAAACAGTTTGGCTATATTTTGTTCCGTCAAGATGGCATAAATGACCAACGGCACCGAAGGCGGAATCAAGATGCCCAGAGTACCCCCTGCAGCCAAGGTGCCTGTAGACAGACGGCCCGAATAGCCATGCCGCTTCATTTCTGGCAGTGCAACACCCGTGATGGTGGCAGCCGTGGCAACCGAGGAGCCGCAAATAGAACCAAAGGCCGCGCTGGCCAAAACAGCAGCCATGGCCAGGCCACCTTTGAAGCGCCCCATGACGCTGGCGGCAAACTGAAATAAAGCCTTGCTGATGCCACCTTGGGTTGCAAAGTGGCCCATCAAAATAAAAAGTGGAATGACCGACAAGTCATAACTTGCAAACCTGGCAAAAGCTAAATTGTTCAGAAAGCTGGAGTAAGGCCCCCATCCGGTTTGAATGAGATAACCCAAGGTGCCCGCTGAAAACATGGACACAGCGATAGGCACACGGATGGCCATGAGGGCCAGCATGACGCCAAAAATAATCAAGCAAAGGGTGAGCGCGCTCATGCAGATGCGCCCTCAGAGTTTGACGAGTTCTCACCCCACAAAGCTTGGGTAAAAGCAATGACCGCGCTGAGCGCCAAAGGGGGTGTCATGGCCGCATAAACAATCCACTCTGGAAAGCCCAGCATCATGGAGCCTGATTGCGAAGTCCATGCATTCAAGCCCCCTAAAAAAGTGCGCCATGTGAGCAAAGCAAAAGCTGCAGCCATGAAAAGTGCTCCCAATCTGTCGAGTTGGGCGATGGTGGCTGCGCTGGCTTTGGCTGTGAAAAAGTCAACCACGATGTTGGCTTTTTTGAATTGGCAAAGTGGCATGAACAAGGCAATGGCTGCACCTGTTGCAACACCAGTTAACTCAAAGTCTCCGACAATGGTTTGACCGGTCGTGTTACGGCCAATCAGACTGTAGCAAGTCATGAACGTGATGAATGTGAGCAAAGCACCTGATAAGACGCTACAAAACTTGGCCAGTATTTCGAGTATTTTCAATCTTGATTTCCAAATAACGGGGCCTTAAGCCCCGTTGATTTTGCTCATTTGGCAGGATCGACCTTCACGGTCAATGTACCAAGGCCAGCAACACGGCCAACCAATGTATCACCTGCCACCACAGCGGCAACACCCTCTGGGGTTCCTGTGTAAATTAAATCGCCAGGCTGAAGTTCCCAAGCGGCCGAAAGATGCTCGATGGTTTCTGCCACGTTCCAAATGAGTTTGGCAACGGTGCTGGTTTGACGCACCGTGCCATTGACCAGCAAATCTATTTCGGCATGGTTGACTTCACCTGCCTTGGCTTTAGGGGTAATGGGGCCAATCGGTGCTGAATGGTCAAAGGCTTTGCCAATGCACCATGGGCGACCTTGTTTTTTCATATCATTTTGCAAGTCACGGCGTGTCATGTCCAAGCCTACTGCATAGCCATAGATGTGCTTTTCGGCATCAGCCGCTTTGATGTTTCGACCGCCTGTGCCAATGGCCACGACCAGCTCAATTTCGTGGTGGAAGTTTTGAGTCAAGCTGGGGTAGGGCATGTGACCAGTTTCGCCATCATTGACAACCACAAGTGAGTCAGCAGGCTTCATAAAGAAGAAAGGTGGCTCGCGTCCTGTAAAGCCCATTTCTTTGGCGTGCTCTTCGTAATTGCGTCCAACGCAGTAAATGCGACGAACTGGAAAGCGTTCTGCTTGTCCCAAGACTGGAACTGATGCAAGCGCGGCTGGAGGGAAAACAAAGCTCATAACGACCTTTCAAACAAAGAAAAAGAAACAACCCAAAAAGATTTTTCGTAAGTATACTTATTAACTGACGATTCTGTCACCAACACGCAATCATAGTTGTATGGAGAAGAGTTTTGATTTTGCGCATGCACCAGGACACTTGGTGCGGCGTGCGCAACAAATTGCTGTGGCCTTGTTCATGACCGAATTGGCGGCGGAAGATGTCACGCCTGTTCAATTTGCCATTATGAATGCTGTGATGGACACGCCTGGCATTGATCAAATTACTTTGGCCGGACGCGTGGCTTTTGATGCGGCAACCTCAGGCTCGGTGATTGGACGTTTGGAAACCAAAGGATGGATCAAGCGCGAGCCTGACCAGGTGGACCGCAGACGTAAACTTTTGTGGTTAACGCCCTTGGGTGAAGAATCGACGCTGCTCATGAAAAATGCCGTTGAGCGCGTACAAGACAATTTACTCAAACCTTTAAACCAAGAAGAAGCCCAACAACTGGTGGGCTTGCTTGCCAAGTTGGTGGCTGGCCATGAAACTCAAGAGATGTGATCAATCGAAATTAAAAAATTTCTCAGCCACTGAAACCTGGCACAAGCATTTGGTTTTTTTAACTTTTGTAGGTCAGTACAAAGTGCTCCACAACAGGTGGCGCTGCAAAAAACGGTCCAACGATAGCGCGCCATTCTGTGAACAAAGCCGACTCTCTAAACCCAATGGTGTGGTCTTCCAATGTGTCCCAGAAAATTTGCAAAATAAATCGGTCTGGGCTTTCTATACCTTTGTTTACCTTAGCACCTTGAAAGCCCTTGGCCCCTGAGATAACAGTTTGAAGACCACGAGCAATGGCTTCTTCAAAGGCTACTTCTTGCCCGGGTTTGATGCGAATGTCTGCTAATTCAAGAATCATGATGTTCCTAGTTTGGTGGCAATGAAAGAGGTGATTGATGCGCGCTGAGGGGTAACAATCGAAATATTTCTAAAACAGTATTGTGGCAAATTAAATGCTGAAATCAAAGTCGGCGCTGTTTGGCAGCCCATAAAACCAGTGCAACAAAGGCAAGGCTGACGATGCACAAAGCAAAACTGCCTGCTGCCCAAAAAGTACTGACTTCTGGTCGAACATGCAAAGGACCTATGCCTTGATAGGCCCAGACAAAGGCCCCCCAAAGTCCGACGCCCCATAAGATGACGCTGTAGATCACAAGGGGCAGCAGTGTCATTCGGTAGCACCTCAAAATAAAGACACAAACGGTTTGCAAGGCATCTACCAAGTGATGAATGGCGACCCAACCCAGAACTGTCGCAGCAGCCAGTGCAACTGCGGTATCTGCAGAAAATAAGCCCGCGACAGCTTCTTTGCCTAAAGCCAGCGCAGTACAAAAAATCAAGGCCAAAATCAGCGTCAATTTCAAACCTGTGTGGGCGGCCTTTTCAGCCTGCCTAGCTTCATTGGCGCCAAGCCAATAACCAACCCGAGCACTGCAAGCAATACCAAGCGCAAGGGGAATCATGTAGAGCAAGGTGGCATTGCTGGTTGCAATTTGGTGGCTGGCCGATGCCACCATGCCTTGTCTTGAAATGAAAAGTGCCATCATGGTGAAGGAAGTCACTTCTACCAACACTGACAGGGCTGCCGGAATGCCTAAGCGCAAAAACTCTTTGAGAACTTTCCAATTGGGCGCTTCCATCGATTGCCATATTTTGAATTCTTGGTAGACCTTTTGAGACCGCAAGAAATAAATGCCCATGAGCATCAACCATGTGTTGACTACCAAAGTAGCCCAAGCGCAACCCACCACACCTTGACCCTCTAGACCCCAGCCCCCAAGAGTGAACAAAATTGAAAGAGGGATTTTGATGCCCAGTGCCATAATTTGGAGAACGGTAACCCATAGCGGCATGCCCAGACTTTGGTTGAGCGTTGAGTACATGCGAAACAGCAGTGACGGCCCCACAGCAATCGCCAAAACCTGCAGGTAATCTCGAACATCATTTTGCAGGTTGTCCGGAACGCCTGTTGCCTTGAGCCAGGGATCTGGAAACAGCAAGGCAAGGGTACCCAAGACAATCACACTCAGACACAGATACAAAGCTTGTCGAACCGATTTGCCAAGGGCTGCGTGAGCGCCAGCACCGCGCAGTTCTGACCATACGGGCAGCATTGCAGTGATCAAGCCATTCAAGGACACATAAATGCTGATGTAGATGGCAGAGCCCACCGACAACGCGGCAAGTGCGGAGGTGCTGTACTGGCCTGCAATCAGGGTGTCCACAACACCAAAAGCCATGACTGCCAATTGCCCCACCAAAACCGTACCGGCGTGACGAATGATGGTGCGCGCTTCAAACATCTTGCATTGACAGATCAGGGCTTGGCCGTGCTGTTGGAGGCTACAGCTCTGAACAAAACAATGTCTTCGTTGTTGTCTGTGGGGCGGCGCACGGTGGCGTGTTGCGTCCACATGCTGGCATCAACTTCTTGACTGAATGAAGTTAGAGCTTGCGTATCGACAATCAGCCACGCACATGGCTTTGAATCTGCGCTTGATTTTTTAGATGGTGTTACTACTGCATGTAGCTTGAGATTGCCGTGAAATTCAAAGGCTGCACCTTGGGCCTTCGTCAGTCCATAGTACTGAACACAATCTGTTTCACCCATCATGTTTCTAACTTTGTGAACAAGGGGTGCATAGCTTCTACCAAAATCTATGAGCGGCAACCAGAGGGTCATGACCAAAAGCCAGCACAAGCTGGCACCACTTGCTGGTAGCACCATGCTCTTCCAGAGTGCTGAGCGGTGTCTGCCAGCACGCCATTTCACTAGACTCGCCCATGCCAAACTTGCCAAGCCAGCAAGGATGAAAGCGCTCATTGAAAACTCGGGCTCAAAACCAGGCGCGAGCCTTGAAACATTGATCGCTGGTTGTGCAGGAAAGCCGGTTTGCAAGGAAATCCAGACTGTCCAAATGATCAAAGCCCCCACACTGAAGAACAAGAGAGTGAACCAATCAATGAAAGCACTCACGCTGCGTTTGAGTGTGGGCAATGCAAACGCGGCCAAGGTGGCCAATGCGGGCAAGCCGATGAGTAGCGAACGATCACTTAAGCCAGATAACCAGGTGCTTGCGATGGCAACGCTCATGAACCAGAGCGGCAATGACAAATGGGGATTGGCTGAAATACTTTTCAGCTGGTAGCGCCAGCGCCAAAGCGTCCACAGCGCAAGTGGCCAGGCGGGCCATGTGAACCACAATAGCAACCTGGCCATGGACTTCATTTCTAAGACGTGGGAGAAGCCGACGCGCCAGCGCCACAAGTCAAGTGCACTGGCGATGGCTGCGCCAGCGAGACAGAAGATCAAAACCCAAGCGACGTCGACCCGTCTGACTTGCAGAGAGTGCGGCTTGCGTGAATCAAGGGCAATCACGATGGCGCCACCAGCACCCAATATCATTGCCAGAGCAGGTGCACCTGAGAGTGCCAAGCCAAAGATGCTCAAGGCCGCGCCCAATAAAGCTGGAATTCGTTTTCGAGCCAAGTTGGCTAATGCAAAAAAGAGGAGCGCAGAAAAAGCCAGTTGTGCAAGTGCAGGCGTGGCTTCGTGAGAAAGTCTGGCCAAACCCAAACAGGCTAGCAAAGCAAGTAGCCCACCATCTGCAATGGCCCGAGCATAGTCTGCTGGTTTGGCTTCTCCGCCAAAGGCAAAGCTGACGGGTTGTGCTGAGGGTGCGCGCGCTAAAGCATAAACCGCGTACCAAGTGGCTACAAGCGTCAGACCTAACAAAGCAATGAAGGGTAAGTGGGCGGCTGTGTCAGAGGGAAAACCTGTGGGTGCCAATTGAATGGCCCATGCACCAAGCCAATAAGGCAATAGAGCCGCGTGGTGGTCAGCCTGGCCAAGCAGTGTGGGCTTTAACCATGAAATGCTGTCAGCTCCGAGCGAGAGGGCTAAATTGCGCATGAAGCCAAAGGCTTCCATGTCGTCGGCTTTCCAAGGTGTACGGCCAATAAAGCCAGGCAATACATAGGCCAAGCAAAGCGACCACAACACCCACCTCGGCAAACGCCGAACGGCACTTTGGGCCACGATGGCTGGATTGGCAGAGGTATCTGATGAGTAGGAAGTCACAATTCAGACGATAGCAGAGTCGGTATCTCAATCACAAGGGCATGCGAACTGAGCAGGGCATGCAAAAAACAAGGGCAGGCCGGTTGCCCGGGCTGCCCTGTGATGGTCACAAAGTGACGTAATTTTAATATTACTTGGTAACGGATGTTTTGCCGAAACGGTTGCGGAACTTTTCGACGCGGCCACCCATGTTGTCGACAGATTTTTGGGTGCCTGTGTAAAAGGGGTGTGATTCGCTGGAGGTATCGAGTTTGAACAAAGGCAATTCGCGGCCGTCGTCCATTTTCACCATCTCTTTGGCATTGACGCAAGAACGTGTGACGAACTTGAAGCCGTTAGACAAGTCCAAGAAGCAAACTTCTCGGTAGTTAGGGTGAATGCCTTCTTTCATGATCTATTCCTTGAGTTCAGTTGCGACAGCCGCCCACAGACCATTCTGGAGTACTTTTCGCGAAACACGAGATTATGGCATGAAATCAATGACTTGCATGCCAAATAATGGGCTTGTCAAGCTACTTTTTTAGCCGCCGCGACGCATCATGTCGAAGAACTCGACATTGCTCTTCGTGGCTTTCATGCTCTTGAGAACCATTTCCATGGCTTCAATTTCGTCCATGTTGTACATGAACTGACGCAGAATGCGAGTTTTTTGAAGGACTTCCGGCTGCAACAACAACTCTTCCCGGCGCGTTCCGCTGCGGTTCAAGTTGATGGCTGGGAAAACGCGTTTTTCGTACAGACGGCGTTCCAAATGAATTTCGCAATTGCCTGTGCCTTTGAATTCTTCAAAGATCACCTCGTCCATGCGGCTGCCGGTATCGACCAGTGCTGTTGCAATGATGGTCAGGCTGCCGCCTTCTTCCACATTGCGAGCTGCTCCAAAGAAACGCTTGGGGCGTTGCAATGCGTTGGCATCGACACCGCCGGTCAAGACCTTGCCTGAGCTTGGCACCACATTGTTGTAGGCGCGAGCCAGACGGGTAATGGAGTCAAGCAATATGACAACGTCTTTTTTCAATTCGACCAAGCGCTTAGCGCGTTCAATCACCATTTCGGCGACGTGCACGTGGCGTGCAGCAGGTTCGTCAAAGGTGGATGCAATCACTTCACCGCGCACAGTGCGCTGCATTTCTGTCACCTCTTCAGGTCGCTCGTCGACCAGCAACACCATAAGGTGAACATCGGGGTTGTTGGCGGTGATGGCATGCGCAATGTGCTGCATCATCACGGTTTTTCCTGACTTGGGCTGGGCCACGATCAATGCGCGCTGGCCTTTGCCAATGGGGGCAATGATGTCAATCACACGGCTGGTGATGTTTTCGTCGGCCTTGATGTCGCGCTCTAGGCGCATTTGAATGTTGGGGAACAAGGGTGTCAAGTTCTCGAACATGATTTTGTGCTTGTTGTTCTCTGGCAAATCGCCATTGACTTTGTCAAGCTTGGTGAGAGCAAAGTAACGCTCACCATCTTTGGGAATGCGAACTTCGCCTTCAATCATGTCGCCAGTGTGCAAGTTAAATCGGCGCACTTGGCTGGGGCTGATGTAAATGTCGTCGGTGCTTGCGGTGTAGCTGGTGTCGGGGCTGCGCAAGAAGCCAAAGCCATCGGGCAAGATTTCCAAAACGCCGTCCGCAAACACTTGTTCGCCAGCGCGAGCCCGTTTTTTGATGATGGCAAACATCAACTCCTGTTTGCGCATGCGGCCTGTGTTTTCAATCTCAAGCGCATCGGCTTGCTTGAGGACTTCAGACACATGCAGTGCCTTGAGTTCGTTTAAATGCATGGATTTACCTGCGTAAAGCAACCCTGAAGGGTTGATGTCAAAAATCTGGGGGAGGATGGAAACCGAAATTTCAAACGTCTAGAAACCAAAGCCTAGAAAGATGCGCCAAGTAGCTTCAATAGACGCAGGGGCTTTTAAAAGTTTCTATCTTGAAACTGTGTTGTAACCCTTTTGGGGTGCAACGGGTGAATTATGACAGGAAATTTTGAGGTGTCGCAAGTAACACCTCAATAGTTTGAAATGAATGGCGTGAAGTGGTTGGTGAAACGCGCCAGTTTCCTGGCGCGCGAGCGCTTGCAAAGTGCTGGGCGCATGCTTTGAGCGTGCTTGGATTAAGCCAATTGTTGGTCAATAAAGGCGGTCAGTTGAGATTTGCTCATGGCGCCAACTTTGGTAGCGGTCAATTGGCCGTCCTTGAAAACCATCAAAGTGGGAATGCCACGGATGCCAAACTTGGCGGGAATGTCGCGGTTTTCATCAACATTCATTTTGGTAATTTGCAACTTGCCTTCATAGCCGGTTGCAACTTCGTCCAAAATGGGTGCAATCATTTTGCAAGGCCCGCACCATTCGGCCCAAAAGTCGACGATGACTGGCTTGTCGGCTTTGAGGACGTCGTTGTCAAAAGTGGCGTCGGTTGTGTGTTTGATCAAATCGCTGGCCATGGCCTTTTCCTTAGAGAGATTGAAATTACAGCTAAATTGTCTTTGTAAACTTCCTGTATTTTGACAGAAACACACAAAGCCGCTTTGATGACAGGGCTGCCCCTTATTTTTTAACACAATGAGCAACATTTCCCTTCAGTCTTCAAAGCCACGGAGTAAGTCAGTGGCGGTTGTTGGCGGCGGCCCTGCAGGACTCATGGCGGCCCAAGTCTTGTCGGGTCTTGGGTATTCGGTGCACCTTTTTGATGCCATGCCATCGGTGGGGAGAAAGTTCTTATTGGCTGGACGTGGTGGTCTCAACCTCACTCATTCAGAGGCTTTTGAAAGTTTTGTGCAACGATACGATGAACAAGAGACCCATTTAAAACCAATCTTGAGTGAGTGGGGTGCAGACCAGTTGCGTTCATGGGCGAAGGAGTTGGGAGTTGAAACTTTTATTGGTACCTCGGGTCGGGTTTTTCCGCAAGAAATGAAGGCCGCCCCATTGCTAAGGGCTTGGTTACAGCGTTTGCGGCATCCATTGATGGGCAAGCCCGTTGAATTTCACATGCGCCACCGTTTGAACGGCTTGCAGGCTCGTTCTAGCCCCCATTCGGAACAGCCCCACATCGAATTGGATTTTGAAGTTCGCCAACTTTCATCGGACAAAATTGAGTCGCGCTCATTTTCAGCAAGTGCTGTTGTTTTGGCTCTGGGGGGCGGCAGCTGGTCTCGCCTTGGATCTGACGGCGCTTGGGTGCCATGGCTCAAGGCAAGGGGCATACCCGTTCATGCGCTCAGTCCCTCAAATTGTGGCTTTCATGTGGCTGGTCGCGATGGTCTTGGATGGACAGACTTTTTTTCGTCTCGTTTTGCAGGCTTTCCCTTGAAATCGGTCGCTATCGATTGGTCACGACCGAATGGGCAGAATGCAAGGCGGCAGGGCGAGTTTGTTGCCAGCGCCTACGGCGTTGAGGGAAGTTTGATCTATGCAGCTTCTGCTGATTTGCGCAAAAGCATTCAAGCACAAGGATTTGCTGAACTTAAATTAGATTTACTGCCAGACTGGACTTTGGAGAAAGTGACTCAAGCCGTTTCGCACCCCAGAGCTTCGCGCAGTTTGTCATCGCATTTAAAGGGCCGTTTAGGCATTGAGGGTGTGAAGATGGCTCTTTTGAACGAACTTTTATCCCATGCGAGCTTGCAAAACTCGGCGCAACTGGCCTTGGCCATCAAAGGCCTGAGCATCAGACTCACGGCCCCCAGACCTATTGATGAAGCCATTAGCACTGCGGGTGGGGTAGCTTGGGAGGGTCTGGACTCGGGGCTTCAAACCAAAGCTTTGCCAGGCGTCTATTGCGCCGGAGAAATGTTGGATTGGGAGGCGCCAACGGGTGGCTATTTGATGACAGCCTGCATGGCCACCGGCTATAAGGCTGCACAGTCTTTGCATGCTGAAATGAAAGGTGACGAGCCTTGACCCCGGCACTGGCTCTGCAGTTAGAGCTGCTTGGTTCCCCACCTGACTCGGTTGGCCGCTTTACCATGCGGGAAGGCCCGTCGAGGGTTATTGTAAGACACCCTTAGAATCTCCACATGTCTTATCTCGTTCTGGCACGCAAATACCGTCCTCGCAACTTCACTGAAATGGTGGGGCAGGAGCACGTTGTGCAGGCCCTGACCAATGCCCTTGTGCAACAAAGGTTGCACCACGCCTATTTATTCACGGGCACGCGAGGCGTCGGTAAAACCACAGTGTCTCGCATTTTGGCCAAATCACTTAACTGCCAAGGCCTTGATGGGCAAGGCGGCATTACAGCTGAGCCCTGCGGTGTCTGCCAAGCATGCAGAGACATCGATGCAGGTCGGTTTGTAGATTACACAGAACTTGACGCAGCCTCCAACCGCGGCGTCGATGAGGTACAAAGTTTGCTAGAACAGGCCGTTTACAAGCCTGTGCAGGGCCGATTCAAGGTCTTCATGATTGACGAGGTTCACATGTTGACCAACACGGCATTCAATGCCATGTTGAAAACATTGGAAGAGCCACCCGAGTACCTTAAGTTTGTCTTGGCCACCACAGATCCGCAAAAAGTGCCTGTCACAGTTTTGTCGCGCTGTTTGCAATTTAACTTGCGGCCGATGGCGCCAGAAACTGTGTTTGAACATTTGACGCAAGTCTTGGCACAAGAGAATCTACCGGCCGAGCCCATGGCTTTGAAGCTGTTAGCGCGAGCTGCAAGAGGCTCTATGCGTGATGCGCTAAGTCTCGCAGATCAGGCTATTGCATTTGGTAGCGGGCAGCTGCAAGAGGCTACTGTTCGGTTGATGTTGGGCAGCGTTGACAGAAGTCATGTGATAGGCCTCATTGATGCACTTGCAAGGAGTGACGGCGCCGCAGTGGTTGCAATTTCAGAGGGCTTGCGAATCAATGGTTTGTCAGCTGCGTCTGCCTTAGAAGACATGTCGATGGTTTTGCAACGTATGGCAGTATTGCAAGCTGTCCCCAGCGCAGTGACTGAGTCAGACGACCCAGACCAACATGACATGTGGCGCTTGTCTCAGGCCATGCCCGCCGATGAAACGCAACTGCTCTACAGCTTGTGTTTGCACGGTCGAACAGAACTGGGCTTGGCACCCGATGAGTATGCGGCGCTCACCATGGTCTTGCTCAGGCTACTGGCCTTCAAACCCAAGGCCCATCAAGTTCAACAGGCCGCAGCGCCTGCGGCTCAAAAAAAAACTTTAACGGCAGCACCAACCAGTCAGATTGATGCAACTGAGTCTTCGCCACCTGGATTGCTCAAGCCAGATGCAAAGCCCAAGCTTGAGCAGCCTGCGCAGCCTGTGGCAGCGCCTATTGTGGTTAGGAATTTACCCATCCGGGAAGCCACTGAGCCCTCTGAAAGGACAGCACCTAAAGTGTTGGTCGCCACGGAGGAGGGACATTTTTGGAGTCAGACGGTTCGCCAATTGGTAGCCGCTGAGGCTGTCACGGCCTTGGTGCGTGAGTTGGCCTTGCAATCGCAATTGATAGCGCGCGACACCGATCAGTGGCAATTGAGAATTGAGAGCGAATCATTGAACCAAGGCACAGCTCGCGAGCGGCTTCAAGCAGCCCTGAATGCAGCGGGTTTTGCGGTCAAGCTGGTAGTTGAAATTGGCAAGGTCACAGATTCCCCTGCTCAACGCAATGCCGCTTTTTTGGCAGAAAAGCAAAAGGCTGCCGAAGAATTGATTCATTCAGATCCATTGGTTCAAGCCATGATCCAAAATTTTGGCGCGAAAATAGTGCCAGGCACAATCAAGCTCATCTCCTAAATTTCACTGAAGGAAAATTATGTTTAACAAAGGTCAACTCGCTGGCTTGATGAAGCAAGCCCAAGCCATGCAAGACAATTTGAAAAAAGCCCAAGATGAATTGGCTTTTGTCGAAGTTGAAGGTTCATCAGGTAGCGGCATGGTCAAAGTATTGATGACCTGCAAGCATGCAGTGAAACGCGTCACGATAGATCCCTCCTTGTTGGCAGATGACAAGGACATGTTGGAAGACTTGGTGGCGGCAGCCTTCAATGATGCTGTGCGCCTAGCTGAGGAAGTGTCGCAACAAAAAATGGGCAAACTCACTGCTGGTTTACCGCCAGGTATGAAGTTGCCCTTTTAAGTCATTCAAACGCCATGCAAAAATCCAATGCCCATGCTTTAGATGCCTTGATCCAAGCGCTGCGGGTATTGCCTGGTGTGGGGGCTAAATCGGCATCACGCATGGCTTTTCACCTCATGCAGCATGAGCGTTCTGCGGCCATTCATCTGGCGAAAGCTTTAGAGCATGCTTGTGACCACGTTAAACATTGTGCGGCGTGTCACACTTTGACAGAGTCAGATGTTTGCAACATGTGCTCCGACCCGGAGCGCGATCGAACTCAACTTTGCGTGGTTGAAACACCAGCAGACCAAGCGGCGATTGAGCGCACCTCTACATTCAAGGGCCTGTATTTTGTGCTGATGGGAAAGCTCAGCCCGCTTGATGGCATTGGCCCTAAAGACTTAGGCTTTGCCAAGTTGTCAGAGCGGTGCAATGACGGGCAGGTGCAAGAAGTCATTTTGGCCACCAATTTCACTGGAGAGGGCGAGGCCACTGCGCACGTCATTGCCGAAATGTTGAAAAAGCGTGGGTTGCGCGTCACAAGACTGGCCAGAGGCGTTCCGGCTGGCAGTGAGCTGGAATACGTCGATTTGGGCACGATCGCCCATGCATTGCTTGATCGTCGCTAGACAACTTGTCTATGAAGCACCTGAATGACTAGTGTTCATCATTACGTAATTACCCGCTTGGGATGTATCCCAATGCGCCCAGATCGATACCTTTGTATGCTTAACTCATCTTCAATGGGAACTAATCAAGAGGTATTGACGTGTTTGATAGGATGCGGCGGCGTGATTTTTCAGCAATGGCCATGGCCGGTGTCTTGCTGTCGCCTGTTTTGTCAAAAGCTGCAGCAACGCCTCAAAGGGTCAGCATTGCATTGGCCGCCAAAAGCAGCCTTTATCACTTGCCTCTGGTCTTGGCCGATCAATTGGGCATGTTTAAAACTGAAAACTTACAGATTGATTGGCTTGAGTGTGAATCTGGCCTTCAAGCGGTGAATATGTGTATCAATGGCCAAGCCGAGGTCATCTCGGCTGCGTTCGAGCATGCGCTTGACCTACAGGCCCGCGGCTTAAATTTCCGAGCTTTTGTTTTACAAGGCCGCGCGCCCCAAATGAGTGTTGGATTGGTCAGTCGCAAGGCCAACAACGTGAAGTCTTTGGCCGATTTGAAATCTTTGCGCTTGGGCATTACCGCCTTGGGATCAGGTACACATTGGTTTGCACAACATTGGTTGTTAAAGGCCAATATGCCCGCTGAGAACATTCAATTTGTTGAGTTAGGGGCCAACACAGCCAATGTGATTGAGGCCGTCAGAACAGGCGCGGTAGACGCTTTGTGCTATGTCGATCCCATCATGCATTATCTTGAGCAAAAAAATGAACTGCGGCTTTTGACTGAAGCCCGAACACTCCTTAGTTCTCAAAGGGTGTTTGGCGGGCCTATGTTGTCCTCATGCTTGATTGGCAAAGCAGAGTTTTTGCAAAAACGCTCAGATGTGGGGCTCGCTTTGACAATGGGCGTGGTGCGTGCCTTGCAGTGGCTCAAGACAGCGGGGCCATCGGATATTCTCAAAACAATGCCGTCTGCCAACTGGATGGGTGATCGCGCCATCTATTTGGGGGCCTTGGAAAAAGTGCGCGACAGCTACAGCTTAGACGGTGTTTTTTCTGCAGCATCCTTGCAAACTGCATGGCGTGCAAGAGCAAGCAGAGTGAGCACCGATCGAGCCAATTGGACCACCTTGGCTCAAACCTACACCAACGAATTTGCGCTCATTGCGAAACGCAAATTCAGCACTTGATGTGCTAATTGTTGGGGCTAGGCTTGCCGCTATTTTTGTCAGGTTGCTTGGCCTTGGCTGTGGTCTTGGACGTGGACGTGGACGTGGACTTGGCCTTGGCCTTGGACTTTGATGTGCTGGATGAGGCGGCTGATGCCTTCACACCAGGTTTGGTACTGGTCTTTTTGCCCGTCGTTTTGCTGCCTCTAGAGCTTGCAGTGGTGGGCACCAAAATAGCGATCGATTGTCCTGGTTTGAGCGCCACGGGCATTTTCAATTTATTCCAAGCAGCAATGCTACTGGGTGTCACGTCGTATCGGCTGGCCAGCGAGGCCAGTGTGTCGCCCTTTTGAACTTTCACCAGCAGTCGGCGCAAAACAATTTCTGGGGCAAAGGCTATCTGCGCGTTATCTGCCAGATGCTCGGTCACATCTGCATCGAGTGAGCCTTGCCTGGCAACCAATAAAGTTGAGCCTTGTTTGACCTGCATGCCTTTTGGAATTTGGTTGACTGAGCGCAAGTCGTTTTCGGACATGTTGACCAGTTTGCTCGCCTCAGAAACCCTCATGGTCTTGGGCACAGACCATGCAGTCCAACTGGCCAGAGGCTTCTGTGCATGGTCGTCTAATTTGCGTTGGAATCGATCGGCATTGTCCCAGGGAAGCAAAATTTCGGGAGTGCCTGCTGCCAAAATGACGGGCCGACTCATAGAGGGATTCAATGCTTTGAAATCATCCATGCTCACACCTGCGAAACTGGCAGCAAGCTTGACATCGATGTCTCGCGTGATGTTGACAGATTTAAAGAAGGGGTGATTTTGAATGAGCGGTAAGCGAGCATTGAAATTTTGCGGTTGGGCAATGATGTTTTTCACTGCCTGCAACTTAGGGACGTAGTAGCGTGTCTCATTGGGCATTTTGAGATCTGTGTAGGTCACGCCCAAGCCAGCGGCCTTGTTCTTGGCAATGGCCCGACCCACGCTACCTTCTCCCCAGTTGTAAGCGGCCAAAGCCAAGTGCCAATCGCCAAACATCCCATAGAGTTTTTGCAGATAGTCCAGTGCAGCGCGCGTTGACTCAATCACGCCACGGCGCTCATCTCTAAAGACATTCTGTTTCAAATCAAAGTACTTGCCAGTGGCGGGCATGAACTGCCACATGCCTGCAGCTTTGGCGGAGGAGACTGCTTCAGGGTTGAAGGCCGATTCAATAAATGGCAACAGCGCTAACTCGGTGGGCATGTTTCTGCGCTCGAGTTCTTCAACGATGTGAAACAAGTACTTGCGCGAACGCTCGGTCATGCGAACCATGTAGTCTGGTCTTGCGGCATACCAATCTTCGCGATCTTTGACCAATTCATGTTCCAAATCAGGCATGGCAAAGCCTTGGCGAATGCGAACCCAAATGTCTGCTGGTGGTTCGTTACGCACCTCAATGCTGGGTTGGACAGCAAGCACAGGCGGTGCCACCTTGGCGTTGACGACATTGCCTGTTGTGGCTTCGGCAGTTGCAGCGGGGGTGGCCGCCAAAGTAGGCTGGGCGGGCTCGGTGACAAGCTCAGCAGTCTTCTCAATCGACGGTGTTTTGGGCTCTAAGTTGGCACATCCAACAAGAAACAATGCAAGGCACAAACCGATGGGAAGTTTCAGGGCCTTGGCCAATGTGATGTGGTTCATTTGTAATCGTTTTTCCAGATTCGCAATTGTGCAAAAATATCGGCTTCATTGTCTGTGACTTGCGGGGCCATTTTTTTGACCGCATTGATCACAGTTGACTTGCGAGTTCGCAGAAAAGGGTTTATTTCTAATTCATTGCCAAGCTCTGCTGGCAATGTGGGTAAGTTTTGGAACCTGAGTTTTTCGCATTTGCTGGTGTAGTCTTTTAACTTTAAGTTGTCAGGTTCTACAGCATTGGCAAATTTCAAATTGCTCAAGGTGTACTCGTGAGCGCAGCAGACTCGTGTTGAGCTTGGCAATGCAGCCAATTTGTCCATCGACTTCAGCATTTGTTCGGGCGTGCCCTCAAACAAGCGGCCGCAACCACCCGAGAAAAGAGTGTCACCACAAAAAAGCAAAGGAGTTTGCTGATTTGGCTCGGCGTAATAGGCAACGTGTCCTGCAGTATGACCGGGTACGTCGAGCGTTTGAAATTGCAAACCTTGCCAGCTCAATTGGCTGCCCTGCGTCATCGCTTGGTAATCAAAACCTAGTTTCTCGTTGGCGGGGCCATAGACGCTGACACCCCAATCGCGCTGAAGGGCACTCACGCCCCCAGTGTGGTCGCCATGGTGATGCGTGACTAAAATGCAGTCCAAGCGGACATTGTTTTCTGTCAGCCACTGGGTGACAGGCAAAGATTCACCTGGATCAACAACCAAGGCGAGGCCTTGGTGTTGCAATAGCCAAATGTAATTATCGGAGAATGCGGGTAGCGGAATAAGGTTCATGACAGCTCCTATTATAGAAACCACCTCCATGACGCAATATTGGCGCCAATGGCTCACTTCGCCGGCGGGTTATTTCTTGTTGAATTGGGAACAGTCTCAGATGGATGAGCTGGTTTCAGATATCTTTGGCTACCACGCACTTCAGCTGGGAATGCCAGAGCTGAATGGCTTAAGGGCCAATCGAATGCCGCACCAATGGCTTGCTCTTTCAGAAACAGAGGGCGCGCCCGAAGCACTCAACTTTCAATTCGCCGCTCACAGCATTGCGCTGCCATTTCAGGCAGACAGTTTGGACTTGTTGGTCATGCCTCACAGTTTAGAGTTGAGCTTGGATGCCCATGCTAGCCTGCGGGAAGCCGAGCGGGTCTTGATGCCAGAGGGGCACTTGGTCATGACCGGGCTCAATCCCGCCAGCCTTTGGGGTTGGCGACACAAACGATCACAGTGGTACCAGCGCTGGGGTTTTGAGGGGCTGACTGCGCCACCGTGTGACGAAATGATCGGCTATTGGCGTTTACGAGATTGGCTTCGTTTGTTGGGCTTTGAGGTGAAAGTAAGCAGATTTGGCTGCTGGCGGCCTGCATTCGACAATCCGAAATGGTTTGAGCGCTGGTCATTCATGGACAAATTGGGGGCTCAGTGGTGGCCCATCTTGGGGGGTGCTTACGTCATTGTGGCCGTCAAAAAGGTGCAAGGAGGGCGCATTTTGGGGGCAACTTGGAAGCATCGCGCACCTTCTGCCAAGGCAGCAGTGACACTGGCCCGACGCCAAAACGAAATTCAAGGGGACACTGGGGCCCAAAGAAAGAGCAAATGTGAACCACGTTGAAATTCATACCGATGGTGCCTGCAAGGGCAACCCAGGGCCCGGAGGGTGGGGCGCATTGATGCGTTCTGCTGAGCATGTCAGAGAAATTTTTGGGGGCGAACTGGACACCACCAACAACCGCATGGAATTGACGGCTGTGATTGAGGCTTTGTTGGCATTGAAGCGGCCTTGCAAGGTCACATTGTTTTTGGACAGTGAGTATGTTCGCAAGGGGATCACGGAATGGATCCATGGCTGGAAAGCCAAGGGCTGGCGAACTGCCTCGAAGCAACCAGTCAAAAATGCCGATCTATGGCAAAAACTAGACCTTTTGGTTGCAAATTCAGGCCATCAAATTGAATGGCGATGGGTTAAAGGCCATGCGGGTGACCCTGGCAATGAAAGAGCCGATGCACTTGCTAATCGAGGGGTCGATCAAGCCCTTGGCAGGTCATAGGTTGGCCTATTTGCGAAGCTAAGGTGCGCGATTTGTAAAGTGAACATAAAGTAAGAGTTTTTGTCAGGCTGGTCTGAGGTTTTTGCCAATACAGACTGCCCTCAACAACTGTTACATTTCAAAACTGTTTGAATACTGTTCGGATTCATTGATGTCTTTTAAAAAACCTTATCTCGCAATTGCACTCGTTGGTGTGGCCGCTGCTTCAGGGGCCGCATGGTGGCTTCAAAATAAACCTAAAGCCCCAGGTGCAGAGGTTTCAGCATCAGCAGGAAATGCTCCAAACAGTTCCCAGCCCGCTGGTGCGCAAGTGGCCGCTCCAGGTGGCCCACCTGGTGCACCTTCTGGCGCACCTTCTGGCGCAACTTCTGGCGCAACTTCTGGCGCAGCTCCAAGCGCAGCTCCAGGCCTTGGCGGCCCTCAAAGACCGCCTGCAGTGGAGCTTGCCAAAGTTGAATCAGTCCTGTTGGTTGACGAGACCCAATCTGTGGGCAGCTTGCGTTCTTTTCAAGGTGTGATGCTGCGCCCTGAAGTTGGTGGCCGCGTGAGCCAGGTCTTGTTCAAGGATGGTCAGAAGGTTAAAAAGGGACAGGTGTTGGTTCAGTTTGACGATCAATTGCCGGCTGCTCAAATGGCCCAGTCCAAAGCTGAATTGTCGATTGCGCAAGCCAACCACAACCGCAACCAAGAACTGGTC
>CAJCDH010000084.1 GCA_903961095.1 uncultured Burkholderiales bacterium | reverse complement strand
TAACTTTTCGCATGCAATTTTTCTCTACACATTCCTCATCTCAGGACACTTTCTTAAACAATCACAAAATCCGTTTAAGAAATATTTTCCTCATAAAGATCAACGACTTATAGGAGTCGGACCAAGAGTGTGGAAGTAGTGTGGAAGAAAAAGGGAAATTTGCTTGGTTTTTAAGCAAATTTAGGCGGTTTTTCGCTAGCGAATATAGTTCAGATTCGCTCTGCGCTAACTCAATAGAAAATTCGCAGTTTCAATCGAGGAAACTGCATTTAAATGCGTGTATCTGCAGCTAAAAGACATGAAAAAAGCGACTCGAAAAAGTCGCTTTTTAAGTGGTGGGCCCACCTGGACTCGAACCAGGGACCAAAGGATTATGAGTCCTCTGCTCTAACCAACTGAGCTATAGGCCCTTGGCTATGATTGTAAGGGAATCAAACAAGCCGTTTTAAAGGGCGTTTAAATCATCAAACCGCACTTCGATGCCTAGAAATGCAGGTATCCAGCACTTCTAAATGGTCTCTTCGCCACCAATTCTCTGTAGAAAATATTTCCACTTCGCTAAATCCATTAAAGCCTTGCGCTTCTACCCAGCCCCTTATTTTAGGGATATCAATGACACCATCGCCCATCATGCCGCGATCGTTCAGCAAATCACGGGTAGGTGTTAGCCAATCACACACATGAAATGCCAACAATCTTTTTTGTCCAGCACGCTCAATTTGCTGCTGCAGTTTAGGGTCCCACCACACGTGATAAACATCCAAGGCTACGCCCAAGCCACCTGATTTAGCAGGGTCTAGCGTGTCGCAGACATCCAATGCTTGCTCGAGTGTGTTGATGCAGGCCCTGTCTGCCGCATACATGGGGTGCAGGGGTTCGATGGCCAAAGGCATGTTGCACGACTTGGCGTATGCCAATAGTTTTTCAATGCCTTCAAAAACTTGATCGCGCGCATACCCTAAATCTTTATGCGCAGCTTGTCCTGCCAGCGCCCCGGGTAAGCCGCCTACCACCAGCACCAAACAAGTTGAATTGAGTTCGCAGGCCTCATCAATGGCTTGCCGATTGTCTGCATCAGCAGCTTGTGTGCCTGCTGCTGTGCTTGCAGGGAACATTCCGCCGCGGCAGTAGCCAGATAATTTCAGGCCATGGGTTTTGACCAATTTTGAAACAGTGTGAAGGCCCACAGCAGCCACCTGATCGCGCCATGGCGAGATGGCCTTGATATCGCGCCGAACGCAGGCTTCAATAATTTCCGTGAGGGGTAGATCTAGTCCCTGACTTTTGCGCACTGTGGCGGTATTGATAGAAAGCCATTCGTGGTTTTTTGTGAAATCGCGCATCTTGGATGTTTAGTCTTTGTGATGACGAGCCGATTTTTCTCGTCGAATTTGTCGAATGATGGCGGCATTGTCGAGTTCGCCATCGCCTTGTTCAATGGCATTTCGCATCAACTGTGCATGTGTTTGTGAGAGTGGCAGATTTTGTGAGTGTCCCTGCGCGATGTCTAACATCAATTGCACATCTTTCAGGTGCTGGCGAATGCGTGACTGAGGCTCAAATTGCTCTTTCACCATCATGTCGCCTTTGATGACAGCGGCTTCGGATCGTGCAGGTGTGTTCAAAACCAACTGCAAAAATGCTGAAGGTTCAATACCCATGGCTTGTGCAAAGACGATGCCTTCGGCCAAAGCAGCTCTGTTTAAACCGAGCACCAAATTGGTTGCCAATTTGGCTTTGGCAGCCATACCAGCGCTACCCACATGAATTTTGGAGGTGGCCAAGGCGTTCAATACACTGCCCATATTTTCAATTTGCAGCGCATCACCACCCAATAGCAAGGTAGCTTCACCGTTGGCAATTTGAACACTGGAACCAGACAAAGGCGCTTCAATCAATTGAATGTTGTTCAATGCCAATTGCTTTGCCAATTCAGCCAACTTGAGCGGATCGCCCGTAGAACAATCAATCAGAACAAGAGCTTGTGAAGGCACCTGATGAGAATCAAATTGGTGTTGCTCAATCTGGCTAACGACCTCCAAAACACCCTTTGTATCGAACACTGCAAGCACCAAGGTGTTTGTTTTTTCAATTAGGCTGGCGACTGAAATAGCAACTTCAAACCCACTCTCCTCAAACACCTTTGTTGCCTCTGGGCTTATATCAAAACCAATGCAGCCATAACCTGCCAAGCTCAAGCGCTTGGCCAAGGCTGTGCCCACCAAGCCCAAGCCAACAAGTCCAATGCGAGGGCTGGGCACAAAAGCAGATGATGTACTCATAGAATTGATGGGTAAACGGATGAGCCCAGTTGCATCAGAGTTGTACCGACGAACCACCACATATCGCAATGTCTTGTCCCGTAATCGCTGCGGCCTCTAAACGCGTTAAGTAAGCAACCAATGCCGCCACCTCATCGGGATGAATTAAACGTCCGATAGGCGGCAAACGTGGTGTGGTGTTTGCACGAGCAGGATCTTTGAGCATGGGCGTATCGGTAGCGGCTGGCGAAACCACATTGACAGTCACCCCGTGTGCAATGCATTCGGCGGCCCAGCTTCTTGCAAGCGACAAAAGTGCAGCCTTGGTCGCTGCGTACTGGCTTCTTCCCGCTATGCCAGAAGAAACACGACTGCCCACCAATACCATGCGGCCTTGTCCTGCTTGCTGCATGACGGGTAGCACACGGTTTGCAAGTTGAGTGGCAACATCAACATGCAATTGCCACATCAATTGACCGGCATGCAAGTCTAATGACCCCAAGCTTCCAACTCTCAAAACGCCTGCTGCATGCACCATTACTTGAGGCAGTTGCTGAAGTAGTATTTGGTCTAAGGTATTTGCAAGTTCATTGATTTGCGTGAGATCAAGTTGCCATGAAGTGAACGCAGGGTTGGTGATTTTCGTGGGTGCAATGTCAAGTCCATGAACATGCCAGCCTTCATTCAACAACTTCAATGCAATTGCTTGGCCAATACCAGAACTGGTTCCAGTGACAATGGCACACGTAGAAGGAAGATCTGGCATGAGTGGTTTCACTCGAGTGAAATTTTCTTTTCAGCAATAATTTTGCCGGAGGTGGCAATGTCGTCTGCTTGAAATTTGGCAAACTCTGCGGCACTGCCGCCTGCAGGCACAATACCGTCCGCAATCAAGCGATCGCGCATTTCACCAGACAAGGCTTTGTTCACAGCTGCATTGAGCTTTTGAACCATGTCTGCAGGCAGTTTGGCTGGCCCCCATAAGCCATACCAACTTGAACACTGAAATTCCGGAATGGTTTCGGACACTGTGGCGACATCGGGCAAATTGGGCAATCGCTTGGCCGAGGTGACACCAACAACTTTAAGTTGACCGCTTCGATGGAATTGCACTGATCCCAATACGGGGTCAATGAACCCTTCAATTTGACCACCCACCAAATCTGTCATGGCGGGGCCTGTTCCTTTGTAAGGGACGATGGCAATTTGACTGCCTGTGGCTTGTTCAAGTTTGACAGTGCAAAGGTGCCCCGCCGAGCCAATTGAGCCCACGGCAAAATTCAATTTACCTGGATTGGCTTTGGCAGCAGCAGCAAGGCCTTTGATGTCGGACACGCCCAATTTGTTGCTAATCGCAATGGACAAGGGTGCCGAAGCGATCAAGCCAATGGGTGTGAAATCTGTTTGGACTTTGTAAGGCACCGACTTCATGGTCATGGGTGCTGTCACAAACGTGCTGGCATTGAACAGCAAGGTATAACCATCGGGATTGGATTTGGCCACCACATCAGCACCAATGATGCCGTTTCCTCCTGGGCGATTTTCAACCACAAAGTTTTGCCCTAGTTGTTCGCCAACTTTAAGCGCCAACATGCGTCCAATTTTGTCCAAGGTTCCGCCAGGTGGGAACGGAATGATGACCTTGACTGGCTTGTCTGGATAACCGGCTGAAGTTTGAGCCCATGCCCCTGCGGCACCTAAAGCCAAAATCAAACTGATTGAAATCTTTTTCAACGGACTGGAAAAATGGTTTTTCATGATGTCTCCTTTTAAGGTCTAATTTTTTGTTTTGGCTTATTCAACACCATGCATGCTCAGCATGGTTTTCATTCTGTGCAAGGCCAAATCTGGTTGCTCAAGTGAATTTGCAGCATCGGCCAATTTAAATAGTTCGGCCAAATGAACCAAAGAACGCGTACTTTGTTGCCCTCCCACCATGGTGAAGTGAGACTGGTGCCCGTTGAGCCAAGCCATGAACACCACGCCTGTTTTATAAAAACGAGTTGGTGCCTTGAAAATATGGCGTGACAGCGGCACTG
Source organism: uncultured Burkholderiales bacterium (assembly GCA_903961095.1). Lineage (GTDB taxonomy): Bacteria > Pseudomonadota > Gammaproteobacteria > Burkholderiales > Burkholderiaceae_C > Limnohabitans_A. Next base: position 6,073 of record CAJCDH010000084.1, on the reverse strand, counting down.
TAGGGCCCAAAATTGCATGAAATTTGTCTAAGTTGCCTTTGGCTAACTCACCTAAAGCTGCACTGGCTACGGGTGCTATGGCATCAAAAATACCAAGCAAAGCATCGCTTTGTTGATTCACCAAATTCTTGCCATGCGCATCACCTGCAATCAACTCGGCATAATTGAAGTCATCACCCGTGTACATGCGAACATTGGCAGGCAATTGGCGACGCATCAGAATTTCTTTGTCTTTGTCGAGTAAAGAAATTTTGATACCGTCTACCTTGTTTGCATGCGCTTGAATAATGCCAAGCGCTGTGTCCATGGCCTGATGGGTGTCGCTGCTGCCCCAATAGCCTGCTAAAGCAGGGTCAAATACGTCTCCCAGCCAATGCAATATCACGGGTTGTTTGGCTTGACTCAATATTCGATCGTAGACGCGTTCGTAATCGGCAGGCGATTTTGCAACACGCGCCAATGCGCGGCTGGCCATCACGATCAACTTACCACCCAACTTTTCAATGGCTGCCATTTGAAATTCGTAGCCAGCAATCACCTCATCGACTGTTGTGATGCTGTCCAAATTCAAATGGTCGGTGCCACATCCGGAGGCTAAGAATGCACCTGGTACATCTTTGGAAGCCTCTATAGAGCGACCGATTAACTCAAGCGATGTGGGCCAATCTAGCCCCATGCCGCGCTGGGCAGTGTCCATTGCCTCAGCCACACCCATGCCCAATGACCACAAGTGTTTTCGGTAGGCAATGGTGGCATCCCAATCAACAGCGCAATCCAACCAAGGGTCGTTTGCAGCCAACGCATTGGCAACCACATGCGCAGCAGAATAGGCAATTCGGTTGAACTTCAGGCCTGCTTGAGGCTTGACTGGCGATGATCCAATCAGCTTGTAGTTTTCTATTTGGCCATGCGAGTTGGGCAACTGAATTTGCTGTGACATGGCGCGCCTTAAATTTTCAAAGGCGCAACATCTACCCAGCGGCGCTCTTGCCAAGACTGCAAAGCGGCTTCGACCAACTGAACACCTTTGGCACCTTCTGGCAATGTCCAACGATAGGGTTCGTTTTCAACAATGTGCCGAATGAAGTGCTCCCACTGAATTTTGAAACCATTGTCATAAAACTGGGTGTCTGGCACCTCTTGCCATTGATCTGTGAACGTCATGGTTTGTTTGACATCGGGATTCCATACAGGACGCGGCGTATTCACCCGGCTTTGCGCCTTACAAGCTTGAAGCCCAGCAACTGCTGAGCCATGCGTACCATCCACATGGAAAGTAACCAAGTCTTCCCGGTTGACACGTGTGGTCCAAGAACTGTTCACTTGTGCCACCACATGCTCGCCTTGGTGGCCTTTCAGTTGAAAGGTGGCATAGGCTGCATCATCGGCAGTGCACTCATAAGCTTTGTTGGCCTCGTCCCAACGCGTGGGGATGTGTGTGGCACCCAAGCAAGAAACCGATTGAACTTCACCAAACAGGTTGTCGAGTACATAGCGCCAATGACAAACCATATCCAAAATAATACCGCCACCGTCTTCTTTGCGGTAGTTCCAACTTGGCCTTTGAATGGGCTGTAAGTCGCCTTCAAAAACCCAGTAGCCAAATTCAATTCGGACACTGAGCATCTTGCCAAAGAAACCAGCTTTTCTGAGCATGTCGAGTTTGCGCAAACCAGGTAGGAATAACTTGTCTTGCACAGCGCCATGCTTTACGCCTGACTTTTCTGCAAGACGCGCAATTTCAACAGCTTCGTTCAGATTGGTGGCAATCGGCTTTTCGCAATACACATGCTTGCCAGCCTGAATGGCTTTGGCCAACAAGGTGGGGCGCATTTGCGTTGTTCCGGCGTCAAAGAAAACAGTGTCGTCTTTGTTGGCGAGCGCTTGGTCGAGATCCGTGCCAAAACGACTGATGCCATTGGCGTTGGCCAAGGCTTCAATTTTTTCAGCATTGCGGCCAATCAAAATAGGATCTGGCATGACCTTGTCACCATTGGATAGCGTCACACCGCCTTGATTGCGGATCGCAACGATGGATCGAATTAAGTGCTGGTTCATCCCCATGCGACCGGTCACGCCGTGCATGATGATGCCAAGTCTCTGTGTAGCCATAAATTTCTCTTTTGCCAATTAAATTGTGTTGATACTTCGTGCTGAATAAAGGCGCAGGATTAAGGCGCAGGTGAAAGTCCAGCCGCCTTCACCAACACAGCATTGCTCTTAATTTCATCGCGAATGTAGGCGTCAAATTGCTCTGGCTTCAGGGTCCATGCATCTGCACCCAATGTCGTAAAGCGCTCTTTGACTTCGGGCGTTGCGAGTGCTTTAACAACTTCGTCATTCAAGCGATTGACGATGTCTCGAGGTGTTTTGGCTGGCACCATCATGCCAATCCAGAAGTTAAATTCGGAGCCAGGCACACCGGCTTCTGCCGTAGTGGGCACTTGGGGCAATGCGCTGGCACGTTTTGGAGAACCAACAGCCAAGGGTACCAACTGGCCGTTTCGAATTTGACCGATGACGGGTGCAATGGGTGAGAAGTAGTAGTCGACGCGTCCTGCAATGATTTCTGTGACGGCTTCACTTGAACCTTTGAATGGAATGTTGGTCGCTTCAATTTTGGCGGCCAACTTGAATTTTTCAGCGTTCAAATGGGTGGCACTGCCTTGACCTGCCGATGCAAAGTTCATACTGCCTGGCTTTGCGCGAGCAGCAGCCAACAACTCTTGCAAGGTCTTGATGTTTTTGGAGGGTGAAATGACCAACACGTTGGGCGTGCTTGAAATGGGAGTAACGCCCACAAAATCGTTCAAAGTGTCAAAAGGCAACTTTGCAAACGTTGAAGGACTGACCGTGTGCGACGAAGAATGAACCATGATGGTGTAACCGTCTGCGGTTGATGTGGCCACCGCCTGTTGACCAATGGTGCCACTGGCGCCGCCGCGGTTGTCTATGACCAAAGGCTGACCCATGCTTTGACTCATCTTGTCGGCAATGGCGCGGGCAATGATGTCGGTGGTGCTTCCTGCCGGAAATGGCACAACCACTTTGATGGGTTTGCTGGGATAGCCTGCTTGGGCCAGCGCCACACCAGAAGTGAATGTTGCGAGGGATGCAATGAAAGCCAGCGCAAAGCGGCGTGAACGGGTCATAAAGCCTCCTAAATTTGAGCCATACATAACAAACCACAACGTAGCCACCAGCGAGACGGCAGAAAACGTATTGAGTCTATTAATTCACCAAAGAGTGAATAATTCAATTTTATGAATGACTTCACCAAGGCGTCAACCTGGTATCAAATCTAGTTCCTTAGTACATACCCTAGGATCACTTCGCACATGTGAGACAAGCGCTCACTTTTGGCTTTGGGGGTCATCAAGTCGCGCCCAAAAATAGCAGACAAAGTTGAATGATTTGACAAGTAAAAATAGGAAAGTGCGGCGATTGAAACGTAGAGCTGCACCGGATCAATACCGCCTCGAAACTCTCCAGACAGTCGACCCTTTTCTAAGATTTCTCCTAGCAATTCAATCAAAGGGGAGTTCAGCGCTCGTGCATTTGGCGACTCTTGGATATGCCTTGCTTTGTGCAGGTTTGCGCTGTTGAGCAGGGTTAAAAACTCGGGATGCTCCAAGTAGTAATTCCAAGTAAATTCAACCAAGGTTCGTACTGCCGCTGAGGGTTCTAGCGATTGCAAATTGAGCTTCTTTTCGCTCTCGCGAATTTGCTCATAGGCGCTTTCAAGTACCGCCTGAAATAGCTGATCTTTGTCGGAGAAATAGTAATAAATCAAACGCTTGTTCAGGTTTGATCGCTCGGCAATTCGGTCTATCCTAGCGCCACCTAAGCCAAATAGAGCAAACTCTTCAAAGGCAGCATTGAGAATGACAGCGCGAGACCTTTCAGCGTCTCGCGTTTTTACAACTGGCTTTGTTTTAGAAGCACTCATGTCGAAATAATTAACTAAAACGTTAATTAAGTCAAGTGCTTCTAAATTATGCAGTCACCGGCTTGAACTGATACCCATTGCCACTGGCTTCCATCGTGCCAAACGCAGGGAATGGGAAGTGGAAGCCACCGGCCATCATTTTGTCTTTGACCAACATGTCAAAGACACGGCGACGAGACATGCGTGCCATGGCAGGGTTCATGTCAAACAACACAGACCAGTCAGGGGCGCGTGCAAACAAAGAAGGTACGTTGGTGATGTCGGCCACGTAAGCAAACGATTGGCCTTCTGAGTCCATGCGGAACAGGGTATGACCAGGCGTGTGGCCAAAGGCGGCTATGGATGTAATGCCAGGCGCTATAACCGCACCGGGCTCAAACTTGACCAACTGATCGCCACCCAAATTGCCCAGCGCACGGCGCACGGCCATGAAGGCGCCTTTCATGCCGGGCGGGGCAGCTTCCATACGGGCATCGTCCATCCAGAAAGCATGCTCAGGTGCAGGCACGTGTACACGGGCGTTGGGGTAGACCAGCTGGCCCGCTTTGTTGCGCAAGCCATTGATGTGATCGCCGTGGTAGTGGCTTAGCACTACGTTGTTAATGTCAGTGGGCTTCAAGCCAACAGCGTCCAACTGGGCGGCCAGTTTGCCTGTGGTGGGTGGGCCGTTGTCGGCAAAGCCGGTGTCAAACAAATAGCGCTGATTGCCATTGATGAGCAAGAAGGGGGTGTAGGGCACATCGATGTAATCGGTGGGCAGGTTTTGGCTGGCCAGCAGGGCTTTGACTTGCTCGAGGGGTGCGTTGGTGACAAACTCTTCGCCCAAGGGACGACGCACTGCGCCATCGTTCAAAGCGATGACTTCCATGTTGCCCAACTTCATGCGCTTAAAGCCAACGCTGGGCAAAGTGGGAGGGCCAAAGTTGGGGGCCGCTTGAGACCACACGGAAGAGAAAGTGAGGGCGGATGCGCCGGCAATGCCAGCTCCTAAAAATAAGCGGCGGTCTAGCATGTGAAGTCTCCTCGGTTTGATAAGTAATTAATGTACCAATAGCTGGGGCGGGCCCGTGCCCATTGCTACAAATAGCCCTTGTTGTCAGTTGGACGGAGTGTCGCAGTGCCACTCAACCGATTTACCCCTGTAGATCTGGCAACTTGCGAAGTGGTATTTTGCTGACTATACTGTATTTTTGTACAGTATATTAGCAGCATGCCTACAAATGCTTTCACAGCACCTCAGTCCTTAGACGCCGCCGCCCCCAAGCTGTGGCTCAACATGTGCGCCTGGAAAATACCGGCTGGCTTTCCCTCGCCCGCGGCCGACCACACGCAAAAGCGCATTGACCTCAATGATCACCTCATTCGCAACAAAGAGGCTACCTTCATTTTCAAAGTGAAGGGCGACTCCATGGTGGGCGCGGGCATTTACGAAGGCGATGCCCTGGTCATCGACCGCTCCATTGAAGCCAAGCACAACAACATTGTGTTGGCCGTGCTCAACAACGAATTTACCGTGAAGCGTTTGTACAAGCGCGGCGGCGTGGTCAAGTTGGTAGCCGAGAACAATTTGTATCCGCCCATTGTGGTGAAGAGTGGCGAGGAGCTCAGCATCTGGGGCGTGGTCACTTACAACTTGCACAAGTTGTATTGAGGCCTACTCAATCTGTCGCGTATCGCTATGAGTTCTGCTACACAAGCACCCGTTCAACAACTGGCCTTGGTCGATTGCAACAACTTCTATGTCAGTTGCGAACGCTTGTTCCGCCCCGACCTGCGCAACGTGCCCGTGGTGGTGTTGTCCAACAACGATGGCTGCGTGGTGTCGCGCTCCAACGAGGCCAAGGCTTTGGGTGTGCGCATGGGACAGCCTTGGTTTGAGTGCAAAGACTTGGTGGCCCAGCATGGTGTGTTTGCACTCAGCAGCAACTACGCTTAGTATGCCGACATGTCCAACCGCGTGATGCAAATTTTCAGCGAGTACTCACCGCGCTCCGAGGAGTATTCCATTTACGAATGTTTTGAAGACCTTACCGGCACACCCAATCTGCGCGAGGTGAGTTACGCCATGCGCCAGCGCGTGGTGCAGTGGACGGGTATTCCGGTGTGCGTGGGCATTGGGACCAC
>CAJCDH010000083.1 GCA_903961095.1 uncultured Burkholderiales bacterium | reverse complement strand
TCAATTGACAATTTGAAAACGAATCTCTATAGCGTACTCCGTTGGAAGCAAGCCAGTTTGTTGAAACCAAATTGTCATAGGACCTTCGCCTAGTTTCTCGATGGGCACATTGGCTACGACATTTCGGTTTAAGTCAGAAGGTCCCATGTGGCCATAAACAAGCATGCGGCTAACGTCTACGCCCGCATCAAAGATGCCGCTAGCCTGAACAGCATAAAACGCAATTGCATCGTCCGACACATAGCGAATCAATTTGACAGAATCGAGTTTGTGGTTCTTTGGAATATCCCATCGAACATAATCGGCATCACCGCGCACAACGACACCATGAATGAGCATGGTGAGTAAGCCTTTCGACATGGTGCTTGGCTGCAGCGGATTGGAAGAAGCCTCATGGCTCATGCCGGATCCCGCTGTGGGAAGTTCAAATATTTGAGGCGTAGAAGCGTTGCCAGCCATATCAACTTGGCGAAGCCAAATTTTGCTCAGTCCATTGCCCAATGTGCCCAAGCCCAATCCGCTACCTGCATACCAACTCATCATGTTGTCCAGCGAATACTCCCATTTAGCGCCCGATTCAAGACCGCCCACCTGAAGAGTCTGGGTGAAACCATCAACACTTGCAGTCACGTTGACAGGTGAGGGCGGCATGGTATCTAAAACGCATGTCACTACGACCACCTCGGACGTGTTGCCAGCGTTATCCCGTGCTCGAACCCAAATCATCTTGGGCCCATCACCTTTTACTTCAAAGGATTTTCCAGAGCCCAGGGTCCAGCTTGCACCTTGGTCTAAAGAGAACTCCCAAGAAAGGTCGCTGTCTACGGCCCATAAGCCATTTCGCGTGATGCCATCGCTCACACTTAAGCCAGTGTCTGTGAAGGAAAGCGTGGGCGGCTTGAGGATGACGGCGCCAGGTTTGGGTGCATCAGCCGAGGTGAGAGTGCCTGGCATATTCTCCATCCCAGTGCCAGAGCCGCCACATGCGGCAAGCAGACCGGACAGACCCAGACAGGTCCATAGACATAAGCGTGTCACAAGAGCACCAATCAAGTTCATCGTTTGACTTTTTAAGCAAATTAGAAATTGATCGTGTCAATCAATTGTGTCAGTTGCGTGAATCGCCGTCCTCCCCGCAAGCTTATTCAATTGAATGATTTTGACCTAGGGCTAAAACAATTGATCAACTCAATGGGAATGTCAGGAACTTGTTTTTGCAGATAAGTTCGAATTAGTGGTGCCGCCACCCAAGGTTTGGTATGGCCACTCCATATGCCTCGCGGCACAATTTGATTGGCTCCGTCGTTCATTTGAAGCGTGACAACGGCAGGCAGCAGGGACTCAAACTCTACTTCAGCCAAGACCCATTGACCGTGTGTCCAAACACTGGCAATTTGTGCAGATTCAGATTGAGGTGGGCTATAAGATTGAATGGCTTTGAGAACTGATTGAAAGCTTGCTTGGCTTTCATGCGGTTGAGTCACACGCTTGCAATTTTGCGTGTGTGAAAGCCATTGATTTTGAATTTTGCCAAGTACGTCTATTTCTATGCCGTCCAAGACCATCAAGTAACTGTGGTCAGTGGCTTTGATACTGATGTGAGACGCAAAGACGCCTACTAAGACGATCACCAATAGCGGCAGGGCTACTTTCTTTTTCATCTTTAGTTTTATTTGGATATGGAATTTGATGGATTATGACTGAGCGTGCTGAGCTTGCTGAGCTCGCTGGGCGAGGGTGTGTTGGGTGGGTTCCTCATACTGGAGTACCAGAAATCGTCACCCACCCACCACACCCTCACCCAGCTGCGAACAGCAGGGTTGGCCATCAGAAATTTTCCGCGTGCCCAAAGTTGAGTAGTAAGGATATTGGCGGCTGACGATTTCTGGTACTCCAGTATGAGGAAGTTGCCAATAGCCTTGCTACTCAACGCTCTAGTAAGTAAAAAATTTCTGGTACCCCAGTATGCGGATGCCCCCTATACCCTGACTGCTCAACGCCCCAGTATGAGAAATCTGCACCCGGCCTTGCCACTTAAAGCGATCCTGAAGCCAAATGCAATCAAGATAACTTGTGAAGCCAGATCCAAAATGGCTAAAATGGCCAATCACTTTGGAAGTTCACCATGCGCGTTACTGCCACAGAAGCCAAGAATCGATTCGGCAGTCTTTCCGCCCAGGCAAAGCGCGAGCCTATTTTTGTTGAAAAAGCGGGCCAACTCGACACAGTCATTTTGTCTGCAGAACAGTATCAAGCGCTCACAACCAACCACGAAAAAAATAAGCTTGCTGCGCGCAAGAAAAAGTTCGAAAAAGAATTTGGTGATTGGATAGGTGCTCAAAACGAACACTGCGAAAATCATGGCATACCCGGCTCCGAACTGCGCCCTTGGTAAATCACTCATGGCTCAGTATGACGTCTATGTCAATCCAAGCAGAAGCGTTGCCGACGGTATCCCTTATGTGGTGGTGATCCAAAGCGATCTCCTTGACGCGTTGGCCACAAGAATGGTGATGCCTCTTGCAATCACAAATGCATCGATTAAGTCGCCTACC
>CAJCDH010000082.1 GCA_903961095.1 uncultured Burkholderiales bacterium | reverse complement strand
TCAGGCATCACCTTCACACAAATGATTCGCACATTTGGTCCCGTCAAGTCCACCATGATCACAGCTTTGGTACCAGGCCTGTCTGCGCTTGGTGCTGTGGTATTTTTGGACGAGCCCTTGTCCTGGAATTTGTGGGTTGGTTTGGCTTTGGTCACTTGCGGTATTCTGTTTGGCGTCCGGCAAGCCATGGTCAAACCTTCATTTTACAAACCTTGATGCAATGAACCAAGCCTTGAAATTTTTGGCGTTTGACACCAGCACCGACATGATGTCGGTGGCCTTGTCTCATGGCGACCAAACTTGGCACCACCATGGCATTGGCGGGCCCAATGCCTCAGCACAATTGATCCCCACCATTCACATGTTGCTTGCGCAAGCGCAATTGCAACTTGCAGACTTGACGGCCTTGGTGGTCGGCCAAGGCCCTGGATCTTTCACCGGACTTAGAACAGCCTGTGCGGTTGCGCAAGGTCTTGCTTATGGGGCGAGTTTGAAGGTGATCCCTGTCGACAGCTTGATGGCTGTGGCGGAAGATGCAAGACAGACGCTGCTTGATGCGAATCAAAGAACGCCTTTCAGTTCTTTACAAGATGTGCACATGGCTTGTGTGATGGACGCAAGGATGGGCGAAGTTTATGTGGGTGTTTATGCGTGGCTTGCCGCCGCGGCCCAATGGACATCCTTGCAGCCCTTGCAAGTGGGGCCGCCAGAAACGCTGGCTGCTCAGTTGTGCCCACTGGGTTTGCCAAATTTGGTGTTGGCCGGCAATGGCTTTGAAGTTTACAAAGACCGCTTTGACCTGCAAGAACTTGAGTCAAATGGAAGCGCCTTGCGCTTTGTTGCAGCTGTGCCGCATGCATTGGCCATGCTGCGCATGGCGCCCGCCTTGTGGCTGAGTCAACAAGCGCTTGAGCCTGAAGGGGCTCAGCCCCTTTACATTCGAGACAAAGTGGCGCAAACCACGGCAGAGAGAGACGCTGCCAAATTGGCCAAAGCCCAAGCAACGCCGTTCACAACAAGCCACCCTTCAAGATGAACCTTTGGCCGCCAGAGCTCAAACAAATGTTGACGCCTGAACTGAAGGTGCAACTGTTCACGATGACCGAGGCCGACTTAGAAGCCGTGGTGGCTGTTGAGCAATCAGCCTACAGCCATCCTTGGACACTGGGCAATTTCAAAGATGCCTTGAAGGCTGGTTATGTGGCGCACCGCTTGGTGGCCGGTGATCAATTGGTGGGCTACTTTGTTGCCATGAAAGTCATTGACGAAGTTCATTTGCTCAACATCACGGTGGCGCCAGTTTTTCAGCGCCAAGGTTGGGCGCGCTGTTTGATGCAGTCATTGCGCTTATGGTCAGAAACCCATGGCGCAAGCTGGCTATGGCTTGAAGTGCGTGAAAGCAATGCACCCGCCTTGAATTTGTACAAAAGTTTGGGCTTTCATCAAGTGGGTCTGAGAAAAGATTACTATCCTGCAGGCCGAACCACCCGAGAGTCTGCGGTGGTGATGAGCATGCCCCTCACAAGCTAAGCAATGACTGAAGACTCAACTGTTCCCATGGACAAGAGCGCCACGCGTTTTGAACTGGACGATCGCCAACGCGCCATGTTGGCGGAAATGGGCGTGCGTGTTTGGATGCCGCAAACTGCAAGTGTTTTGCCTGAGCCCTTGTCGGGTGCCACACAAACTGCTGCACCGCCTGCCGCCCACCTTGTCGCAATGTCTACTTCAGTTGCCCCTGCTGCCTCAGGTGCACCGCAAATGCTGTCGGTTCCCATTGTAGATATCTCGCAATTGCCCGCGGGCATTGCCAGCATGGATTGGGCGCAACTGCAGCCGGCGGTTGCTACTTGCACGGGTTGCGGCCTAAGCCAATCTCGCCAGCAAGCCATTTTGGGAGATGGCTTGGTTTCAGCAGATTGGATGATTGTGGGCGATGCGCCAGGTGAAGAGGAAGACAAAGAGGCACGAAGTTTTGCGGGACCGGCAGGCCAATTGCTAGACAACATGTTGAAGGCGCTCAGTCTGACACGTGATCAAGTTTATTTAACCCACGCTTTGAAATGTCGAACCCCCTCGGGTCGCAATGCCAGCCAAGTGGAGGTGTCGCATTGCGCCACTTATTTGGCGCGACAAGTTGCACTGGTCCAACCCAAGGTGATATTGGCCATGGGCAGAACAGCTGCCTTGGCGCTTTTGCAAAGTGCAGAGCCTTTGGGCAAGTTGCGCTCACAAGTGCAAAGTTTTCAAGGTGTCCCGGTGGTGGTCACTTATCCGCCTGCCTACCTGCTTCGCAATCAAGCCGACAAAGCCAAGGCTTGGGCCGATTTGTGTTGGGCTGCCAGTTTGGTCAGGCCTTCAAGCGTCTAAGGCTCAAGCGTCTAAGGCTCAAGCGGGTTTCAATGGCCAAGTCCTCTGCGCTAATTTAGGCTTGTTCCGTTTTGACGGCATTCGCTGGCCGTGAAGGCCAAAGCACGCTCGCGATCGACACCACCATCAAGCCCATCGCCGCCCAGTCTTGCCAATGCAGTATTTCATTCAAAGCCCAAGCGCCGCTAAACACGCCCAAAATGGGAATCATCATGACACTCAAGGTGGAGGCCACGGGGGGGAGTCCGCGCGCCAAATAAAACCAGGCAGCATGCGCAAAGCCAAACACCAAAAAGGCGTTGAAGAGAATGGCGGCCCAATGTGTGGGATTTGGTTCTTGCCACCTGCCCGACTCAAATACAAAGGCCAACACCATCATGACCAAGGTGGTCATGGCGGTCATCCAAAAAGACAAGGTGAGGGTTGGCAAAGGAATGGTGGTTCTGCGCAGCATTTGTGTGCCCAAGGCCCAAGTGCTTGCAGACACCAAGGCCAGCAACACGCCAAGCGGTTTGCCAGAGAGGTTGGCGATTTCGTGCCAAAGCAAAAGAAATACCCCAAGCGCAGCGGCAAACACACCACCCCAAGCGCGCTTAGACAGTTGATTGTGAAAGACAAACGCACCGATCAGGGCCGAGAAGATGGGCATGGTGTAACCCAAAATGGCTGACCTGCCACTGGTCAAATACTGCACAGCCAAGATGATCAATGCGTGCCAAATGAACATGTTAAAGATAGCCAGCACCAATAATTCACGCCAGTATTGCCTTGGAACCTTAAATGGGACCTTCATGGCCAAAAGGCCCAAGCCCAACACGGGTGTGCCAATGAGCAAGCAAAGCATTCGAAAGGTCAGCGGAGGAAACCCTGTGACACCAAGCTTCAAAACAGGCCAGTTCAGGCCCCAAACGAGGGTGAGAAGCACCAACAGCAACCATTGGCGTTTTGTAAGTGAATGCATTGGGCTGATCTTAGTGCCAAATCATGAAATAGGCCGAGCGCTTGGGTCTTGCAGCTTGAGCCTTTAAAATCTGAGCATGACCTTCTTAGAACAACTGCAAGGCGCAGAGCGCCAAAACGGCTCCCTGTTGTGTGTGGGCCTCGACCCTGAACCCGGCAAGTTTCCCGCGGGCATGAAGGGCGATGCCAGCAAAATTTATGATTTTTGTGCGCAGATTGTCGATGCGACAGCCGACTTGGCCATTGCCTTCAAACCCCAAATTGCTTACTTTGCAGCGCACCGCGCAGAAGACCAATTGGAAAAACTGATGGAACACATGCGCCGCAATACGCCGCATGTACCCGTCATTTTGGACGCCAAACGGGGCGATATTGGGGCCACTGCCGAGCAATATGCCAAAGAAGCGTTTGAGCGCTATGGTGCAGATGCAGTCACCCTATCGCCCTTCATGGGCTTTGACTCGGTACAGCCTTACTTGAAATACCACGGCAAAGGCGCCTTTCTTTTGTGCCGCACATCCAATCCGGGCGGTGACGATTTGCAAAACCAACGCTTGGCTTCTGTCGAGGGGCAGCCTTTGTTGTACGAACATGTTGCGAAGTTGGCCCAAGGCCCTTGGAACTTGAACGGCCAATTGGGTTTGGTGGTCGGCGCAACTTACCCAGCTGAAATTGAACGAGTGCGAAGCTTGGCGCCGACCTTGCCTCTGCTCATTCCGGGTGTGGGCGCACAAGGCGGCGATGCTGTGGCCACCATCAAGGCCGGTTACAAACACACCCAAGGTGTGACCACCGGCGCCGTCATTGTGAGTTCTTCGCGCGCTATTTTGTATGCGTCTTCGGCGAATGATTTTGCGCAAGCAGCACGCCTAGAAGCCATGCGCACGCGCGATGTTTTAAGAGCTGCTGCGCAAACTTGATCAAGTTTGCGCGGTGATCAGCATGCGCATTGACAACCGTCAAGCAGCACTTATTTTTCCAGAAGACGTTTCAAATACCGACCGGTAAAGCTGGCTGTATTTTGTGCCAGCGTTTCGGGTGTTCCTACACCCACCACAGTGCCACCGCCAGAGCCGCCTTCGGGGCCCATATCGATCAACCAATCGGCAGTTTTAATCACATCGAGATTGTGCTCTATGACCACAATGGTGTTGCCCGCATCGCGCAGCTGGTGCAGGACTTTGAGCAACAAGGCAATGTCGGCAAAGTGCAAGCCGGTGGTGGGCTCGTCCAAAATATAGAGTGTGCGGCCGGTGTCGCGCTTGGACAACTCCAATGCCAATTTCACACGCTGTGCTTCACCGCCCGACAAGGTGGTGGCGGCTTGCCCTAAACGGATATAACTCAAACCGACATCAAGCAAAGTTTGCAGTTTTCGCGCAATGGCCGGTACGGCATTGAAGAACTCAAATGCTGCCTCAACCGTCATGTCCAACATTTGGGCAATGTTTTTGCCTTTGTACAAAATTTCCAAAGTTTCGCGGTTGTAGCGTTGGCCGTGACACACATCGCAAGGCACATACACGTCGGGCAGGAAGTGCATTTCCACTTTCACCATACCGTCACCTTGGCAAGCTTCACAGCGCCCGCCGCCGTTCGAAGCGTTCACATTGAAGCTGAAGCGGCCCGGGCCATAACCACGTTCTCGCGCTGCAGGCACTTCAGTCATGAGATCGCGAATGTGCGTAAACAAGCCGGTGTAGGTGGCAGGGTTGCTGCGAGGTGTGCGGCCAATGGGGGATTGGTCGACGTTGATGACCTTGTCGAAATGGTAAAGACCCAAGATGTCTTCATGGGCTGCAGGTTCATCGTGCGCACGGTGAATGCTGCGCGCTGCGGCGGTGTACAAAGTTTCGTTGACCAAGGTAGATTTACCAGAGCCCGATACACCGGTGACACAGGTTAAAAGCCCGACAGGAAATGCCGCTCGCACGTTCTTCAAATTGTGTCCTTGTGCGCCCACAATCTCAATAAAGTCTTTGCCTGGCGCATGGCGTTTGGCGGGAACCTGAATCGCTTTTCGGCCCGACAAGTATTGACCAGTCAATGAATCTGGGGCCAACAAAATATCTGCGCAGGTGCCTTGTGCCATGACGCGGCCACCGTGCACACCAGCGCCTGGGCCCATGTCAATCACATGGTCGGCAATGCGGATCATGTCTTCGTCATGCTCGACCACCAGTACGCTATTGCCAATGTCGCGCAAGTGTTTCAGTGTACCAATGAGGCGGTCGTTGTCGCGTTGGTGCAGACCAATGCTGGGCTCGTCTAGCACATACATCACGCCCGTGAGACCAGAGCCAATTTGGCTGGCCAATCGAATGCGTTGTGACTCGCCACCCGACAAGGTGTCGGCACTTCGGTCAAGGCTTAAATAGTTCAGGCCCACATCGTTCAAGAACTTCAAGCGCGAGCCAATTTCATGGACCACCTTGTCGGCAATTTCGGCTTTGGCGCCATGCAGTTTCAAGCTTTGGAAGTAGCTTTGGGCTTCCCCTAAAGTGACGTGGTTCACTTCATAAATGGCGCGCGCCTGCGAGCCCTCGCCGACCCGCACATGGCGAGCTTCTCGGCGCAATCGGGTGCCATTGCAATCTGCACAAGCATGGTGACTGCGCATGCGCGCCAAGTCTTCGCGCACCACGCTCGAATCGGTTTCTTTGTAGCGCCGTGTGAGGTTGGGAATGATGCCTTCAAAGGGGTGCTTTTTGGCAACCTTTTTGCCCTTGGACGCGCCCGATTCCATGATGTAACTGAACTTGATGTCTTCTTCGCCCGACCCCCACAAAATGCTTTGACGCACTGCGTCTGGCAGAGATTCGAAGGGCGCTTCCACATCAAACGCGTAATGCTTGGCCAAGCTCTCGAGCATGCTGAAGTAAAAACCATTGCGCCTGTCCCAGCCCTTGATGGCGCCGCTGGCCAAGCTCAAACTGGGGAAGGCCACCACCCGGTCAATGTCAAACACTTCGGTGGTGCCCAGACCATCGCAAGTGGTGCAGGCGCCCATGGGCGAATTGAAGGAGAACAAACGCGGCTCAAGTTCTGCAATTGAATAATGGCAAACAGGGCAGGCAAATTTAGCGTTGAACAGATGCTCTTTGCCAGTGTCCATTTCAACGGCTACTGCACGCTGTTCTGCCAGCCTTAAGGCCGCTTCAAAACTTTCGGCTATGCGCTGGCGCAGAGCATCGCGTGCAGGCGCCTCGGCCTCATGGCGAATTTTGAGGCGGTCCACCACCACATCGATGTCGTGCTTCTCGTTTTTCTTGAGCGTGGGTAAATCTTCTACGTCATAGGTTTGACCATTGATGCGAAAACGCACATAGCCCAGCGCTTGCATTTGCTCGAATACTTTTTCGAACTCGCCTTTGCGTTCACGCGCAATGGGTGCGACGATCATGAGGCGCGTGTCTTCGGGCAACTCCAAAACAGCGTCGACCATTTGGCTCACGGTTTGTGCTTGCAGTGCCAAGTTGTGATCGGGGCAATAAGGTGTGCCAGCGCGTGCAAACAGCAGGCGCAAATAGTCGTGAATTTCTGTCACGGTGCCCACGGTAGAGCGGGGGTTGTGGCTGGTGGCTTTTTGTTCAATGGAGATGGCGGGCGACAGGCCTTCGATCAAATCCACATCGGGCTTGTCCATCAGTTGCAAAAACTGCCTCGCATAGGCGGACAAGCTTTCGACATAGCGGCGTTGACCTTCAGCATACAAGGTGTCGAAGGCCAAACTCGATTTGCCCGAACCGCTAAGGCCGGTGATGACCACCAGTTGGTTGCGCGGAATATCAAGGTCGATATTTTTGAGATTGTGGGTGCGAGCACCGCGAACGCTGATGTGTGTTTGGCGCAGAGCGCTGGCCAAATAGGCGCCTTCAAGCTTTAAAGCGCCAGGGTGGGGCTGTGCAGAAAGACCGGCCTCTAAGCGCGCGGTGGCCAAAGCGGCTTCTAAAAGACGAACTTTTTCCCTGGCAGTTTCCAGTTCAGTAAGACTTGCGGGGGCGTTTGGAGCGTTCAAAATCGAGGTGCCAGACAAAACCCTCGATTATCGCTAAAGAATGGCAGCCTGTCAGCTACCCCCACTCTTGGCAATCATGTTTGTCAAGCCGCCATGAAAAAAGCCAGCATTCGCTGGCTTGATGTGGGATCAACGCTTGGCCGCCCAAGGCGTCGAATCCTTTGCAGTGGGATGGCTTAGGCTTTTTTGGCGTAAGCTGAACACCAGCCATTGCCATGGACTTGCTTGCCTGCAAACAGGGGGCAACCGCCTGCTGCGTCCGTGGCCTTGCCTTGGTACAAAGCACAGTTGTTGCATTTTTGTGCGGCCGCGTGCTTAGGGAATTTTTTGGCATCAACCTTGGTGGTGTCGGCCGCATAGCCCAGCGCAGCAGCTTGTGGGTCTTTTTCATTGACCAAGGCTTGAGCCATGGCTTGCTGGGCAGCCAAGGCTGTACCACCCAATGCCACTTGCATCATGAAAACGCGACGGTTAGTTTGTTTCATAAAAATCTCCAATGAAGTTGCTAAAAATCTGAACGGACGAATATTAACGTTAAATATGCAAATTTGTCGGTAGCTTGAGCTTATTCGCGATTTGAGATCCCTCCCTGAATCAGGGACAATCTAAGTTCTAGCTTATTCTTATGAACGCATCACCTAACCCTACCCCTGTCTCGCCTTCCGAACCCGCAGAGGCTTTGAATGCCTCGCTGATGACCTCCTTGGAGAAGCGCTCCAGCATTTCATTGGCGGCTATCTATGGCTTGCGCATGTTGGGTTTGTTCTTGGTTTTGCCCGTATTTGCCATTGAGGCCGCTCATTACCCTGGGGGCGACGATCCTAGCCTTGTGGGTCTGGCCATGGGCATTTATGGCCTGACACAGGGGGCACTGCAGTTGGCGTTTGGTGCGGCTTCCGACAAGCTAGGCCGCAAAAAAGTCATTGTGTTTGGCCTCCTGATTCTGGCTTTGGGCAGTTTTTGGGCAGCCGCAGCAGACAGCTTGTATGGCTTGCTCATTGGGCGATCTTTACAAGGGGCGGGCGCAGTCTCTGCCGTGGTCACGGCTTTGTTGGCCGATCAAACTCGCGATTTGGTCAGAACCAAGGCCATGGCCTTGATTGGCGCCAGCATTGGCCTGATGTTCGCTCTGTCTCTGGTTTTGGCACCAGCCCTCAACAGCATCTCAGGATTGCCTGGCTTGTTTGTGCTGACAGGGATTTTGGCTTTTGGCGGTGTGGCCGTGGTCATTTGGGGAGTTCCACCGGAGCCTGCGAAGCAAACAGTGGTGCCCAAAGGCAGTTTGAAGGAAGTTCTAACTCACATTCCCTCCCTGCGCAACAACTTGGGGGTGTTTGTGCTTCATGCCGTCCTTTTGGCCATGTGGGTGGCCGTTCCTCAAATGCTGGTGGATGCGGGCTTGCCCAAAGAGCATCACTGGTGGATCTACCTTCCGGCTGTGTTGTTTGGCTTCTTGGTCATGGGCAAAACGCTTTTTCCGCTTGAGAGAAAGGGCTACTTGCGTGCGGTCTTCCTGAGCGCCGCGCTGGTGATTGCGCTGGTCATGTTCAGCTTGGCCTTGGTCTCTGGCGGTACGCCCCAGCTGTGGTGCATTGCTGGAATTTTGTGTGTCTTCTTTTCTGCTTCCAATATTTTGGAAGCCTGTCAACCTAGCATCGCTTCTCGCGGCGCCCCGCCGCACGCGCGCGGCATGGCCATGGGCTTTTACAACACCTTGCAGTCCTTGGGCTTTTTTGTGGGGGGTGCGCTAGGTGGCGCCCTGATGAAATCGGGTGGTGCTCAGGTTTTGTTTGGGGTTTGTGGTCTAGCCACGCTGGTCTGGCTTTTGGTTGCATGGTTCATGGAACCCATTGAGGCACCTGCCCGCTAACAAGCATAATTGCATCTATTCATCCAAAGAGATTTCAAGGAAACAAACATGGCATCCGTCAACAAAGTTATTCTGATCGGCAACTGCGGCCGTGATCCCGAAATTCGTTACCTGCCCTCTGGCCAGGCCGTGGCCAATATCAGCATTGCCACCACCAGTCGCCGCAAAGACCGCACGTCTGGCGAAACCGTTGAAGATACGCAGTGGCACCGCGTTACTTTTTATGACCGCTTGGCTGAAATTGCTGGCGAGTACGTCAAAAAAGGCCGCCCCATTTACATTGAAGGCCGCCTGAAATACGGCAAGTACACCGACCAAGCTGGCGTTGAGAAAAACACCGTCGACATCATTGCGACCGAAATGCAATTGTTAGGTGGCCGTGAAGGCATGGGCGGCCCTGCTGGTGCCGATGAAGACGGCGGCGCACCAGCGCGTCGCCCCGCAGCGGCCCCACGGCCAGCGGCCAGCGCACCTGCCAACCGCCCTGCAGCAGCTGCCAAGCCTGCCAGTGGTTTTGACGACATGGACGACGACATTCCGTTCTAAGCCCCATTCGCAGTTAAACCAACCCAAAAGCCTGTAAGACCTACAGGCTTTTTTGCATGCATTTGCATACCCCATGGGGTATGTGTTAAAGTGTGACTTTCGTTGGAGACGACATGAAAAAGAAAATTCAATCATTGGGCCGCCATCAAGCGCGTGTGACGACGTCAACTTGGCCAATTCGCGTTGCCCTGTCGTTGGGCTTGGCTTTGACAGCTCTACAGGGCCAAACTCAAACTGCAGTGAATGCGAATGGGCCTGCAGTCAAGGTCATTGCTGCCGGTCAAAAATCAGTCGCCAACTTCACTGAAATGGACGGCTTGATTGAAGCTGTCAAACAAAGCACCTTGTCGTCGCAGATTGCTGGAAGAGTTGTCAGTTTGAATGTCAAAGCGGGCGATCGCGTCAGGGCGGGTCAAGTATTGGCCAGCATCGATGACCGGGAAACGCAAACTGGTGTCATGAGAAGCCAAGCTCAGTTGCAACAAAGTGATGCAGAACTGCGTCAGTTGCAAATAGCACTCAAAAGAACACAGGATTTGAAAGTGCAGGGCTTTGTAAGTTCGGCCGCATTAGATTTGGCAGAGTCGCAATACAAAGCAGCCAAAGCAGGACGTGACAGTGCGGGTGCAGCAAGCGAGCAAGCCAAAGTGACGCAGTCATTTTCTAAAGTCACAGCGCCCTATGAAGCATGGGTCTTAGAAACCTCTGCACAAACGGGTGACTTGGCCATGCCAGGCAGGCCACTCATGACGGTCTATGCACCGCTGCCATTGCGCGTGGTGATGCAGTGGCCTGCATCCGAAAAAAATGCATTGCCTCAACTGCAAGACATTCAAATACGGATAGGCAGCGACATGGTCAAACCTGTGTCAATGCAAATCATGCCCAACGCCGATGGCGTCAGCCAAACCATTGGCATCAAACTCGATTTACCTATTGCAGGCGCAGCGGCTAAGGCTGTGCCAGGTCAACAAGTGCGAGTGCGGATGGCCGGATCTTCGCAAGCCAAAGGCCTAGTGCCCTCTGCAGCCGTCTTGCGCAGAGGTGAAATCACAGCGGTCTATGTGGCACAAGAGAATGGCTTTGCGATGAAGTTAGTGCGCATAGGTGCTGACCATGGTACTTCTGGCGTCGAAATTTGGGCTGGACTGAAAGAAGGCGAGTTGATTGCTGTGGATGCTGTGCAAGCCGGCATGAAAGGCGCACATGCAGACCGATAAAAAAATACGCAGTTTTGGCATTGCGGGTCAGCTGGCCGCCAAGTTTCAAAACAATGCGCTCACACCCCTGCTGGCCATTGTGGCTTTGCTGATGGGCTTGTTTGCAGTGCTGGTCACGCCGCGCGAAGAAGAGCCACAAATCAATGTGACCATGGCCAATGTGCTGATTCCTTTTCCGGGAGCCAGCAGTGCCGACGTGCAGAGCAAGGTGGCGATGCCAGCAGAGCAAGTGCTGGGGCAAATTGCGGGCATTGATCACACGTATTCAGTATCGCGTCCTGGCATGGCGGTGCTAACGGTGCAGTTCAAAGTAGGCGTGCCACGAACCGAGGCTTTGGTTCGTTTGTATGACGTGCTCAACGCCAATCAAAATTGGTTGCCTCGCGATTTGGGCACCTTGGCACCCATTGTCAAACCCAAAGGCATTGACGATGTACCCGTGTTGGCGGTCACTTTGTGGGGCAAAGATGCGCCATCAGCTTTAGAACTTGAGCGTGTGGCGCGTAGCCTAGAGATGGATTTGAAGCAAGTCAAAGGCACGCGAGAAGTGCAGACCATCGGCGGGCCGGGCCGGGCCGTGCAAGTCAACTTGAATCCGACACGCATGCGTGATCGTGGTCTGGACATGCTGAGCCTGCGAGCGGCTTTGGCAGGCGCCAATGCAAGTGCGCCCTCAGGCTATGTGATGAACCCTGACAGTGACAGTGCCAGTGCTCAGCGCATCAGCATTGAAACAGGCTACTTTTTTGAATCCGCCAAAGACGTGGCCGATGTGGTGGTGGGCGTGCACGCAGGCAAGCCCATTTATTTGAAAGAAGTGGCACAGATTGAAGAAGGTGCACAGCAGGCGCAGCAGTACGTGAGTTACATGCCCGGCAGTGGCAACAACGCAGAACTCAGTGGCCAAATGTATCCCGCTGTGACCATGACGGTGACCAAGAAGCCTGGTGAAAACGCCGTTGATGTGGCCCGTGCTGTGCGGGCTCGCGTTGAGCAATTGCGCAACACCGTGCTGCCTCAAGGCATTGAGGCCACCATCACACGTGACTATGGCGAGACCGCTGCTGAAAAAGCCAACAAGCTGATTCAAAAATTAGCCTTCGCAACTGCGTCAGTGATTTTGCTGGTGGGCTTGGCTTTGGGCAAACGCGAAGCTGTGATCGTGGGTGGTGCTGTTATTTTGACCCTCACTGCCACCTTGTTTGCCAGTTGGGCTTGGGGCTTCACGCTCAACCGGGTCAGTTTGTTTGCGCTTATTTTCTCAATTGGCATTTTGGTAGACGATGCCATTGTGGTGGTGGAAAACATTCACCGTCATCAACAGTTGTACCCCGAAAAATCTTTGAAGGACATCATTCCAGCCGCTGTCGATGAAGTGGGTGGCCCTACCATCTTGGCCACGCTCACCGTGATAGCAGCCTTGCTGCCCATGGCGTTTGTGTCGGGCCTCATGGGCCCCTACATGAGCCCCATTCCTATCAATGCCAGCTTGGGCATTGCGCTGTCTTTGTTGATTGCTTTCACCGTCACACCTTGGTTGGCCTTGAAGTGGATGAAGTCGCATCACGGTGCTACAGCGCATGTCGCGCACACGGTCCAGCCCGCCGCTACAGGTTTGGCCGCACGCTTGCCAGCATTTTTTGGCCGCATCTTGCGCCCCTTTCTTGACAGCAGTCGTCAGCGCTGGAAACTTTTGGGCGGCATCTTGTTGGCCATGGCCTTGTCAGTGGGATTGGCAGGCATGCAATGGGTCATATTGAAAATGCTGCCCTTTGACAACAAGAGCGAATTTCAAGTGGTGGTCGACATGCCTGCTGGCACACCGCTTGAAAATACAGCCGCTGCGCTGCATGAGATGGGCGTATTTTTGGCCAAGCAAAAAGAAGTGCTAGACGTGCAAACGTATGCCGGCACCGCCAGCCCCATTACTTTCAACGGTTTGGTGCGGCAATACTATTTGCGAGCTGATGCCGAACAAGGCGACTTGCAAGTCAATTTGGTAGACAAGCACCAGCGCTCAGAAAAGAGCCATGCCATTGCACAAGGCTTGCGCCCCCAGCTTGAAAAGATTGCGCTGGTTCATGGCGCCAACATCAAGGTGGTCGAAGTGCCGCCCGGCCCACCCGTGATGAGTCCATTGGTGGCTGAAATTTATGGCCCCGATGAAACGGGTCGTCAGGCCTTGGCCGCCAATGTGGCCAAAGCATTTTCTCAAACACCAGGCATCGTCGGCATTGACACGTCGCTCAAGGCCGACGCGCCGCGCCAGTGGTTGCAAGTGCGTAGACAACGCGCCGAAACTTTGGGAATTTCGGTCAGTGCCATTGCCCAAACGGTGCAAGGTGCCCTGCAAGGCGCTGACGCTACTTACCTGCACGATGGCAACAGCAAACTGCCTGTGCCCGTCAGGTTGCAATTGCCCCTTCAATCGCAAATGGGTTTGAAAGATGTGTTGGCTTTGCCTATGCGTGCTGCCAACGGTCAAATGGTGCCTTTGTCTGAGTTGGTCGAAGTGAAAATGGGCATCATTCAAAAACCCTTGTTCACCAAAGACTTGTTGCCCGTCAGTTATGTGATGGGTGACATGGCAGGTTCACAAGACTCGCCCCTGTATGGTTTGTTTGGCATTCGAAGCCACTTGAAAGAAGCTGCCTTGCCAGGTCAAGGCGAGTTGGGTGAGTACTGGATTCAACAACCGAGCGACACCTACCGAGAATACGCAGTGAAGTGGGATGGTGAATCACAAATCACCTACGAAACCTTCCGCGACATGGGCACCGCCTATGGTGTGGGCCTGATTCTGATTTACCTCTTGGTGGTGGCGCAGTTCAAAAGCTATCTCACGCCTTTGGTGATCATGGCGCCCATTCCCCTCACCATGATTGGCGTCATGCCAGGCCATGCTTTGCTCAACGCCCAGTTCACCGCCACCAGCATGATTGGCATGATTGCCTTGGCGGGCATCATTGTGCGCAACTCCATTTTGTTGGTCGACTTCATTGAACTTCAAGTGGCGCAAGGCATGGACTTCAAAGAAGCAGTCATTCAGTCGGCCGCAGTGCGCGCGCAACCCATTGTTCTCACAGGCTTGGCCGCCATGATTGGCGCATTCTTTATTTTGGACGACCCTATTTTCAATGGCTTGGCTGTGTCGCTCATCTTCGGGATTTTGGTTTCCACCCTGCTCACCTTGGTGGTCATTCCTGTTTTGTATTTCTCGTTGTTTAAACCTAAGGAGTCTGTATGACCGTTGAACGTTACATCCGCATTTTTGCTGGCATTTTTATCTTGATTTCGCTCGCTTTGGGCATCGAGGGCAGTCCGCTGTTTGTCAGCTCTTGGGCTTTGGCATTCACCGCATTTGTGGGTGTCAATTTGTTTCAGTTTGGTTTTAGCAATGTGTGCCCAATGGGTTGGATGTTGCGCAAGTTGGGCGTGCCAGACGCCGCGCCTTGCAGCACCACAGCCTCTGCATCTACTTAAGCGGCATCACTGGCACAATGCTGCCATGGGCCGCCGTGGCCAGATTTCCAGATGTGGCCGAAAGATTCCACATGGCCCGCATTTCAGGCGCCAATGTTCAACGCGTCAATTTTTTTGATACCCCAATCCTTCAAAGATTGGTCCAGAAGCCGTTTGTGAAGTTAAAGTGAGGGTCATCACCCAGACATTCATTGAAAAGATACATCATGGATTTGCAACTGCAGAATAAAACGGCCTTGGTCACAGGCGCAAGCGTAGGCATTGGTCGCGGCATTGCCAAGGCGTTGGCCGCAGAAGGCGTGAAACTGGCCATCTCAGCACGCCGCGCAGACAAGTTGCAAGAAGTGGCCGATGAAATTGTGGCTGCCGGTGGCCATCGACCCGTGATCATCGAATCAGATCTTTACCCTGAAGACGCCGCCGCCAAACTCACGGCCGCCGCCATTCAAGGTTTGGGCCATGTCGACATCTTGGTCAACAACGCTGGCGGCTCACGCAGCTTCAAAGATTTGCATGTGAGTGAAGAAGCTTGGCAAGAAGCCATCACCTTGAACTTTCACCGCCCACGCCAAGTGGCAGATGCCCTCATCGATCAAATGATTGCGCGCAAATGGGGCCGCATCATCAACATCACTGGCAAGAGCGAACCTGATCATGTGAATGGTGCTTTCTGCGCCAAGGCAGGTATTCACAGTTGGGCCAAAGGCTTGTCAC
>CAJCDH010000081.1 GCA_903961095.1 uncultured Burkholderiales bacterium | reverse complement strand
GGCTTGAACGCCCTGCCCTGAAAATTCTTGAATGTTTTCCAATTGCCACAAGGCAGGCTTGTTAGGCGACTGCGCCTTCACCAAGGCCCTAGACACAGGATGCAAAGAGTGATCGGCCAAAGCCGCAGCCCATTGCAAGGCTTGCGAATCGGTCACACCTTTTCGGGTGCTCACATGGTGCAAGCTGAAATTCTCATTGGTCAACGTACCCGTTTTGTCAAAAATGACTGTATCGATGCTGGCCAATGCTTGTAAAGCCTGAAGTCTACGCAACAAAACTCCGCCTTTGGCCAGTGCGCCAGCAGACGACAACATGGCAGCAGGCGTGGCCAAAGACAAGGCACATGGGCAAGTCACTATCAGCACCGATACCGCAACCATGAGCGCATGTGCAGGGCTTTGTTGCCAACCCCATGCCGCCGCTAAAGCAGCAGCCAAAAGCACACCCCACAAAAAGGGCTTGGCCACCCTATCGGCCAAAAGAGCCATGCTGGGTTTAGAAATACTGGCGCTGTCCATCAGCGCCACCATTTGACCAAATTTGGTTTGCTTGCCCAAGGATGAAACTTGCACTTCTACCGTGGCAGTGAGGTTCAAACTACCGGCCAACACATGGGCACCCATCGCTCTGCCTAGAGGTCTAGATTCCCCTGTCAATAAAGCTTCATCGACTTGTGTTTCACCTTTGACGATGCGGCCATCTGCAGCAAACCCCTCGCCAGCTCTGACTTGAATCACGTCAGAGATTTTCAAATGCCGCAAGGTGGTCATGGCCCACTCGCCCTTGTCGGTTTTGCGGTGCACAACGTCGGGCAATCGGTTCATGACAGCCTCTAAAGCGCCGGCTGTTTGATCGCGCAGCCTGAGCTCCAACCAACGCCCCATGAGTAGAAAAAAAACAAACATGGTGAAGGAATCAAAATAAACCTCAGCACCAAAAGTTCCTGTTGGCTCAAATGTGCCCACCGTGCTGATGCCAAAGGTGACCCACATGCCAATGGCCACAGGCAAGTCCATAGAGATTTTTCTTTGCTTCAAATCCCTCAAGGCCGCAGCAAAAAATGGCATGCAAGAAAAAAACAAAACCGGCAAAGACAAAACCCACGAAGCCCAGCGTAAAAGTTGAACCATGTCGGGCGCCATATCTTGCGGATCGCTCATGTAAACCGGCGTGGCATACATCATGACTTGCATCATGCAAAGCCCTGCCACACCTAAGCGCCACAACATTTTTCGGGCATCTTCACGCCTCACTTCATTGGCCAAGGCATCGTTGGCAGGCACTGTTTTGTAACCCAACTTAGCGACAGCCTTTATCCAATCGGAGGGCTTGGTGGTATCGGCTGACCACACAATTCGGCCGCGGTGACTGGCGGCACTAATTTGCGCAGACGCCACGCCAGGCACTGCCAACAAAGCATCTTCAATGTTGATGGCGCAAGCTGTGCAGTGCATCCCCTCAAACACCACGCTGGAAGTCCATGTGTTGGGGCTTAGTTCATTTTCTTGGCTGAAATTTGACCACTCTGGCGCTTGATCTAGCAAGGACCACTGCGAGGACAAGGCCTCGATATCTGCAGTGAGTGCTTGACTTGACATGCATTGAAGATAAGTCATCGAGCTTGCATGAAACTTGATCCAGATCAAGGCACAGAGATTTCAGAGTTTTAAGCTCAATGCATCGATTCACAAAAGGAGCACACCATGTATGAACGAATTCTTGTTGCCACCGATGGCTCAACTTTGAGTAAAAAAGCCGTGGCAAGCGCCATTGGCCTTGCCGCTACTTGCGGCGCTGAGCTCATTGCGCTGAAGGTGGTTCCCCGTTATCCACAATCTTATTTTGAAGGCAGCATTCCTTTGAATGCCAAAGATGTTGCGCGCATTGAAGCACAGTGGGCAGAAGAAGCACAAGCTGCAGTCGATGCGGTTCAAAAATCGGCTGGCACCAAGGGTGTCAAAGCCAAAGCCATTGTGAGCCGCTCCGACATTGTGTCAGACGCCATCATTGCAGCCGCTAAAAAACACAAAGCCGACTTGGTCGTCATGGCCTCTCATGGCCGCAAAGGTATCAAGCGTTTGCTCTTAGGCAGTGAGACACAGCAGGTGCTCACACACTGCCATGTTCCTGTTTTGGTTTTACGCTAAGAATAAATTCTTGTGCTGATCGCGCAATAAATTTTTCTGCACTTTGCCCATGGTGTTTCGTGGAAGTTCTTGCACCACGAAACACTTTTTGGGTATTTTGAAATTGGCCAATTGAGATTTCAAATTGGCAATGATGTGCTCAGCATTTAACTGCGCACCTGGCTTGGCAATGACCACTGCCACTCCCACCTCACCAAAATCTGGATGGGGCACCCCCACCAAAGCACTTTCAGCAACGCCTGTCATCTCGTTGATGTAGCCTTCAATTTCAGCGGGGTACACGTTGTATCCGCCACTGATAATCAGATCTTTGCTGCGGCCCACAATGGTGACGTAGCCCCGCTCATCAAACTTGCCCACATCACCTGTTTTGAAAAAACCGTCTGCGGTAAATTCTTCTTTGGTTTTCTCAGGCATGCGCCAGTAAGCTTGAAACACATTGGGGCCTTTGACCTGAATGTTGCCTATTTCGCCCACTGGCAGGTTCTTGCCATCGTCGCCCTGAACCCGCAATTTAACACCCGGCAATGGAAAACCCACCGTACCACCGCGGCGTTCACTTTGCCCACTGTGACGTTTGTCAGTCGCATAAGGGTTGGAGGTGAGCATGACTGTTTCGCTCATGCCGTAACGCTCTAATATGGTATGGCCTGTGCGCTGGTGCCAT
Source organism: uncultured Burkholderiales bacterium (assembly GCA_903961095.1). Taxonomy (GTDB): domain Bacteria; phylum Pseudomonadota; class Gammaproteobacteria; order Burkholderiales; family Burkholderiaceae_C; genus Limnohabitans_A. The sequence continues at coordinate 3,011 of CAJCDH010000081.1, read as the reverse complement.
TCGGTAAATGTTTCAATGAGCAATGGCGCAGAGCCTGCAATGAACAATCGCATGTTGCGCACAGCTTGCCTGTTAAGCGCAGGCTCTGCCAGCATGCGCACATAAAGTGTAGGCACGCCCATGAACACTGTGGCCTCTGGCATTTTGGCAATGACAAATTTGGGGTCGAACTTGGCCAGCCAAATCATTTTGCTGCCATTGATAAGCGCACCATGAATGGCCACAAACAAACCATGCACATGAAAAATGGGCAGCGCATGAATTAGCACATCGCCTTTTTTCCAACCCCAATAGGTCTTGAGCGTTTGCGCGTTGCTCAGCATGTTGCCATGCGTCAGCATGGCGCCTTTGCTACGACCGGTGGTACCGCTGGTGTACAAAATAGCGGCCAAATCGTTTGTATTTTTAACAGCAATTTTGTGCTGATCTTTTTGATGCACAGCGCGTTCTAGCAGGGTCCCTGTGCGATCGTCGTTGAGCGTGAACACATGTTGCGTTCCTGCTTGGAAAGCAATCTTGCTAACCCAACCAAAGTTGCTGCCAGAGCAAACCACCACAGCGGGTTCTGCGTTACCAATGAAATATTCAATCTCTGCACTTTGGTAGGCGGTGTTCAAAGGCAAGAAAACATAGCCTGCACGCAAAGTGGCCAAATACAGCATCAAGGCTTCTACTGACTTTTCAACCTGAACCGCAATCCGACTGCCCTTGGGAAGTTTCAAGCCCTCGAACAAATTGGCGATCATGGCACTGGCACGTTCTAAATCGCGCCAGCTGTAGTGCAAGCCATGATCGGTTTCAACCGCAATGCTCTCGAGATTGGAGGGGAATGCAGCTCTCAATGCTGCAAACAAATTTCCTTGTGTCATCGTCAATCCAACTTTGCGCCAGAGGCTTTCACCACTTGGCTCCATTTGCGTAATTCAGTTTTGATGAAGGCGTCAAATTGAGCGCCCGTTAAGTTGGGAAACTCTGCGCCTTGTGAAGCCCAGACTGCCTTGGCATCATCCGTTTGGCAGGCCTTGCGGACTTCATCAATCATTCGACCTTGAGCTTCGGCCGGTGTGCCTTTCGGAGCCCAGATGCCATACCAAGTGCTCACTGTGTATTCTGGCAAGCCCAATTCCAAAGAACAAGGCACATCGGGAAAAGCGGGGTTACGCTTAGCACCCGAAACCATCAGTGCTTTGATTCTGCCGCCTTTGATGTGTGCCGCAGAAGAACCCAGGCCATCAAACATCATGTCGACATTACCAGCAATCAAATCTTGCAATGCAGGTCCTGCGCCACGGTAGGGAATGTGTGTGATAAATGTTTGTGTTTGGAGTTTGAACAACTCACCGGCCAAATGGTGCGAGGTACCACCACCAGCAGAGCCGTAATTCAATTTGCCAGGATTTTTTTTCACGAAATCCAAAAATTCTTTCAAGTTGTTGGCAGGCACCTTTTTGGGATTGACCACCAAAACTTGTGGCACGGCCGCCACCAGAACAAGCGGCACCAAATCGCGCTCCAAATCGTAGTCCAGCTTGGCATACATGCTAGGCGCAATGGTGTGATGCACAGCACCCATGAAATAGTTGTAGCCATCAGGGGTCGACTTGGCGGCTACGCCAGCGCCCAAGGTACCGCCAGCTCCGCCCTTGTTGTCAATGATGAGTTGCTTGCCGGTGAGCTTGGCAAACACAGCGGCCAAAGGTCTTGCAAAGGCATCAGTTCCACCGCCCGCAGGAAAAGGAACAATCATATTGACGGGTTTGGTGGGCCAGGTTGCCTGTGCCCAAGTAGGCAGCGCTGCGGCTAGGGATGCACCAGCGGCCCATTGCAAAACATTTCTGCGCTGAAATTGGTTTTTAGAATGTTGCATTTTTGTCTCCTTCAATAAATTTAGTAAAGCTCAAAGATTCAGGTTCAAAATCATACTCACCATCAAGAATTGCTAGGCTTGTTAACGGCAATATAAAGAAAAGTGCCAGCCAAAATCATGGGTATACACAACCATTGCCCCATACTCATGCCCATAGACAGCAGCCCCAGATGCGCATCGGGTTCTCGGAAGAATTCAGCCACAAACCTGAAAACACCATAACCTATCAAAAACACCGCAGACACTTGGCCAAGCGGTCTGTCTTTGCGTGCAAACAGCCAAAGTATGAAAAACAGCAGCAAGCCTTCTAGCAAAAACTGATAGAGCTGAGAGGGGTGTCGCGAAAATTCGCCAGCACCTCTAAAAACCATGCCCCAAGGCAAGTCGGGATCTGCCTGTCGGCCCCAAAGCTCGCCGTTGATGAAATTGCCAATTCGGCCAGCAGCCAATCCGGTTGGCACACAAGGCGCTACAAAGTCCATGACTTGAAAAAATGGCCGATGGCGCGTTTTGGCAAACCAAACCATGGCCGCCATGACGCCCAGCAAGCCACCATGGAAACTCATGCCCCCTTGCCACACGTAAGCCACCTCCAAGGGGTGCGCAAAGTAATAGGCCGGTTGGTAAAACAGGCAATACCCAATTCGACCGCCCAAAACAACACCCAATACGCCTGCAAACAAAATATCCTCAACATCCCGAACTTTCCAATGAGTTAAGCGGGAAAAAGGGGGGTGCTTCAGCCTTTGCGTGGCCAAAAAGAAAAACAATGCAAAGGCGGCCAAATAGGTCAAGCCGTACCAGTGAACCGCGACCGGGCCCAATTGCAAGGCAATGGGGTTAATTTGAGGGTGAATCAACATGGGCTCCGATTGTGCACCCTTCCCTACTTGAATGCACAGAGTGCTAGCCCTAGGTTTCTATTGGGGCTGAAAGGTTTGAGAGAGGGGCATGGGGGGCGGGCGACGATTTCTGGTACCCCAGCATGAGGAGCCCCGGCCCCACCCAGTCTGAAAGCACCGCTAACACTGCAGTGACCCTGAATACGGTAAGGGGCATCGCGCTCCCTTAAAATGTCTGAAACATTTTTTTAACCTGCAATAACCTAAGGACCCCTCATGGAACACACCTTGCCCGCACTGCC
>CAJCDH010000080.1 GCA_903961095.1 uncultured Burkholderiales bacterium | reverse complement strand
TGTGCTGGTGCTGATGTCGCCCAACAGCTCTGCCAAAGAACATTGCAATGCATGCGACACCTGCAGCAAGACCAAAACAGAAACATTGCCGGTGCCATATTCCAAATTTGCCAGATGGCGTTCAGACACATCAGCAGCCAAGGCGACGGCTTTTCGGGTCATGCCTTTGCGCGAACGCAAGTTGCGCACACGCTCACCCAGCGACATTAAAAATGGGCTGCGCAGAGGCTCAAGTGAGCCACCAACTTCAACAAATGCGGTCGATGAATCGGACACCGATAACTCCAAAAACAAGAGGCCTGCGAAACTCAGGGACTCAGAACAAGGGAAAACCCTAGACATTAAGTGCGCACAAAACATGCACTTTATTGCATACTCCAACGCAAGCAAGATAGTGCATTTATACCGCTTGTTGCGCGAAAGCCCAAGCGTTTTAATGCAGACACATCAAAAATTTTGATCTGAACACGGAGATCGCCATGGCATTGCCTTCTGCACCCCCAGCACAATTTAACTTTGCGCAGTTCTTAATTGCAGCCAACAACAGCCGCAAAGAAAAGACCGCACTCATCGACGATGTGGGCTCGCTCACCTATGGGGGCATGGCTGATCAAATTCGCGCCTGTGCGGCTGGTTTGCGAAAATTGGGCCTGAAGCGCGAAGAGCGTGTTCTATTGTTAATGCACGACAGTACCGATTGGGTGGTGTCCTTTTTGGGTGCTTTGTATGCCGGCGTTGTGCCCGTTGCAGTGAACACCCTGCTGACCCCCGAAGATTACGCCTTCATGATCAACAACAGCCGCGCGCAAGCGGCTTTGGTGTCGTCAGCGCTGCTAGGCACCTTGAGCACCGCCATTTCTCAAGGCACCAAGAGCATCAAGCATGTGGTGGTATCAAGGCATGAAGGCGACCTGCCACCCGTTCATACACACTTCAAAGATTTTCTATCTGCAGGCACAGGCCCCAGCTTGCCAGCAGAAACACATGCCGATGAGCCCGCCTTCTGGCTGTTTTCTTCAGGCTCTACAGGCAAGCCCAAAGGCACTGTTCACACCCAAGGTAACTTGTATTGGACCGCACAGTTGTATGGCAAGGGCGTATTGGGTTTAACGTCCACCGATGTGGTTTTTTCAGCGGCCAAGTTGTTCTTTGCTTATGGCTTGGGCAATGCACTCACCTTCCCGTTAAGCGCTGGTGCCAGCGTGGTCCTGATGGCTGAGCGTCCCACACCACAAGCTACTTTCAAACGCTTGGTCGACCACAAGCCCACCGTGTTTTATGGCGCACCTACCGGTTACGGCGGTATGTTGGCAAGTCCTGACTTACCCACCAAAGATCAAGTGGCTTTGCGCCTTTGCTCTTCCGCTGGCGAAGCCTTGCCAGCCGACATTGGCGAGCGTTGGACCGCCCGCTTTGGCTGCGAAATCATTGATGGCATTGGCTCCACAGAAATGCTCCACGTGTTCTTGTCCAATTCACCAGGTGATGTGCGCTATGGCACCACAGGCAAACCTGTGCCTGGCTATGAAGTGCAATTGCGAGGCGAGGAAGGTCAAATCATTGGCGGTCACAACGAGATTGGTGACCTTTACATCAAGGGCCCCAGCGCTGCTCTGATGTATTGGAACAACCGAGACAAAACCCGTGAAACCTTTCAAGGTGAATGGACCAAAAGTGGTGACAAATACTCGCGCGACTTAGACGGCTATTACACCTACGCGGGCCGCAACGATGACATGCTTAAAGTGAGTGGCATTTATGTCTCGCCCTTCGAAGTGGAATCCACTTTGGTTCAACACCCCGCTATTTTGGAAGCCGCAGTCATTGGTAAAGTCGACGCAGATGGCCTGACCAAAACCAAAGCCTTCATCGTCTTGAAGTCAGGGCAAAGCCTGACAGAGGAAGACGTCAAAGCCTTTGTCAAAGAGCGATTGGCACCTTACAAGTATCCACGTTTTGTAGAGTTCATTAGCGAGTTGCCGAAAACAGCCACCGGCAAAATTCAGCGCTTTAGATTGCGCGACTTAGAAAACAAAAAGGCTTGAGAGTTTCAAGCCTTTAAGCAGTCGCCGCCGTCTTGACAGCACGTTGGCTTGCTTCAAATCAGGTGTTCTTGGACACCGTGATGCTAGGAAACTTCGCTGAAAAGTCTTTTGCCTTAGCTGCAATTTTGATGGCCACTTGGCGCGCTACCGATTTGTAAATGCCAGCCACTTCACCATCAGGATCGGCCACCACGGTGGGCTTGCCGTTGTCGGCTTGCAAACGAATTTGCATGTTCAAAGGCAAAGCGCCCAAGTAATCCATCTGATAGTTCTCGGCCATTTTCTTGCCGCCATCGGCACCAAAGATATGCTCGATGTGGCCGCAGTTGGTACATACATGGACCGCCATGTTTTCCACAATGCCCAAAATGGGCACGCCCACTTTTTCAAACATCTTGATGCCCTTTTTGGCATCCAGCAAAGCAATGTCTTGAGGGGTGGTCACGATGACGGCGCCCGTCATGGGCACGCGTTGGCTCAAGGTGAGTTGAATGTCGCCCGTGCCCGGCGGCATGTCGATGATCAAATAATCCAACTCTTTCCAGTTGGTTTGACGCAGCAGCTGCTCCAGCGCTTGGGTGGCCATGGGGCCACGCCAAATCATGGCTTCATCTTGGTTAACCAAGAAGCCAATCGACATCACTTGAACGCCGTAGTTTTCCATCGGCTCCATGGTTTTGCCGTCTTCACTTTCGGGTCGGCCTTCAATGCCCATCATCATGGGTTGGCTGGGGCCGTAGATGTCGGCATCGAGCAGGCCAACGCTGGCACCTTCCGCGGCAAGCGCCAGCGCCAAGTTCACAGCCGTGGTGCTTTTGCCTACGCCGCCCTTGCCCGATGCCACCGCTACAATGTTTTTAACCTGGGGCAACAAGGCCACACCGCGCTGAGCGGCGTGCGCCACAATTTTCATGGTGACGTTGGCCGACACATTGGTCACGCCGGTCACATGCTTGGCCGCAGCGATCAAGGCATTGCGCAATGCGGGAATTTGACTCTTGGCGGGATAGCCCAATTCGACATCAAAGGCCACATTGCCGCCATCTACAACGAGGTTCTTGAGGGCTTTGGTGGAGACGAAATCTTTGCCCGTATTGGGGTCAATGACCGATTCAAGGGCTTTTTGGAGTTGTTCTAGGGTCGGCATTTGAAACTTTCGGAGATTGGGCGGAAGTTTAGCGACATCAGGCAAGCGTAGCCCATAAAATCACTGATTCCCCTACAAATAGCCTCCTCATGCCTGCCATGTCTGATTCGAACCCCTCCGCCGCCCAGCGACAAATTTTTGTCACGACCGCTTTGCCTTATGCCAATGGCAATTTCCACATCGGTCATATCATGGAGTACATCCAGGCCGACATCTGGGTTCGCGCACAACGCATGCAGGGCCACGAGGTACATTTTGTATGTGCAGACGATGCACACGGCGCACCCATCATGATTGCCGCTGAAAAGGCTGGCATCACCCCTCAGCAGTTTGTGGCCAACATTGCTTCTGGTCGCAAACCTTATCTGGATGGTTTTCAGATTGCCTTTGACAACTGGCATTCCACCGATGGACCTGAAAACCATGAACTGGCCCAACAAATTTACCGCGACCTCAAAGCCGCTGGTTTGATTGCCACCAAAACCATCGAGCAATTCTTTGACCCTGAAAAGTCGATGTTTTTACCTGACCGCTTTATCAAGGGCGAATGTCCCAAGTGCGGCGCCAAAGACCAATACGGTGACAGTTGCGAATCTTGCGGTGCGGTGTATGCCCCTACCGAAGTCAAGAACCCCTACTCCGCTTTGTCGGGCGCCACACCGGTCCTGAAACAATCTGAGCACTATTTCTTCAAATTGTCCGATCCTCGCTGTGTAGAATTTTTGGAAAAGTGGACGCACGACACAGGCCGCTTGCAGCCTGAGGTGCTCAACAAAATCAAAGAGTGGTTTGCCAAAGACGAAGAAGGTCAAGGCGGCTTGGGCGATTGGGACATCAGTCGCGACGCGCCCTATTTCGGCATTGAAATTCCGGATGCACCCGGCAAATATTTTTACGTGTGGCTCGATGCGCCCATTGGCTACTTGGCTTCTCTCAAAAACTACTTGGGAAAAATTGGGGTGGACTACAACGCCTACATCAACAACCACCAGGTTGAGCAGTACCACTTCATTGGCAAAGACATCACTTACTTCCATACGCTGTTTTGGCCTGCCATGCTGCATTTCAGTGGCCGTAAAACGCCCAACGCAATTTACGTGCATGGTTTCTTAACTGTCAGCGGCGAGAAGATGAGCAAGAGCCGCGGCACAGGCCTTGACCCTTTGAAGTATTTGAAACTGGGCATGAACCCCGAGTGGCTGCGCTACTACATTGCCGCCAAACTCAATGGCCGCAACGAAGACGTCGACTTCAACCCTGAAGACTTCATGGCCCGCGTCAATTCCGACTTGGTGGGCAAGTACATCAACATTGCATCGCGCGCAGCCGGCTTCATTGCCAAGCGCTTCGGTGGCAAGTTGGGCACCATCACTGCAGACGGCAAAGCATTGCTCCAACAATTGCACGAAGGTGTAGCACCTACCGCCAAGCTGTATGACGAACGCGACTTTGCCAAAGCACTCCGTGAAGTGATGCTCTTGGCCGACCGCGTGAATGAATACGTCGACCAAAACAAGCCTTGGGAATTGGCCAAGCAAGAAGGCATGGACGCACGTCTGCACGACGTCTGCACCACCTGCATTGAAGCCTTTCGTTTGCTCAGCCTCATGTTGAAACCGGTGCTGCCTTCACTGGCCAGTCAGGTTGAAAAGTTTTTGAACATCGATGCCATGAACTTTCTGAACGTGCAAGCTTCTTTGGGGGCAGGACACGCCATCAACGACTACAAGCACTTGATGCAGCGGGTCGATCTGGTGATGCTTGATTCTTTGTTTGAAGCGCCAGAGCCGGTGGTCGAAACCTTGGCTTTGCCCGGCGGTGAAGCCATTGCGCCCAGCATCTCCATCGACGACTTTGCCAAGATCGATTTGCGCGTTGCGCAAATTGTGCAGTGCGAAGCGGTGGAAGGCTCCACCAAACTCTTGCGCCTCACTTTGGATGTAGGCGAAGGCAAACACCGCAACGTCTTCAGCGGCATTGCCAGTGCCTACAAGCCCGAAGACTTGGTTGGCAAACTCACCGTGATGGTGGCCAACTTGGCACCTCGCAAAATGAAATTTGGTGTGTCAGAAGGCATGGTGCTGGCCGCAAGCCATGCCGACGAAAAAGCCGAACCTGGCATTTATGTTTTGAATCCATGGCCAGGTGCAAAACCTGGCATGCGCATTCACTGACCCTCGTCAGTTGGCCAACCTCTCGCCCAAGTTAAACTTACGCATGGCCTTCTTCTTTCGCCCCAAGCTGCTTGACTCTTTAAAGGCTTATACACGCGAGCAGCTTGGCGCTGACGTGGCAGCTGGCATCACTGTGGGTGTGGTGGCTTTGCCTTTGGCCATGGCCTTTGCCATTGCATCGGGCCTTAAACCCGAAGCCGGCTTGTTCACCGCCATCATTGCAGGCTTCATTATTTCTGCGTTGGGCGGCAGCAAGGTCCAAATCGGGGGTCCCGCTGGCGCCTTCATTGTCATTGTCTATGGCATCTTGGAACGCTACGGTTTGGCCAATCTCATTCTTGCCACCGCGGCATCGGGCGTGTTGCTTTTCACCATGGGCCTGCTCAAATTGGGCAGCCTTGTGAGGTTTATTCCGGTGGCTGTGGTCATTGGTTTCACCAATGGCATTGCGGTACTCATCATGTTGTCTCAAGCCAAAGACTTTTTGGGGCTCAAGGTCAGCAACATGCCTGCAGATTTTTTTGGCATTTTGCGCACCTTGAATGAAGCATTGCCTACATTTCAAGGCACCGCATTTGCCTTGGCATGTGGCTCACTGGCTCTAATTGTGTTGTGGCAGCGTGTCTTTTCGGCCAAGCAAGGCCAAGCTCCCGCTCAAGGCCTTCGACGTATTTTGCAAGTTGTTCCTGGCTCTATTATTGCCCTCACCGCAGCCACCTTGATTGCATTGGGAATGCATCTGCCGGTTGAAACCATTGGCAGCAAATTCGGTGGCATCCCTTCCGAATTGCCAAGTTTTGTATGGCCTGAATTCAGCCTTGCCGCCCTCCAGCACTTGAGCATGCCGATCATCACCTTAACTTTGCTGGGTGCCATTGAGTCGTTGTTGTGCGCGCGCATTGCCGATGGCCTCATTGGCGACAGGCACAACCCCAATCAAGAACTTATGGCTCAAGGTGTTGCCAATTTTGTGACGCCATTTTTTGGCGGCATGCCAGCCACGGGCACCATTGCGCGCACGGTGACCAATGTTCAAAGTGGCGGTCGATCTCCCATTGCTGGCATCGTGCACGCCCTCACTCTTTTGGGGGTAGTCTGGGTGGCAGCGCCTTTGGCCAACCACGTACCCTTGGCTGCATTGGCCGCCATCTTGATGTATGTGGCTTGGAACATGGGTGAATGGCATGCCTTCAAAGATTTAAAACTGTTTCGCACGCCCTATCGCGTCACCTTGTTGGCGGTGTTTTTGCTGACTGTCATGCTCGATCTCACTGTGGCCGTTGAATTTGGTTTGTTTGCGGCATGCCTCACCTTCATTTACCGAATTTCGAACCTGAGTCGTGTTGAAGAACTGGGACACACAGACGCTCCTGCTCTGCTCAATCAACAAGGGCAAGTGCGGGCTTACCGTTTTTATGGTGCTCTATTTTTTGGCGCTGTGAAAATGGTGGAGGCCATCGAAGATGACTTGCCTCAAAAAGCCCTTGTTTTGGACCTCAAAAACCTGATTTACATTGATTCTTCCGGGGCAGACGCTTTACTGGCTCTGGCTCAAATTTGCCAAAAGAAGCAGGTAAGACTGATCCTTTGCGGGCTCAAGCACCAAACTTTGGACATTGCAAGCAGAACGGGTTTGCTGCAAAAAGTGGGCAACAATGTTTGGCCAGATTGGCCCTCAGCCCTTCACGCAGCTCTTTTGTCAGAAAAATCCTGACTCAGCACCGCTAAAATAAGCTTACTCATTAGAAAGCGCTTTGCCATGTCGCTCCTGCATTTTTTCCGTCGTCCCGACTACCGTTCGGACACCACACAGTTCATCGACCAACTCAAACTTGATCGACCCCATCTTGATGCCGCCCAAAAAGAAGCCCGAGGGCTTTTGTGGGACGCATCTGTCGACCGCCATGTGTTGAAAGAATTCAACGCTGGCCGCGTCGAACAAAAACCCTATGTGTATCAGACCAAAGGCTGAGTCTTTTGGAAAATACTGCCGCTTCCACAGAGCTTCTGCCCGTCGTTGAAAACGCCACCGGCTTGCCCGAGGTCATCGACCACGTGGCAGTTGCACGCCTGTATGGCGAGCCTTTGTTTTCCATGCCCAACGACCTCTACATCCCACCAGATGCTTTAGAGGTTTTTCTGGAGGCCTTCGAAGGTCCTCTGGATTTATTGCTCTACCTCATTCGCAAGCAAAACTTCAACATTCTCGACATTCCGATGGCTGCGGTCACGCGCCAATACCTCAGCTATGTCGATGAAATTCGCGAGCACAACCTCGAGTTGGCAGCTGAGTATTTGCTCATGGCAGCCATGCTGATTGAAATTAAATCGCGCATGTTGTTACCACCCAAAAAGGTGGCTGAAGGCCAAGAGCCAGAAGACCCTCGTGCCGAATTGGTCCGTCGTTTGCTCGAGTACGAGCAAATGAAAATGGCCTCCATGCAATTGGGCAATTTACCGCAATACGGTCGCGATTTTTTAAAGGCTCATGTCTACATTGAGCAAAGCTTGCAACCGCGCTTTCCCGATGTGCACTTGGTTGAACTGCAAGAAGCTTGGCGCGATATTTTAAAACGCGCCAAACTGATTCAGCACCACAGAATCAGTCGTGAAGAACTCAGTGTGCGCGAACACATGAGCATTGTTTTAAAGCACCTTCAAGGCCGCAAATTTGTTGAGTTTGAAAACTTATTTGACCCCAGCAAAGGCACCCCCGTGTTGGTGGTCACCTTCATCGCGCTCCTTGAGTTGGCCAAAGAGACACTCATTGAAATTACGCAAGCAGAAGCCTTCGCCCCCATCTATGTCCGACTGGCTTTCACGCCCGTCTAACGCAAATTGCTTTAGGTCGTTTCGCCCCTGGCGTCGCGGCCCATCAAAGCGGCCACGGCTTCAGATGGCTTTAAAAGACCATCTAACAAAGCCACCACACCCTGTGCAATTGGCATCTCAATACCCAAGGCCTGTGCGCGCTTGACCACGGTGCGAGCGCTGTAAACGCCCTCGGCCACATGGCCCAAAGATTGAACGGCTTGCTGCAAGTCCATGC
>CAJCDH010000079.1 GCA_903961095.1 uncultured Burkholderiales bacterium | reverse complement strand
GTCATGAGTTTTCTCTTTAAAAGAAGGTTTGTTGGATCCTTTTCCACGGTCGGTGTTCCTCTTTTGGGAACCTCTTAGGTGGGGTTGACTTGTACGTCCTTGCCTTCATAAAGCTGAGGCAAAAATCAAAGCCCTTCGCCGCGGGATCACTAATGCGCTGCGAAGCCCTCGATTCTAAACGACAAAATTGTTGTTTTGCAAGGGGTTTTTGGCTTTTTCAAGGTAGAGGCGTTACCATCAGGGCATGTTCAGTTACAGACACGCCTTTCACGCCGGCAACCATGCCGATGTCATCAAGCACCTCACCTTGATTGCAACTTTGCAGCACCTGCAGCAAAAAGAGGGCGGCATCACCATCATCGACACCCATGCCGGTGCGGGTCTGTATCGGCTTGACGGCGACTATTCCGAAACTGGCGGCGAAGCGCAGGACGGCATCTTCAAACTCCTGAGTAAGCTTGACGAAGCTGCCGAGGGCAAAGACGCCAAGCCCATTCCAGATGCGCTTCAGGCTTATCTGGACATGATTGCCAGCTTCAACCCCAATGGCCAAGCCAAGTTTTATCCTGGCTCGCCTTTCATTCTTCACGCCATGTTGCGCAAAGATGCGCGCGACAAGCTGCGTCTGTTTGAATTGCATCCTACGGACAGCAAAGCGCTAGCGTCTAACGTTGCTCAGCTGGATGCTGGACGCAGCATCATGATTGCCCGCGAAGATGGATTTGAGTCGCTCAAAAAATTGCTCCCACCACCGCCTTCGGCTTCAGGCTCCAAGCGCGCCATGGTGCTGATGGACCCCAGCTACGAAATTAAAAGCGATTACGGCAAAGTGGCCGCTAACATACAAGACTGTCTCAAGCGGTTTGCCACAGGCACTTATTTGGTTTGGTACCCCATCATTCCAAGGCCAGAGGCACACGATTTACCCAAGCGCTTACGCACTTTGAGCAATCAAGCTCAGAAGCCTTGGATCAATCTCACCTTGTCGATTGGTCGAAACACAGACGGTAGCTCGGCAGGTTTGTCAGCCAGTGGCATGTTTGTGGTCAATGCGCCGTTTACTCTGAAGGATAAATTGCGCGAAGCCATGGAAGTGGTGGGGCCTGCCTTGGCTAGGGGCACAGGTCATAGCTGGGCGGTTGAGCACAGCTAAAACTTATAAAAGTACACCCACCTTCAAAATGTAACCCTCTGAAATTTGAATATTGATTAGGATGAGTAGAGTCCTAGCACTATTTATGGGGGTACAATAATTCGTGAACCTTGAGTTCAACAAAGTCAAACGAGACAAAACTCTGCATGAACGAGGCTTGGACTTTGCACGTGCAAATGAAATCTTCTCTGGTTTTCATTTCACTGGGCAAGACAACCGAGGAAGTTACGAAGAACCTCGATTCATCACCGTAGGCTACCTAGATGCACGTTTGATTGTGATGGTTTGGACACCTCGCGGCGAGGCTCGCCGCATCATCAGCATGAGGAAAGCCAATGACCGCGAAAAAGCTATCTACGCCAACCACTTGGGTTGACCCTGAAGACGCACCCGAGTTAACGGCGGCTTTTTTTCAGGAAGCCAAGCTTTACAAAGGCAACAAAATTCAAGCCCGAGGCAGGCCCAAGGCAGCCACAACCAAAGAACCGGTCAAGTTGCGATTGGATGCAGACGTACTAGCTGCACTCAGATCCACAGGCGATGGTTGGCAAACTCGAATTAACGAAACCCTTCGTGCATCGTTGAAATTAGCTGGGCGCGTTTAAGTTTTGCTAAGACCTCGAATTTTTCTGAGTCCCGAATTGCAGTTCAGAAATTCTCGGAGCATCTTTCATTCATAAAGTCTTCAGTGACGTGCAATCCATTTAAAAAGAAATTATCCCATCGGTGTTCATCGGACACAGCAAGTCTGTCTTTGTCGAGAGCAAGAACTTCAACCTCTTTAAAAGATTCAATTAAGGGTGATTCAGCGATCAATCTGACAGTCATTAATTAGTCCCAGAGATTTTGGTAATACCGACCAAAGAGTCGAAAGCCGTTTTGAATTCTGTCTTCGACAACCTTCATTCGCTCGTAGTCGCATTCATAGGTGTTGTTAGGTCCGTCTACCCACTGAAAATGCTTGGCATCTTTTTTAGGAACCTCGTTGCCAGCTTGATCAATGGGTACAAATATCATATCAATCTCACCAGATCTAAATGCATCTTGCCAAGATGCATCAAGCTTGCTTTCGAATGCAAATATCATTTCTGACAGCGCCCAGTCCCAGCGCTTAAAGTGATTGGCATCCGTACCGTGTTCTTTTTCTTTGCGTGGCGCACTACAGCTCATTAATTCTTCTGGCACATCTGCATCATCCACATGAGGTGCGCCATGGCTTGTTAACTTGAGCTGACGAAGCATGGGTAAGACAATTTGCCCAAGTGATTGGTCCATGCTCCAGGTATCCCAACGATCTATTTTGACAAAGTCAATTTTGGGATGAATCCAATCCAAAATCTTTTGAATGAATTTACTAATTGGCACCAGACGATCAGTCCAGCTCTCCACCCAATCTGGACGATCTGTCCAAGTGCCATCCATTTCTGAGCAGCTAAGGGCTCTATTAAAGCTTTTGTCGCGATGGCATTTGGACCAATCTGTCCAGAAAAACAAATAGTCGACCATGGTGTAAGGGGACAACCAATGATGCCTGTAATTGTTGAAATAAACTTTCATTGTTGCCCGTCTCTTGCCAGTGAAATAAATAATTAATGAATACTTAATAACTCTTTTAATGTAACGCCAAAGATATCTATAAGTTCAGCTTCAATCAGTTGTAAAAATGCATTTAATTAACCGACCGCTCGGTCGGTTAATTGATATACTTCGCTTCATACACGCTAAACCAGCGAGGAGAAGCCCATGTACACGCAATCCTTCAATGTGCCGGACGCACCCGACACAAACATCTCGGCCAATACTGCCGCCCTCAAATCGGTGCCCAAAGCTTTGTCAGAGGCCGATGTTGCTTTGCAAGCGCAGTTCGATGCGCGCATCGATGCCGACGGCAAAGTAGAGCCGCGCGATTGGATGCCAGATGCTTATCGCAAAACTTTGGTGCGCCAAATTAGCCAACACGCTCACAGCGAAATTGTGGGCATGTTGCCCGAGGGCAATTGGATTAGCCGCGCCCCTAGCCTGAAGCGCAAAGCCATTTTGATTGCCAAGGTGCAAGACGAAGCAGGCCATGGTTTGTATTTGTACAGCGCGGCCGAAACACTGGGCACCAGCCGCGATCAAATGCTCGATGCATTGCACACAGGCAAGGCCAAGTACAGCTCTATCTTCAACTACCCCACGCTCAATTGGGCCGATGTGGGTGTGATTGGCTGGCTGGTCGATGGTGCGGCCATCATGAATCAAATTCCTTTGTGCCGTTGCTCTTACGGCCCTTATGCGCGCGCCATGATTCGCGTTTGCAAAGAAGAAAGTTTTCACCAACGCCAAGGTTATGAAGCTCTCCTGGTGATGATGCAAGGCACGGCCGAACAAAAGGCCATGGTGCAAGACGCGGTCAATCGTTGGTGGTGGAAATGCTTGGCCATGTTTGGACCGCCCGATGCCGACAGTCCCAACAGCGTTCAAGGTATGCGTTGGGGCATTAAGCGCATTAGCAATGATGACCTGCGCCAAAAGTTTGTGGATGCCACAGTGCCGCAGGCCAAGATCTTGGGCGTCACCTTGCCCGATCCCGATTTGAAGTGGAACGAAGAACGCCAACACCACGACTACGGTCAAATTGATTGGGACGAATTTTGGGCCACTGTCAATGGCAATGGCCCTTGCAACAAAGAACGTTTGGGTGCGCGCGTGAAGGCTTGGAACGATGGCCAATGGGTGCGCGATGCAGCCTTGGCGCATGCCAACAAACAAGCACACAGACAAGCACAAAAGAATTTGAAGGAGGCCGCATGAGCTCGCAAAAAACCACAGATGCAACGCAAGCAGCCGGTCACTCAACATCTGCGCCATCTTCTAACTCCGCTTCGAGTTCAAATTCCCCTGCACTCAAAGAGTGGCCCTTGTGGGAAGTTTTTGTGCGCAGCAAGCAAGGCCTAGAACACAAACACTGCGGCAGTTTGCACGCCTCCGATTCTCAACACGCTTTGCAAATGGCACGTGATGTTTACACACGCCGCCAAGAGGGTGTCAGCATTTGGGTGGTGCAATCTTCGTCCATTGCCGCCAGCGAGCCCAACGACAAATCAGAATTCTTTGAGCCCTCCAGCGACAAGGTTTACCGTCACCCCACCTTCTACGAAATTCCATCTGAAGTGGGGCACATGTAATGTCTGACGCGCAATCTACATTGAGCGAAAGCAAAAG
>CAJCDH010000078.1 GCA_903961095.1 uncultured Burkholderiales bacterium | reverse complement strand
CAAGGCTTCTAGTTGTTTTCTTGTCCACTTCACGCCTTTGGGCATGAAGCGCTTGTCTTTGGGCAGGCTGTCGTCTGCATCTTGCTTGCTGCCAATGCGCCAAATGAGGCTGTCGGTTTTAAGCCGCGCACCGCCGCACGAGCCGCATTCGGTGTAGCTGCGGTATTTGGACAAGAGCACGCGAATGTGCATCTTGTAGGCTTTGCTTTCCAGGTAGCCAAAGAATCGGTGCACGCCGTACCACTGTTGGTTCCATTTGCCATTCCAGTTGGGCGAGCCTTCAATGACCCACTGCTGCTGATCTTTGGTGAGCTTGAACCAAGGCGTGTCGCGCGGAATACCGGCCGCTTCGGCGTGGCGCATGAGGTCGTCTTGCGCTTCTTTCCAGGCAGGCGTTTGAATGGTTTTGATGGCCCCGGCTCTGAGAGTCAGTTTGTCATTGGGAATGACCAGGCCGAGGTCGACGCCGATGACTCTGCCAAAGCCCCGACATGTTTCGCAGGCGCCCACAGCGGAGTTGAACGAGAACATGGAAGGCAAAGGCTCGGGGTAGCGCAGGTCGCTTTCGGGGCAGTGGAGGCCTGCGGAGAAGCGCCACATGAGTGTTCGATCGCCTTCGGCGCTCGAAGTTAAAGGATTGCCGCCTTCGGCGGCAAGGGGTGCACCGCCGCCGGATAAATTGGGGGCGGGTGAATTGGATAAATTGGGGTCAGATCCAAATAAATTGGTTGAGCCCGAAGAGGGCGAATCCAATTTTTTTGGCTCTGACCCCAATTGAGGGTCTACCGCCAAAGAACTGTCTTGCACCACATAAACATTCAACCGCCCGCCTCGTTTAAGCGCCACCTCAATGGCCTCAACCACACGAGCCTTTTCTGCGTTACCCAACCTAAACCTGTCCGCCACCACATCCAACACCTTGCGCGGCCCAGTTGGCGTAGCCACTTCCCTCTCAGCCTGCACTTTGGTAAACCCGCTAGCTGACAACCATTGCTCTACTTGCTCTGCAGTGGTGTTGCCTGGCAGTTCCACAGGAAAAGTTAAAACCAATCGTGGATCGCCGGCCGCTTCTGCGCGCTTGCTTAATTCCGCATAAATAGACTCAGGCGTGTCGTGCCTCACAGGCTGCGCAGTATGCTTGTCGTGCAAATGTCCCAATCTGGCAAATAGCAACTTAAGGTGATCGTTCAGCTCCGTCATGGTGCCCACCGTAGACCGCGAGCTTCTCACCGGATTGGTCTGGTCAATGGCAATGGCCGGCGGCACGCCCTCCACTTTGTCTACCGCGGGCTTGTCCATGCGGTCCAAAAACTGCCGCGCATAAGCGCTAAACGTCTCAACATAACGCCGCTGCCCTTCGGCATAGAGCGTGTCAAACACCAAACTCGATTTGCCAGACCCGCTGGGCCCAGTCACCACTGTCAATTCACCCGTGCGAATGTCCAAATCAATGTTCTTGAGGTTGTGCTGACGAGCACCGCGAATCTTGATCAAACCGTTGGACATACAAGCAAGCTTTGTGGGTAGAGGCTCGACATTCTAGGCTTAATAAATGGGGGTCAGATCAACTTGCATCAAATTACAAATTGTCGAAAATAGTTGACATTTGCCGACGTATTGTAATAATGCGGGCATGTCAGCTCATCAAACCTCACACCTAATGCGCACCCGAGACCTGGAAACTCAGGGAATCAACCGCGTGGCCATTAGCGCCATGGTGGAGCGGGGTGAATTGGTAAGGCTAGGCCGAGGTCTTTATAGTGCGCCAGACTATTCGCCTTCCGAAAACTCCTCTGTGGCCTTGGTGGCCCTAAAGTACCCTAAAGCGGTTTTTTGTTTACTGACAGCGCTGAGGCTGCACGGCATTACAACTCAAAACCCTCACGAAATTTGGATTGCCATAGAACACAAGGCGCGCCAACCTATGATGGATTTTCCACCGCTCAAGGTGGTTAGATCGACTGGGCCAGGATTAGAGGAGGGTATTGAGCAAATGGAAGTTGACGGCGCTGTGCAAATTCCTGTTACCAACCTGAATAAAACAATTGCTGACTGCTTTAAGTTTCGCAACAAAGTTGGATTGGATGTGGCACTGGAGGCGCTCAAAGAGGCTTGGGCAGCCAAGAAAATTAACATGGATGAGCTTCACTACTTTTCGCAGTTAGGGCGGGTAGATAAAGTGATGCGGCCATATTTAGAAGTGCTCGTATGAGCGTACAAACCAATTTAGAGTCCTCGATACAAGCACGATTGTTGAATTACTCACGCGTCAACAAGCGTGAATATGGGCAGGTACTTACCATGTTTGCTCTGGAGAGGCTTCTTTACAGATTAAGCCAATCAAAACACTCGGAGAACTTTCTGCTAAAAGGTGCTTTGCTTTTTGATCTTTGGTTTGATGTGCCCTTAAGGCCAACTCGCGACATAGACTTACTGGGCTTTGGCCTGGCGGAGTTGCCGCATGTGGTTGGGGTGTTTGAAGACTTGTGCCGTTTAAAGGTTGCAGACGGAATGGACTACAAGACAGAAAGCATTCAAGCGGATGAAATTCGAAAGCAGGCCAACTATGCTGGCATTCGGGTTTCGCTTTTGGCTTTGCTTGGTAATTCAAGAATTTCTATTCAAGTGGACATTGGATATGGCGATGCCGTAACACCCGCACCTGAGGAGGCCTTGTATCCTGTTTTGCTGGACGATTTGCCCGCTCCTAAGCTACGTGTATATCCGATGTACACCGTGGTAGCGGAAAAGCTTGAAACCTTGGTGTCGCTGGGAATAGCCAATACGCGAATGAAAGATTATTTTGATTTGTGGGTGTTGCACCAACAGGGTAAGTTTGATAATGAATTATTGAGAACTGCTATAGCTGAAACATTTTTACGTCGAGGCAAGCCACTGCCTAAGGGAGTTCCAGTGGGATTGAGCGACGAATTTTCTGGTGATGTTCAAAAGCAGAGACAGTGGTTGGTGTTTTTGAAGAAGAACCAACTGGCCCAACTTGACCTTGGTGTGCTGATAGTCGGCTTGCGAGCATGGCTTATGCCGCTGATCGTAAAGTGAGACAGATTTTGTTTTGATGATGGCTGCCAAAATAATGTTGATCTGACCCCATTATTGTTAGCCCCTTAGCCTTTACCCCACTTCGATTGGAAATTAATGTTGCTCTGACCCCAATTGTTTCAAATAGATTTTGTCTCTCGTTCCAATTAACCTATATAAATCATAGAGTTAGAGAAGCTCAGGGAAAAATCTCCGGACACTTACAGGCTAAAAGATTGGTTGCAACAGCATGAACACTGATCGATATACCTACAGCCTCACTTAGTCTGTTTCCTTTCTTTCGCTCAAATTGCTTCTCAATGTAGGGTCTAGCCCCAAGGCTTCGGGGCACATTTGAGGGCCCTTCAACTCAAGTTGCCTTTATGAAATCAAATTTTCAATTGATATCAACAGTGATATCATTTCATGACTAGCCTTGGCAAAATAATTGAGGTAATGCGCAGCTCGCCCGCTAGCGTTCGGTTCGCCGATTTAGAGAAAGTCTGCACGCATTACTTCGGCCCGCCAAGTGCTTTCTGCCATTGAAAAATTTACGGAACAACATGAACACTGATCGCTATACATACCGCGTCACTTGGTCGGCCGCTGACAACTCGCACATCGGTTTATGCGCAGAATTTCCATCACTTTCTTGGTTGGACAAGTCGCCGGAAAGCGCGCTTAAAGGCATTAGAAAAGTCGT
>CAJCDH010000077.1 GCA_903961095.1 uncultured Burkholderiales bacterium | reverse complement strand
ATGTTTATTCACTGTAATAATCATTTTTCCTCCAAAATTGTTGTTTAAGCGACAAAATTATTTTTTGCCTTATCTTAGACTTGGCATTCTCTAATCAGTATTTAGCAATATTCGCTATTTATAGGTTGTTATTCATCAATCACATCCGCCCTAGCAATTTGATAGCGCACCCATTCGCGCTGATCAACTTGCCTGGCTGATGTGGTTTTTGATACACCCAAAACATCTATTTCTTGATTTGCGTTGTTGGGATACCTGACCCAATCAGCGGCCATGGCAGTTGGCGCAATAACACTTGGAAACCTCACCCAGCCGTCCACCTTTTTAGACAAAGCCATCATTCGGGCCGGAAATCTGACCCAGGTTTCGGTTTTAGGATTGAACTTGGGCATGGCGGGCTTGGTGCCTGCCAGCAATCCTTTAGCATTAGTTTTTGAGTCTGCGGTTTTGGCATCAACCAATGCTTGTGTTGAAGCTGCTGCGCTTTGAGCAAATTTATCGCCCAACTGCGCTTCTAACATGCTGACCAATTGATTCTGGTTAGGCACTTTTAAAACCGCATTGGTTTTGACCACATGGCTGCTATCCTTGCTAAATTGCATCGGATTGAGCGCCTTGAACGCCTCCGCCAATAACTCTGGCTTCAGGTCACTGTTGGGCATGGTTTTGGCAATGATTCGCTCTAGCGACTCGCCAATCAGAGGCGTGTATGTAAAACTTGACTTTAAGCCCTCCCAGTTCATGGGACTGGCAGCTTGACTGCCGGATGCTCCGATAAGGCCGATGGCCAAAACGGTGGCTGCAAAAATGGGGCGAAGGGCGTGTGTCAAGGTTTCGACTCCTAAAGGGAGAAATCAAGGGGTTTGACATCCCTTCCAGCAAAACGCATGCCACCAAAAAATTGACAGGTCGAGGCCTTGGTCGTGTTGATTCAGTGCAATACGTTTGGAGACTTCAATACTCACCTCTTAAGAGTCTCATTAAATTTTGTGTTCGCCATTGAACATCTGCGCGACCTCTAGCTTGCTCAAATCTATCTTCGTGGGACGATTGAATGGCCGTTTTGTTCGGCGATATGGCGCTAACAGAATTTGCCTTTTGTAATATCAACTCACTTGCTTCATTGATTGCAAATTTGATTTTGCAACCTGGCTGCAAACCTAGAACATCCCTTATTAGCTTGGGGATGGTGACATGTCCTTTTTTGGATAACGTGGAGTGCATGATATTTAATTTAAATATAAAGGATTACTTTATATCTGCACCCCACTGAAGTCAATTAACGCGCTTTATCCGCCACAACAAAAACAAAGCAATGCTCAAATTCAAAGCATTCCACATCACTCCATTGACAAAAGCGGCGTGATACGACCCCGTTAAATCGAACACCTTGCCCGACATCCAACCGCCCAAGGCCATGCCAATCATGGTGGCCATGATGGCTGCGCCCACCAAAACACCAGCCCGCTGCGCCGGAAAATATTCTCGAACAATGATGGCGTAAGCTGGCACGATACCGCCCTGAAACAAACCAAACAAAGCCGAGATCACGTACAAAGACACCATGCCATCAAACGGCAAAAACAAAAGCAAGGCCACGCCCTGAAGGACCGATCCGAGCACCAAAGTTCTGAGCCCCCCAATGCGATCGCAAATAGCCCCAGAAATAAGCCGGCTCACAATGCCACATGCCAACATCAGGGACAACATTTCAGAACCGCGCGCCGCACCAAACCCTAGGTCTGTACAGTACGCCACAATGTGCACTTGAGGCATGGCCATGGCCACACAACAGGCTACGCCAGCAACACACAGCAAGGCATGCGCAGTGTTAATTGACAAACCAAATGGTCTTTCTGATGCCATTGATTGCACACTGCCAGGCGCCGCCACTGCCAACAAAGGCGGACGTTGCCGCATCAAAAATGACAGCACCAGCATGCCAAGGCCACACACAATGCCAATCCAAATATAGGTTTCGCGCCAGCCTAAATTTTCGACACCCTTTTGAGCGATTGCGGGCCAAATACTTCCTGCCAAATAGTTGCCACTGGCACAAACGGCAACGGCAATACCCCGGCGCTTGTTCCACCAAAGAGACGTGTCGGCCAACAGCGGCGCAAACGTAGATGAACTTCCCAAAAGGCCCATGAGCAGGCCGTGTGCCAAAACAAACAACCAAATGTTGGACGCCATACCGGCCAAAATAAAGCCACTGCCCACACCCACTGCACCAATCCACAATGCAACGTGCACCCCCCACTTGTCGGCCAACTTGCCCATGGCCAAACCACCCGCAC
Organism: uncultured Burkholderiales bacterium; assembly: GCA_903961095.1. Taxonomy (GTDB): domain Bacteria; phylum Pseudomonadota; class Gammaproteobacteria; order Burkholderiales; family Burkholderiaceae_C; genus Limnohabitans_A. Next base: position 341 of record CAJCDH010000077.1, on the reverse strand, counting down.
CAAAACCCAGCATCATGAGGGTGTATGGAAGCGACGCGTCGGCCCTGGAAATGCCAAATTCTTTTTGCACCTCAGGCAACACCACAGACACCACATACATACTGCTGCCCCCCAGCGTCATGAGAAGAAGCGTGATGAAGAGGCGGCGGGCAGCGTAGGCCGAGTCGATGAGGGCAGTATCTGCGTGCAGGGTTGAGAGAGTTTTCACCGAGCAACCTTATCACCCACTCGGTCCCTCCCTACCCCCTAATTTCCCCTCAAAGCAGTCCTTTTATTGATGCTAACTTCGGTCTTTTATCCGTTTAGATTTATGGAGTGGGGTTTAGAAAAAGGTTTGCCAT
>CAJCDH010000076.1 GCA_903961095.1 uncultured Burkholderiales bacterium | reverse complement strand
GGCGTCGGTCATGTTCATTCGCCTTTGAAATTGGCTGGGCGTTTCTCCAAGAAAGCCTTCACGCCTTCAAAGTAATCGTGCGATTTGCCCAAGGCAGATTGCGCGTCACGCTCTTGGTCCAGTTGCTCAGACAAACTGCGCGTGTGCGCACCCGCCATGAGTTTGCGCGTGGCCACCAAAGCTTTTGTAGGCATGGTGGCCAATTTGTCAGCTAAGCTGAATGATGCGGCCACCGCATCGTCAGCCACATCCCAAATCATGCCCCACGACTTGGCTTGCTCAGCCATCAATTTATCCCCCGTCATGGCCAGTGCCAACGCGCGCGGCAAACCCAAACGCTCTACCAACAACCAGCTGCTGCCCGCATCTGGAATGAGACCAATTTTGCTAAAGGCTTGAATAAAACTAGCTTGAGGGGAGGCAATCACAATGTCACAAGCCATGGCAATAGATGCGCCAGCGCCCGCTGCGACGCCATTGACTGCAGCCACAACTGGCATGCGCAAAGCTTGAATACGGCGCGTTGTGGGATTGAAAGCTTGGTCAATGATGGGGCCAGGATCGGCACGCTTGACCAACTCGGGGCCAGGCGTGAAATCAAACTCCGACAAATCGGCACCCGCACAAAAACCTCTGCCAGCGCCTGTTAAAACCATGGCTCTAATGTCAGGGTCGGCCTCGGCTTGATCAAACGCCGCCCACAAATCATGGTGCATTTGGCGCGTGAAGCTGTTCAAGGCTTGGGGTCGGTTTAAAGTGACCAAGGCCACTGCACCGCGCTTTTCGAAGGTCACTGACAAAGTATTGTCTTGGGTCATGGTCAAGGCCTGCTTGGGGTCTAAAGCCTAAAATGTACCATTAGCCGACCGACCGGTTGGCTAATGTTTTCCCTTGATTCAAGCACCATTTTCATGCCGTTATAGTGAGGGGTTACGGCATTTAGAACCAGTTTGGAGAATCATTTTGTCTTACGAAAACATTGAAGTCCGCGTTGAAGGCGGCAAAGTAGGTATCGTTACCCTCAACCGGCCCAAAGCACTGAATGCTTTGAATGGCCCCTTGATGGATGAACTGGGCACCGCCTTGAAGGCCTTTGACGCCGACCAAGCCATCGGTTGCATCATCGTCACAGGCAGCGAAAAAGCATTTGCGGCTGGAGCCGACATTTCAGCCATGGCCAAACACAATTTCAACGATGTCTACAAAGAAGACTTCATCACTCGCAATTGGGAAACCATTCGCAGCATTCGAAAACCCGTCATTGCTGCCGTGAGTGGCTTTGCCTTGGGCGGCGGTTGTGAGTTAGCCATGATGTGCGACTTTATCATTGCGGCAGAAAACGCCAAGTTTGGCCAACCTGAAATCAAGTTAGGCATTATTCCTGGCGCAGGCGGTACACAGCGTTTACCGCGTGCAGTGGGCAAATCAAAGGCCATGGATTTGGCTTTAACGGCTCGCATGATGGATGCGCAAGAAGCAGAGCGCGCTGGTCTGGTCAGCCGCGTGGTGCCTACAGATAAATTGATGGAGGAGACTTTGGGCGCTGCCTTGGTCATTTGCGGCATGGGCCAATTGGCAGTCATGGCTGCCAAGGAATGCGTTAACCGCGCATTTGAAAGCGGCTTGAGCGATGGCGTGATGTTTGAGCGCCGTCTGTTCCATTCGATGTTTGCAACTGAAGATCAAAAAGAAGGCATGGATGCGTTTTTGAACAAGCGTGCACCTGTCTTTCAAAACAAATGAGATAAACCGATGGCATTGAATTTCTTCATTTGGCATTAGGTTTTTTTGCAAAACGCTCTAACTTCCGCGCCCATATTTCCCACCATTTGGCGGCTGGTACTGCCCAATATTTTGGCCATGACCGCCGGAGCACTGGTGACCATTGCTGAAACTTGGTATGTGGGTCAACTGGGCCTGCTGCCGCTGGCTGGCATGGCCTTGGTGTTTCCGATGATCATGTTGCAGCAAATGCTGTCGGCCGGCTCAATGGGGGGTGGTATTGCTGCTGCCATCAGCCGTGCCCTGGGTGCAAACGACACCCCCAAGGCCAACGCCTTGGTTTTGCACGCCACGCTCATAGCCCTAGGCATTGGCCTGTCGATTACTTTCATATTTCTATTTTTCAGTCGCCCAATCTTCACGGCCATGGGTGGTCAAGGCGAAGCACTTGAGCAGTGCCTTGCCTATGCGCACATGGCCTTTCTTGGCGTCGTGAGCATTTGGCTCACAAACTCCTTTACCTCAGTGCTGCGTGGCACAGGCAATATGCGCACCCCCTCCAAGGTGCTTCTCTCGGTATGCTTGGGGCAAGTTGTACTGAGTGGCATTTTGGGCTTGGGCTTAGGCCCCATTCGTGGCTTTGGCATGGCTGGGGTTGCCGCTGGAACCGTCATTGCTTATTCAGCAAGCGCAGTTTTTTTGTTCTTTTATTTGCGCTCTTCTCGCAGCCAATTAAAGCTCAGCTTTAACAGCCCCTTGTCTGCAAAGTTGTTCATTGACATTCTCAAAGTAGGCGGTATGTCGAGCTTAAGCTCGATACAAACTGTGGCCACCATTGTGGTGGTCACTCGCTTAATGTCCAGTTTTGGTCCAGAGGCCTTAGCCGCATATGGCATTGGCACTCGATTAGAATTTTTATTGGTTCCCATCACCTTTGCTTTTGGTGTGGCGTGTTTGCCCATGGTGGGCATGGCCTTAGGCGCCAATTTGGTTCAACGTGCCAAACAAGTCGCATGGTCCGGCGCATTGCTATCTAGCATATTGGTCGCTTGCATTGGCCTATTCGTCTGCTTTTGGCCAGGCGCTTGGTCTGAAATATTCACAGCCAACCCTTTGGTGATTTCCTACACAGCGCTTTACTTTCTGTGGGTTGGTCCCTGCTATGGTTTCTTTGCTTTGGGTTTGTGTTTGTACTTTGCGTCTCAAGGCGCAGGCAAACTATTGGGGCCTGTGCTAGCTGGCACCTTCAGATTGTGCACAGTCGCATTAGGCGGTGTTTGGCTCACTCAAAATAACGGAAGCGCAGTTGAAATGTTTGCACTCATTGCTGCGGGCATGGTGGGTTTTGGTGTGCTTACAGCATTGGCAGTTTTCAAAGTAAGCTGGGCTCGTTAAACAGTTTGAATTTTGAAGATACTTCGGCGCGCACCGACATCAGCACCTTTGATATTTTTCAATTCGGCAGAGCGCCAAGGTTTCAAAGCCTGCCGTTGCTCCGAATCAAGCCATCCCAATTGATCCAAGGCTTCTATGGAAGCTGCAAACAATGCAAGCTTGTTGCCATCTGCAATTTTGAGAGCGAGTGCCTGACCTCGCGCACGACTGGCCACTACTTGCACACCATCTGCGCCCACCTTGGTGACCCAGTCGCCACGGCCTATACGCATCAAATCGGCATCGTTTCTTCCGGTGCCAGAAACTAACTCGGGATGAGTCGACATGGCTTCGCCCAAAAGTTTCAAACTATCAGCATACTCAATGCTTGATTCTGGCTTTGCCAAACGGGCGTAGGCTTGCGCTAAATTAGACAGTGGCATCGCAAAGTTGGGGGCAGAGCACCCATCTATGCCCCAAGCCATGTCATTCGAATTGACGCCCGCCACATCAGCCACTGCTTTTCTAACCGCCAATTGCAGGGGATGGTCTAGCTCTGTGTAGGTTTCTGTTGGCAATTCATGCAGTGCACAATATGCCAAAAAGCCACTGTGTTTGCCGCTGCAATTGTGATGTCGCTCGTCGTATTCAAAACCTTCAGGCAGCGGCAGCTCGTTGAATGAGAAACGGTAGGGCACATGACAACCACAACGCATTTGTTTGTAAGTGGTAGCGCTTTTTTGCAAAATAGACGTCACCTGCTCCACATGCATCTCTTCGCCATTGTGGCTGGCACACATGAGCGCTAACTCTTTGGATGTGAAGCCAAAATGTTTGGCGCCACCGCTTTGCATCAAGGGCAAGGCTTGCAAGGCTTTCAGAGTTGAGCGTGTAAAGCACATCCAATTCGGATTGCCCGCATGCGCTATCAATTGACCTTCTGTGTTTGTGACGGCTAAGGCTCCCATGTGCAAGCATTCAGAGATGCCGTTGCGTGTGAGTTCAATCATGGGTACAAAGTTCATAGGATATCTTTCAAGATTAGGGAACCGCAACACACCTAAAACCAATATACCCCACCCGAGTGTCTTTGGGCTTGGTGGCCAAGTCATCTGCCACCTGCCTGCTGGCGTCATACCACCAAGAACCACCTCGGGTCACTCGCTCTTCACCGTTGCCCGTGTCAACCCATTCCCAAACATTGCCACCCATGTCATACAAACCATTCACCCCGGGGCGAGTTGTGAACACGGGAACGTGGCCAGTTCCGCGCCACAGTGCACCTGCAGGTGCGGTGCCCTTAGCAGAAGAGCAGCCTTCTAGGCAATGGCTTTCGCGCGCACTTTGCCCATTGGGGTAAGGATAGCGTTTGCCTTGATTGAAGCCAGCAGGCGCTTGAGATCTTTGCTCAACGTAAGCCGCATTGACCCACTCGGTGTCACGCGGCAAACGCTTTCCTTCGTGCTGGCAAATTTTTTGAGCTTCATCAAAGGTGAGATGAACGGCGGGTTCATTGTCTTGCGCGGCAATACCGAAGGGTGCACGCCAAGTCCAGCCTTTTTTGACTGCCCAGCCAGCCTCGTAAATGTAACCACCGCCCTCTTTTTCAGCGCGGCTGATAAAACCAGTGCTATTGGCAAAACGCTTCACTTGCGCCACAGTAACCTCATGAGCATCCCAAATCAGCCCATGTACTTTGAACTGCATGCCAATTGAGGGAGTTGTTGAGGGCGTCTGCGCTTGTAAAGACGAGCCAAGCGATAGGCCAAGTCCGATCAGGGCAGTCAAACGAATGCGCATTGTCAAATTACAACTTGCGAGCCACCCAAAAATGGGCACCTTCTGGACCGTATTGCTCTGCGTGCTCAACATCTCTTGCAAGGTAAAAGCTCTGCCCTGCCTTGTATGTTTCTGTGCCAGATGCAAAGCTTAATTGCACTTGGCCAGCACTGATCTGAACCCTCACGTCAAAGGGATGCGTGTGTTTTTGTACCGCTAGGTTGGGGGCCCAGTCCTTTTGGACCACTTCATCAAAACCATCATCCATGGCTTGAGCTGTGAATTCAGTTAAGTTGGCATGAGTTTTTATCATTGGAAAACAGTTTGACTGTCCGTAAAAATAAACACACATATACTAACCAATTGTGTATTTTCTGTCTTTTGATCTGGCGAATGGGTGCAGTAAACCAAACTCCGACCTCAGACGTTGAATCACTATGCATAGGAGATCAACATGAAAAAACTGCTTGTTTTAATGCTTTTAACCCTGAGTGCGTCTGCCATGGCACAGCACCATGGCCATGGATTTAGGCATGGGCATGGCCACAACAATGGCCATTGGGCTCGCGGCCATTCGGGTGCTTGGGGTTGGGCTGTACCAGCGGCCATTGGTGGCTTGCTCATTTATGAAGCGGCAAGGCAACCCATCTACGTTCAGCCCAATCCGGTGCTTATTCAACAGCAGCCGGTTTACACCCCACAAGCCTATTCCAACTGCACCCCTTGGACTGAAGTGCAAAGTTCAGACGGCACCATCAGCAGAACTCGCACCTGCACTCAATGAACGTTTAGAAATTTTGCACGCATGCGAGTCCCCAAAAAGACCTAGCAATAGCTTGCCAAAAGCAGCTGAAAATCAAGCACTATGGGCGGCGACCTTCAAGCTTTACAGGTGGGGGTTGAATATCCACCATGCCGTAAGGCCCCGTGACTTCGCCCGAAAGCGCATTGCCATTCACAAGCACTTTAACGGCCTTCAATAGCCCATCTTCATTGATAAAACTGAAATGCAGCGTGGCCCCTTCAATGCGCGCACCCACTAAAGTTTGCGTTTTCCCCATGAAGGTGAGTGACCCACCCACTCGCTGAAAAGATTGATCTAATTTCAATGTGGCCGTGTTTTTGCCATCAAGTCCCGACAAAGTCCAATCGCCAGCCACTTTGGCCGGCACAGTCCAAAAATAGCCGGTGCCGTTGCTAACTCGAATCACTTCATCGGGCTCCCAATCGGCCATCGAAAACGAATTAGAAAGCACACGCGTACCAGGCTTCATGGCCAAGATGGTAGGCCGCAGTTGGGCATTCAACTCTTCCAACAAATAAAGTGTGACCACGGTCGCTTTAGAAAAATCTTCTTTGAAAATGTCGCCATGCACAATGCGCACGCGATCTGCAACGCCGGCCCTTTGTGCATTGCGCTGCGCTAGGGCTGCCAAATCTTTGTTGTATTCAATGCCCCAGGCTCTGGCCCCAAAATGGCGTGCAGCTGCGATAGGAATTTTGCCATCGCCAGCGCCCAAATCTACCAATTCATCCTCTGGGCCCACTTTGGCAGCACCCAACATTTTCAAAACCAAGTCATCGCTGGTCGGCAACCACATAACGTCCTTGCCTACCTGACCGCGCTTGGGCACATAAGTTTCGGGCTGTAACACGCTGCATGCTTGCAGCAAGACGACAGCGCATGTCACAAGACTGAAGATGCTCAGTGTGCGTTTAAAGTTGAGATGAATGAATTGCATGTGAAATGGAAGCAAATAAAAGCCCTGTCACTTTAAGCCAGAGTCTGGCGATGTCAATAGGAACTTCAACTGTGAAGGATTGTTGCTCCAGCAATGTGCAGATCCTAGGGTCTCTTGCTCGCTTCAAGACAATTCACACACAGCAATTTAGAATTTCTGAAAACAATTCAAAACCATCATGCAAAGTAGGACTTTCATGAACTTGAGAATCCCTAAGTCCTCTTTTAAATTCCGTCATTGGCACCTATTTGGATTAGGCATGCATGCTGTTATTGCAGCCGCCCAAGTGAGCAATTCGCAAGAGGTGCTTGTTCAAAGCGGCCGATTGACACAACGTCAATTTGATGCGCCTGCATCGGTCTACGCAATTGATGGCGAGACAATTCGCAAATCAGGACCCATGGTCAATATGTCTGACGTCTTGAATCAAGCGCCAGGCGTGGTGGCGCTTAACCGCAACAACTATGCCCAAGATGTTCAGATTTCAGTTCGAGGATTTGGCGCGCGCTCAGCATTTGGATTGCGCGGTTTTCGACTCATCATCGATGGCATTCCAGCCACCACGCCAGATGGACAAGGACAGGCTTCTAGCATCAGCCTCACCTCTGCCGAGAGCATTGAAGTATTGACGGGTCCCTTGGCACAACTCTATGGCAATTCTGC
>CAJCDH010000075.1 GCA_903961095.1 uncultured Burkholderiales bacterium | reverse complement strand
GCAGTGTTGAAGAGCCTGCCATGACGCCTCGCAAGCTCTTCAAATCAGCACTTTGCCATTGCGCGTGTTCCAACACCGCACGCAAAGTTGCAGGCACCAGCAAAGACAGCGTGGGACGCGCTGCAGACTCACCTTGGGAGATCGATGCTATCCATGCCGATGCATCAAATCGTGGATGCAGGTGCACCGCAACACCGGCCAATAAAGCTGGAAGGGTTTGAATACATAGCCCACCCACATGAAACATGGGCAGGGTAGACAACACAATGTCTGTGTCTTTGAATTCATGCGCTTCGTCACTGGCTGTGGCATTGGCCATCAAGCCAGCTTGTGTATGAACAGCACCCTTGGGCAGCCCAGTGGTTCCAGACGTGTACACCAAGAGCACCGCTGAATCCTGATTGAGAACAGGCAACACAAGGTGCTTGGGTGAGGGGCTAGAAATTAAACTTTCTAATCGACAACATTGAGAGACAGCACTCGACAAACTTGCCACAGCATCGGTATGCAATTCGTCGTGAATCAAAATGCTGGGCTTTGCATCTTCAAGCACCCTGTGCAACTCAGCCACTGCCAGCCGAAAATTGAGCGGCATGAACAGCAAACCCAGACGGGCACAGGCCACCAAGGTGACCAACTGCAATTCGTGATTCAAACCCAGCCAAGCGACACGTTGGCCCAACTTCAATGCATGCGTGCATTGAAGATGACCTGTGACACGCTCAACACGGCGCCAAAATTTTGCAAAGTCAAAATCTTCGGTATGACCTGGCATGCCAAATCGGAGGGCCAGCTTGCCAGGTTGACTTTGAGCAAGCTCCCAAAAGCGTTGCGCAATTTTGGAACTTTCGCTCATTCGTCTTTCTCGCCCGTTTCGTACAAGGTTTCGCGGCCTAAGCGATCTAAACAAAGTTCGGCCGTCCAAGGCAGCATCAAAGAACCACAGCGAGCATCGCGGTACAAACGCTCTAGCGGCAAAGACTTCAACATCGACTGACCGCCACAGGTTCGAATGGCCAAGCGAGCAATGTCTTGCGCGTTTTCCATGATGGTGTATTGCGCGGCATAGGCACGCAGGCGAGAAGATTTGGGCGGATCAATTTTGGCGTCTTCAATGGCGCGCAAAAACAAGTTCCGTGTTTGCTCTAGCTTCACAAACATTTCTGCCACAGCAATTTGCTTGGTGGCAAATTGACGGCGTTTGACGGGGCCTGTGCCAGGGATTTCGCCGCGCAAATAGGCCACCGTAAAATCATAGGCCGCTTGGGCAATGCCCATGTAGGTGGGAGACAGCGTCATGAACATGTGTGGCCAACGACTGGCCGCTTGAAAATAAATGCCTTGCGGCATGAGCGCCGCATCGTCAGACACAAACACATCTTTGAAAATTAAATTGCGTGACACGGTAGCGCGCATGCCCAATGGATCCCACTCTCCCTCTACCGTTAAACCAGGCGCCGTTCGAGGCACCGCCAAATAAAGCGTGTCACGGCGTGACAATTGGGTGTCTGGCTTTTTTTCAGTGCAAAGAACACCAAAAAAATCTGCTGCATCCGACAGTGAAGCAAAAATCTTTTTGCCATTGATGCGCCAACCCCCTTCTACCTTGACAGCTTGTGTGCCAAAGGGTTGCGCGCCTGCAGCAGATGCGCCACCTTCTGAAAAAGGTTGCGCATAAATAGCACCATCATTGACCACGCGCGCAAAGTGAGACTTTTGATGAAGACGATGCAAGTCACGTTGCTCGGGTGTCATCTCTAAATCTTCAGACAACAAGCCGCTCCACATCATGGTGCAAACATGCATATTGAAGGTCAGTGCCGTGGCACCACACCAACGGCCAATTTCTGCCGAGACCATGGCGTAGGTGGCGTAGCTTGCGCCTTGACCGCCATGTGCTTGCGGCACACACAAAGCCAGCAAACCTGCATCCTTCATGTCCTTGTAGTTCTCAAATGGAAACTGTGCGTCGCGATCTAGCTGGGCAGCCCGTGGGGCAAAGTTGTTTTTACCCAAATCATGCGCCAATGCCATGAGACTTTTTTGTTTTTCTGTGAGCGGGTAATCATCGCCGCAGATGGGCATATAAGGCTTTTCAGCCACACTGATCGTCATAAAAATCTTTCCATCAAAAATGGCGGCGTACGAAATTCAAAACAGCTTCAAGAAACGGCGCTTCTTGCTCAAAGCCCATGAGATGTCCTACGCCAGCGATGCATTCATATTCTGCGTCTGGGATTTTGAGTGCCATGCGACGCAACACTTCAGGTGGCGCCGTTTTGTCATATTCTCCAGCCAAACACAATGTGGGCACTGTGATGCTTGGCAAGGCCGCACGCTGTTCAAACTTCACCAAGGCATGCATGGATGCACGGTAGGTGCTGGGCGGCACTGCCGACATGCATGCGTGCGCCAAAGCCAAACCTGCCGGGTATTGGGCAAGCGCTGCGCCAGCGGGCAATGCAAGTGGGGCCACCATGGTGGGAATTAAGCGGTCGGCCACTTCAGACATGGATTGGCCAGCATCCAAAGCGGCCAATCGTTGGGCGACGAATTGTTTTTGAAAATCGCCATCTTGCTGACCAAATGCTGGACTGCTGGCAGCAATGACCAAGCCGGCAATGCGCGATGGACTGTGCGTCCATGCTTGCAATGCCACCATGCCGCCCATGCTGTGTCCCACCAAGACGGCTTGCTCAACATTGGCAACATCCAACATGGCTTCAAGCGATGCCGCCAAG
>CAJCDH010000074.1 GCA_903961095.1 uncultured Burkholderiales bacterium | reverse complement strand
GCGAGTGTCCACGATGTCCAAATTGCGCATGGTGAGTTGACCAATTCGGTCTAGTGGGGTGAACATGGATTCGCCCTTTTCCATGGTTAAGCGCTCTGGGTGATAGGTCAGGTTGGGCGATGTGGTGTTCAAGATGGCGTAGTCGTTGCCGCGGCGCAGCTCAAGGGTCACTTCGCCAGTGATGGCGCGCGCAACCCAGCGTTGTGCTGTTTCACGCAGCATCAAAGCTTGAGAATCAAACCAACGGCCTTGGTACAGCAAGCGGCCTAGCTTGCGGCCATTGTCGCGGTATTGATCGATGGTGTCTTCGTTGTGAATGCCAGTGATCAAACGCTCGTATGCGATGAACAAAAGTGCTAAGCCAGGCGCTTCGTAAATGCCGCGGCTTTTGGCTTCAATGATGCGATTCTCAATTTGATCGCTCATGCCCAAGCCATGACGGCCTCCGATGCGGTTGGCTTCCAAAATGAGTTCGACAGGGTCGGAGTAACTCACGCCGTTGAGTGCAACTGGTTGACCTTCTTCGAAACGCACAGTGACCTCTTCGTGCTTGACCACGCAGTCTTCCCGCCAGAAAGGCACGCCCATGATGGGTTGCACAATTTTGATGCCGCTATGGAGGTGCTCAAGGTCTTTGGCTTCGTGCGTGGCGCCCAGCATGTTGGAGTCGGTGGAGTAGGCTTTTTCGGCCGACATTTTGTAACCAAAACCGTGTTGGGTCATGAACGCGGACATTTCGGCGCGGCCCCCCAACTCGTCAATAAAAAGTTGATCAAGCCATGGCTTGTAAATTTTGAGAGCTGGGTTGGTGAGCAAGCCGTAGCGGTAAAAACGCTCAATGTCATTGCCCTTGTAGGTGCTGCCGTCGCCCCAAATGTTGACGTCGTCTTCCTTCATGGCGGCCACCAACATGGTGCCCGTCACAGCGCGGCCAATGGGGGTGGTATTGAAGTAAGTGACGCCCGCTGTGGAAATGTGAAAAGCACCGCATTGCATTGCAGCAATACCCTCGTGCGCCAGTTGTTTGCGGCAGTCAATGAGGCGGGCTTGTTCAGCGCCGTATTCCTTGGCCTTGCGGGGGATTTCTTCGTAGTCGGGTTCGTCGGGCTGCCCTAGGTTGGCGGTATAGGCATAGGGCACAGCGCCCTTTTGACGCATCCATAGCAAAGCCGCACTGGTGTCTAAACCACCTGAAAAAGCGATACCTACTTTTTGACCAGCAGGAATATGTTGAAGAATGGTTGCCATGGAAGTTCTTTCAAATGCGAAGGGAAATTAACCGAAGTGGCAGATGTAGTGGTACGCCTCAGTGACACGAATCTCAAAACTAGATTGGCCAGGCACACTGAACTTCTCGCCTGCTTTGGAACTGAGCCACTCAGAACTGTCCTTGAGCTTGTATTGGCAGGAGCCGCCCACGCATTCCATGATCTCAGGCGAACCTGTATTGAAGGTCAGGGAGGAGGGTAAAACCACACCCACAGATTTTCGGGTACCGTCGGCCAAGGTGATGTTGTGGCTGACGCATTTGCCGTCAAAGTAAACGTTGGCTAGGGTGGTGACGGACGCGTGGTCAATTTTTTCGGTGGTCATGTTGAAATCAAGGGTAGGTTTCATGGCCACACTTGGGAGGCTGTGAAAGTTGGCACAAACCCCTGATTTTAGGCCATTGCAGGCCCGTTTTTAGCGCCAGTGGCGATAACGAGGTGCTACACCAAAGTCTAAGTTAACGTGCGTGAAAACGGGAAATGGTGAGTAAACATTGGCTCGGTAGTAGGGGCGCTGAACGTAGATGGGCTGTGCGTAGACAGGCTGTGGCGCCGCGGTGTAAATTTGTTGCGTCACAACGGATGTGCGGGGGGCTTCGGCCATGACTGTCGCCTCGGGTCCGGGTACTTCTAAGGGTGCAGCACTCATGGGCGTGATTTGCAATTTGATGGTGGGGCCTGGATCTTTGGGTAACTGAACGTTGTATTGTTTGCCGGCAAATTCATAAACCACGTTGTAACCCATCAGTCGGTTTTCAAAGACTTGCTGGGTGGTGCAGGTTTGTTGGGTTTGAGTTTGGGCGGCTTGCGGCCCTTCCACCTTGTCGCCAGCAATGGCACCACCAATGACCCCAATCATGGTGGCCAAAGCCCTGCCTTCGCCTTTGCCGATGGCATTGCCAATTGCGCCACCAGCAATGGCGCCCATGGCAGCCCCCGCACCAGAAGTTTGGCCTGGCACACTGGTTTGTGTTTGAGTGCAAATTTGGCGCGGCACAGCAACTTGTTGGTATACGGGCGTGCGACTGATGACGTTGCCAATTTCTTGGGAATGGACAGGCAAGCAAACTGAAATTCCTGCCAATAAACCGCCAGCAAGGGTGGTGGTCAATGCGCGTAAAAAGACAGAGTTGGTCATGGTGTTTAATTCTGAAAGAAAAATCGATGTTGAGATTTTAAAGTTTGGAGCACATCAAAATCATGAAGCCTGCGTAAAGATACCTGAACAAACTGCTTCAAGTGCTCTTGTATTGACTTAACGCACGAGCCACTGATCTGGTTGATAGCCCACCGTCATTTCAACACTTTCATTGGATTGCCACTCGATGATGGGTCTTTTGACCAAGCTTGGATTGGCCAATATAAAGGGCAGTGCTGTGGCTGCATTGGTGACGCTTGACTGCTCAGCTAGACTGAGTTTGCGCCAACTGGTCCCTTTTCGGTTTAAAACTGTCTCCCAACCTGCCTGTTGAAGCCAGTGATGGAGCTTCTTTTCGGGCAGGCCTTGCTTTTTGAAGTCATGGAAGACATGCTCAAAGCCTTGCTCAGTAAGCCAAGTTCGTGCTTTTTTGACGCTATCGCAATTGGCAATACCATAAAGAGTGATGGCTGTGTATTTCATAATTTGTCATAAAAGGTGCTGGACTCAGCGACAATCTTACCCTTATGAAAACATTGAGTGAATGGCTCGCACATTGCGAGAACTTGCATCCCCATGCCATTGACATGGGCTTGGATCGGGTTCGTCAAGTCGCCCAAAAGCTTCAGCTGGCCTTGAAAGTGCCCGTGATCACTGTGGCTGGTACCAATGGCAAAGGCTCAACCTGTGCCATGTTGGAAGCCATTTACTTGCAGGCGGGCTACAAAACAGGTGTTTACACATCGCCCCATTTGGTGCATTTCGAGGAGCGCTGTCGCTTGCAAGGGGAGTCGCCGCCAGCAGCCATGTTTGCAAATGCTTTTGAGCAGGTTGAGCAAGCACGGGGAGAGATCTCCCTGACCTATTTTGAATTTAGCACGCTGGCTATTTTGAAAATGATGGCTGACTCTGAGTTGGATGTGGTCATTCTAGAAGTCGGTTTGGGTGGACGTCTAGACGCTGTCAACTTGATGGATGCCGATTGCGCCATCATCACCAGCATCGACCTAGATCACACCTCTTTATTAGGCAACGACCGTGAAACCATCGGTCTTGAAAAAGCCGGCATCATGCGATCTGGAAAGTCGGTTGTTTTGAGCGACCCCGTTCCACCCAACTCCATCATTCAACATGCTAAGAAGCTTGGCGCAGACCTCTGGCTGATGGGTCAAGACTTCAACTTTTCGGGTGACCCCTTGCAGTGGTCATGGGCGGGCAGGGGCCGCCGCTACAGTGGCTTGGCCTACCCAGCGCTTCGGGGCGCCAATCAATTGCTCAATGCGTCGGGCGTTTTGGCAGCTTTGGAGATCATGCGCCCTCAATTGCCTGTAACGGCACAGGCCATTCGCAATGGCTTGGCCATGGTTGAATTGACGGGCCGGTTTCAAATCGTGCCAGGCGAGCCAGTTTTGGTGTTGGATGTTGCGCACAATCCGCATTCTGTGGCGGCGCTGGCTGCCAATTTAGATGCGATGGGGTTTTACCCTTGCACCCATGCCATTTTTGGTGCAATGGCAGACAAGGACCTTGCCAGCATGCTTCAAAAAATACTGCCCTTGGTTGATGCTTGGTATTTCACTGACTTGCCATTGCCTAGAGCGACCTCAGCAGTCAAATTGCAAGACGAGTGGCGGCAGATGAACACACGCCAAGATGTGAAAGCCAGTCAGTACACTTCCCCCCAAAAAGCCCTTGAAGCAGCCATTACAGCCGCGGCCCCCGCTGATAGAATCTTGGTCTTTGGTTCGTTCTATACGGTGGGCGGCGTTTTGCAGAGTGGCATTCCCAAACTGCATGCCAAACACCTGAGTAATTGAGACTCCACCGCATGGCTTTTTTCAAGCTTCGACTTCCTGGACGACTTTCGTCGGGCCCTACTGGCGCCGATGCGCTATCCAATACCCCCGCAGAAAGTGTTGAGGTTATTCGCAAGCGTGCTCGTCATCGGCTTATGGGGTCGGTGGTCTTGGTTTTAGGTGCCGTTGTGGGTTTGCCCCTGTTGTTTGACAGCCAGCCCAGACCTGTGGCCATTGACACCCCCATTGTGATTCCAGACCGCAATCAGGTTCCCCCTTTAACTTCCACTGTCGGCATAGCTAGGCCCGACATGGGCAAGCAACAAATGGCAGTCTCTACAGAACCAGCGCCTGCCGACCCTGCTGCTACTGGAAAAAGTGCAGTTGCCAATACGGCCGGACTCGACCCCAATGAAGAGGTCGTGGCAAAAGACAGCAAGCCTGTCGTCAAGCCCGAGACTAAGCCTGAAGTGAAATCAGAGGTCAAGCTGGACGCAAAACCAGAGGCCAAGACGGACGCCAAAGCTGACGCAAAGCTTGAAGCCAAGCCAGATTCAAAAGCAGATTCAAAGCCAGATTCAAAGGTAGAAGCCAAGGTGGACACCAAAGACGCCGCCAAAGCCAAGGCCTTGCTTGATGGCAAGGAAGCCCCTAAATCTGGTGAGCCTGTTCGCTCTGTTGTCCAAGTAGGTGCATACGCCGATTTAGCCAAGGCCAGGGAAGCGCGCGCTAAGCTAGAAAGCGCGGGATTCAAAACTTACACCCAAGAAGTCGACACCAAAGACGGCAAACGAATTCGCGTGAGAGTCGGCCCCTTTGCGACCAAAGAAGAAGCAGAAAAAACAGCAGAAAAAATTCGTAAATTGAATTTGCAGACTTCGGTTTTGAAGCTCTAAGGCTGGCAATTAGATGGCCTCAATCGATTGGATTCTTGTGGCAATACTCGCAGCCTCCATGGTGTTGGGAGCATGGCGAGGCTTGGTTTTCGAAGTTCTTTCGGTCATTGGTTGGATTGCTGCATTTTTGCTGGCGCAGTGGTTTGCCCCTGATGTAGCAGGCATGTTGCCCATGCAAAACTCCAGTGAAACATTGCGCTTCGCGGCAGCATTCGTTTTGGTTTTCATTGCCAGTGTTTTTGCGGCAGGTTTGGTTTCGGCGCTCATGAAAAAAATAATTTCAGCGGTTGGGCTTCGGCCCGTTGACAGAATTCTGGGCGCTGTCTTTGGTTTGTTTCGGGGTCTAATTTTGTTATTGGCTTTAAGCGTGGTGGTGAACATGACCGCTTTGCAAGATAGTGATTGGTGGCTCGAGTCAAAAGGCGCCCCCATGCTGAGCACCTTGCTGAAGGGTTTGCGCCCTATGCTGCCTGAAAAATTTGGGGCCTATTTGCCCAACTGACTGGACTGACTTATGTGTGGAATTGTTGGCGTTGCAAGCAACGCGCCTGTGAATCAGTTGATCTATGACGCATTGCTGCTTTTGCAGCATCGTGGTCAAGATGCCGCAGGTATCGTCACGCAGAAAGATCGCAAATTTCACATGCACAAAGCCAAGGGCATGGTGAAAGACGTTTTTAGAACTCGCAACATGCGATCGCTTCCGGGCAATTGTGGGCTTGGACAAGTTCGCTACCCTACCGCTGGCAATGCTTTCAGCGAAGAGGAGGCGCAGCCTTTTTATGTCAATGCACCCTTTGGACTGGTGCTCGTGCACAACGGCAACTTGACCAATGCCAAAGCTTTGAAGGCTGAGCTTTTTTCGACTGACCATCGCCACATCAACACGGAGAGTGACTCCGAGGTTTTACTCAACGTGCTGGCGCACGAGTTGGAAAAAACCACGCGGGGCTTGCCGTTAACACCAGAGGTTGTTTTCAAAGCAGTCAAAGGCGTGCATCGCCGCGTCAAGGGCTCTTATGCCGTCATCGCCCTCATTGCGGGCCACGGTTTGCTAGCCTTCAGAGATCCATTTGGCATTCGGCCTTTGTGCATCGGCAAAGGCAAAGATGGCACTTTCATGTTGGCCAGTGAGTCTGTTGCTCTTGAAGGAACTTTGCATCAGTTTGAGCGCAACGTTGCGCCGGGCGAGGCCGTGTTCATTGACATGCAGACGCAACTTTTTAGCCAACAATGTGCTGATCATCCGCAGCTGAATCCTTGCATTTTTGAATACGTTTATTTGGCCCGGCCCGACTCCACACTGGATGGCATTTCTGTTTACCAAGCACGTCTGAACTTGGGCGAAACATTGGCCAAGCGGGTCATCTCCACTGTGCCGCCCAGCGACATCGATGTGGTCATTCCCATTCCAGAATCAAGTCGGCCGAGTGCTGCACAACTTGCTCAATTGTTAGGCCTTCCGTATCGCGAGGGGTTCGTCAAAAATCGCTATGTAGGCAGAACCTTCATCATGCCGGGACAGGCTGTGCGCAAAAAATCGGTGCGTCAAAAACTGAACGTCATTGCCAGTGAATTCAAAGGCCGCAATGTGTTGTTGGTTGATGACTCCATTGTGCGCGGCACAACAAGCCGTGAAATTGTGCAGATGGCGCGAGAGGCCGGCGCGCGCAAGGTCTACATGGCCAGCGCTGCGCCGCCAGTGCGTTATCCCAATGTCTATGGCATTGACATGCCTACCAAAGATGAGCTGGTTGCGCACAACAAATCGGTCGATGAAATTCGCCAAATCATTGGCTGTGATGCACTCATTTACCAAGATGTTGATGCCATGAAATTGGCAGTTGCCAACGCTGTCTTGCCAGGCTTTCCCAGGGTTCAAGGCTTTGATGCTTCTTGCTTTGATGGCATCTATGTGACTGGCGACGTGTCCACTGAAGACATTGAACGCTTGAATGAAAATCGACCAGCCCAAGAAGATGAGTCAGAGGCCGACTCTGACCGCTCGCGCTTGGCACTGCCGAATGCATCTTGAGCACCACCCAAAGCTACATTCTGAAAAAAAGAATTTGAGACCGATATGAGCCAGCATCCATTGCCCGACAACTTGCACATTGACACTTTGGCAGTCAGGGCTGCCGTAGATCGCAGCCAGTATGGTGAAAATTCTGAGGCCTTGTACCTCACCAGTGGCTATGTTCAGCCCGACGCAGAAACAGCGGCCAGACGCTTTGCGGGTGAAGAGGAGGGCTATACCTATGCAAGGCTTGGAAATCCAACGGTGGCCAGCATGGAAATACGCTTGGCGGCCCTTGAAGGTTCAGAGGCTTGTATTGCAACATCGACGGGCATGTCGGCCATTTTGCTCATGTGCTTGGGCTTGCTAAAAAGTGGCGACCATGTCATTTGCTCGCACTCTTTGTTTGGCTCTACCATCAAATTAATTGGCAGTGAGTTTGCTAAATTTGGTGTGCAAACCACTTTTGTTTCTCAAACCCAAGTGGCCGAGTGGCAAGCCGCTATGCAGCCCAACACCCGATTGTTATTTGCTGAGACGCCCACCAACCCCTTAACGGAAGTATGCGACATCAAGGCCCTTGCCGAAATTGCTCACGCTGGCAATGCATTGCTGGTCGTTGACAATTGTTTTGCGACGCCTATTTTGCAGCGACCCATCGCCATGGGTGCCGATTTGGTGGTGCATTCCGGCACCAAATATTTAGACGGTCAAGGCCGCGTGATGGCGGGCGCCTTGTGTGGCTCTAAGGCATTGATAGATGATGTGTTTGGGCCTGTCATGAGAAGCGCGGGCATGACCTTGTCACCCTTCAATGCATGGGTGGTTTTGAAGGGTCTTGAGACCTTGGGTATTCGCATGAAAGCTCAATCGGAACAGGCCTTGGCCTTGGCTCAATGGTTAGAAACGCAAGCGCATGTGTCACGTGTTTTTTACCCTGGCTTGAAAAGCCATCCTCAGCATGAACTGGCCATGGCGCAGCAATCGAACATGGGCGGTGCTGTGCTTTCTTTCGAGGTCAAAGCACAATCGCCAGAGCAGGGGCGCCAGAACGCTTTCAAAGTGATGAACGCCATGCGCACAGCTTCTTTGTGCACCAACTTAGGTGATGTCAAAACACTGATTGCCCATCCCGCCAGCACTTCACATGGCCGTCTTACCGAAGCGCAACGGCAAGTGGCGGGTATTCAGCAAAGCTTGATCCGTGTAGCGGTGGGTCTTGAGCACCTCGATGACTTGAAGGCTGACTTCTTGCGCGGCTTTCAAGCGCTCTAATTTGAATCAAACAATGTCTTCAATTCAAAAATCAGTTCGCACGCGCTTTGCGCCTTCTCCCACAGGCTTTATTCACCTGGGCAATATCAGGTCTGCTTTGTACCCTTGGGCGTTTGCCAAGTCACAAGGTGGGACCTTTATTTTGCGCATCGAGGACACCGATTTAGAGCGCTCCAATCAAGCCTCGGTGGATGTCATTTTGGAAGGTATGGCTTGGCTGGGCATGAATCCCGATGAAGGTCCTTTCTACCAAATGCAGCGCATGGAACGTTACAAAGAAGTGCTAGCCCAACTTCAAACCACAGGCCAAGTTTATCCGTGCTACATGAGCATTGAAGAACTTGATGCACTGCGCGACAAACAAATGGCGGCCAAAGAAAAACCCCGTTATGACGGGACTTGGAGGCCAGAGCCAGGCAAAGCATTGCCGCCTATTCCAGAAGGCGTGAAGCCTGTTTTGCGGTTTAAAAATCCGCAGGATGGCGTAGTAGCTTGGGATGACAAAGTGAAGGGGCGCATTGAAATTAGCAACCAAGAGCTGGACGACCTGGTCATTGCAAGGCCTGACGGCACACCCACCTACAACTTCTGCGTGGTGGTCGACGACATCGACATGCAAATTACGCACGTGATTCGGGGTGATGACCATGTGAACAACACCCCGCGGCAAATCAATATTTTCAAAGCTTTGGGCCAAGAAGTGCCGGTCTATGCCCACTTGCCTACCGTCCTTAATGAGCAAGGCGAGAAGTTGAGCAAGCGCAATGGTGCAAAGCCAGTGACGCAGTACCGAGATGAAGGTTACTTGCCCGATGCCATGGTGAATTACTTGGCGCGACTAGGATGGAGTCATGGCGACGACGAAATTTTCAGTCGTCAACAGTTCTTAGACTGGTTTGACCTCGACCATTTGGGTCGCAGTGCAGCGCAGTTCGACGACGCCAAACTGCGCTGGGTGAACGCCCAGCATTTGAAGGCTTCTGATGATTCGCAGTTGGCTCTGTGGGTGAAGGCCATCTTGAGTCAAAAAGGCATTGCCTCAGACGATCGATTGCCAGCCATTTGTGGTTTGTTCAAAGACCGTTGTGACACCTTGTGCGTGTTGGCCGATTGGGTTGCCGTTTTTTATGGTGATGTCACGCCCAAAGCCGATGAAAAAGCCCAACATGTGACCGATGCAGTCAAGCCTGCTTTGGCCCTGCTGGTCGAAAAACTTTCGGCATGTGACTGGGAAAAGGCTGCCATTGCCTCAGTCATCAAAGAAGTTTTAACGGCCCAATCCTTGAAAATGCCCCAATTGGCCATGCCTGTTCGGGTTTTGGTCATGGGCACTGCACAGACCCCTTCACTCGACGCGGTGCTTGCTTTGTGTGAGAAGCAAAAAGTTTTAGAGCGCTTGAAAAACGCTTGAAAATCTGTCTATAATCCATTTCTCGACACCTGCGAGGGTAGCCTTACAAGGCTTCACATAGGGGGTATAGCTCAGCTGGGAGAGCGCTTGCATGGCATGCAAGAGGTCAGCGGTTCGATCCCGCTTACCTCCACCACAGT
>CAJCDH010000073.1 GCA_903961095.1 uncultured Burkholderiales bacterium | reverse complement strand
CATATCCCACCTTGAACATCAAGCGCAAACCAGCCTCCATTTTCGAATACGAATACGAAGACTTTGAGGTCTTGGACTATCAGTGCCACGCGGCCATCAAGGCGCCGGTGGCCGTCTAATGAAACTCAAGCTCATTTACGCGCGCGCTGCCAATGGCGTTATTGGCTTGAACAACCAAATGCCCTGGCACTTGCCAGAAGACTTGGCTCATTTCAAACGCAGCACACTGGGCTGCCCCGTCTTGATGGGCCGAAAAACTTGGGACTCAATTCCCGTTCAATTCAGGCCGCTGCCTGGCAGAGTCAATTTGGTTTTGACGCGTCAAAACCATTGGCACGCAGAGGGCGCACATGTGGTGCATTCGCTGGAACAAGGCATCACTTTGGCTCTGGCGCATTGCCCACAGGGCAAAGACTTGTGGGTGATGGGCGGCGCAGACATTTACGCCCAAGCTGCTCCCATCGCCGACGAAGCAGTGGTGACTGAAATTGAACACGAATTTGAAGGCGACGCCTACGCACCTGCGTTAGATGCACCATGGCACGAAACATCGCGTGAGTCACACACCGCAAGCTCTGGTTTG
Organism: uncultured Burkholderiales bacterium; assembly: GCA_903961095.1. GTDB lineage: Bacteria > Pseudomonadota > Gammaproteobacteria > Burkholderiales > Burkholderiaceae_C > Limnohabitans_A. Next base: position 7,752 of record CAJCDH010000073.1, on the reverse strand, counting down.
AAATTCAGTTTTGTCACTTACCACCGAACTGCCTGAAAGTCGATTCACGCCCATGAAACTAGCCACTTGGAATGTCAACTCTCTCACAGTTCGGCTGCCTCAGGTCCTTGACTGGTTGAAGGCACAAGAGTCGCTTGGCGCTGAACACGCCATTGATGTGCTTGCTTTGCAAGAACTCAAAATGACCGATGACAAGTTTCCTCTGGCGGCTTTTGCTGATGCGGGTTACCACGCGCAATGGTTTGGTCAAAAAACCTACAACGGCGTGGCTCTCATTTCCCGCAGCGAAGGGACACAGGTCATCAAGAACATCCCTGGATTTGAAGACGACATGTCGCGTGTGATCACAGCCACTTTTGGCGATGTGCGCGTGATTGGCGGCTATTTTCCAAATGGACAAGCACCTGACAGCGACAAGTTCGCTTACAAAATGCGCTGGCTAACGGCTCTGCACCAATGGCTGAAGCAAGAGATGTCAGCCCACCCCAAGCTGGCACTGATGGGCGACTTCAACATCACCTTTGACGACCTCGATGTTTGGGACCCTGTGGGCTTGGCAGGCACCATTCATTGCACACCCGAAGAGCGCGAGCATCTGAATGGCCTCATTCAATTGGGCTTGCACGACAGCTTCAGGCTTTTTGAGCAAGCCGAAAAAAGCTTCAGTTGGTGGGACTACCGCGACTTTGGTTTCAAAAGAAACCGCGGCCTGCGCATCGATCACATTTTGATTACCGACGCACTCAAGGCTTGCGCCATGAACTGCGTGATCGACAAAGGGCCGCGAAAAAACGAACGCCCCAGCGATCACACACCCGTGGTTCTTGCTCTGTCTTAAGCTTTGTGGGCGGCCATGGCCTTACCCACTTCCAAACTGCCTTGACCTGACCCCGAGCCCGGCACCAATTCACCTTGGCGGTCTTTGACTTGCGACATGGCTGCCAACAACTGCTCTGGCGTGTCATCTGAGATGCCCAAATAGACACCCTGAGTGAGCGTGATGTTGGCCACTTCAAAGCTGCCCGCACCTGCGCAAATGATGGTTCTGTTGGGTGCATCTTCACAAGCCATGACCAACATGGCAGGCACAACTGCTTGAGGCTCTAGCGCCTTAAAGACTGCTTCAGGCATTAAACCTTCGGTCATGCGAGTCGCCGCAGTAGGCGCCAACGAATTGACCCGAATATTGTATTTTTCGCCCTCAATGGCGAGTGTTTGCATCATGCCCGCCAATGCCATTTTGGCCGCACCGTAATTGGCCTGCCCAAAGTTGCCATACAAACCACTGGAAGAAGTGGTCATGACAATGCGGCCATAGTTTTGCGCTTGCATGAAAGGCCAAACCGCTTTGGTGCAATGAACTGCGCCCATCACATGCACTTCCATGACCAATCGAAAGTCTGCAATCTCCATTTTTGAAAAGCTTTTGTCGCGCAATATACCGGCGTTGTTTACCAAGATATCAACACGTCCCCACGCGTCCGTGGCTTGCTTCACCATGGCCTGCACGGCCTCGTAATCGGTCACAGAAGCCCCATTTGCAATGGCTTCGCCACCGGCCTTGATAATTTCATCCACCACGGCCTGAGCCGCACTGACAGAACCTCCCTCACCGTGAACATTGCCACCCAGGTCATTCACCAGCACTTTTGCGCCGCGCTTGGCCAGCGCCAACGCGTGTTGCTTGCCCAATCCGCCGCCTGCACCTGTGACAATGGCGACACGTCCTTGAAAATCGATACTCATTTTGTTTCCTCAATCTGATAGCCTTGCGATGTTACTCAATTTAATCCTTCATGCAAATCACATCCCACATTGTTGACACCCCGCCGCGCGATGCCGCCACAGTTTTGATGCTGCGTGAAGGTTCGACTGGCTTGGAAGTCTTGTTGCTCAAACGCCATACAGACTCCAAGGACTTGGGTGGCGCATTTGTTTTTCCGGGTGGCAAGCGGGATGAAGCCGACGCCAGTCCTAGCACTTTGGCAAGCCTTGACCTGGCCCTGACTGATCTGCATGCTCAGTTGGGAGAGCCTGACATCACGCCTGAACATGCTGGCAGTTTGTTCGCAGCAGCCTTGCGAGAAGCGCAAGAAGAATGCGGCCTACAACTAAGCTGTACAGACTTGAAGCCATGGTCACGTTGGATCACACCGCGCATGCCTTCCATGATGTCCAAGCGTTTCGACACGCGCTTCTTTTTGGCAAGAGCACCCACTGCCCAAACTGCCGTTCAGGATAATCACGAGACCACTGAAATTTTGTGGGCCTCCCCGCGTCAAGCGCTGATGCAATATTGGGCGGGAGACATCTTGTTGGCTCCGCCACAAATTATGAGCCTGTCTCACTTGAGCCTCTTTCAGAATGTTGATCATGCGCTTGAAGATGCGGCACAACGAAGGCCCCCTGTCATTCAACCAGAGCCCTTCGATGTGGAGGGCATGCGGGTCATTTGCTACCCCGGCGATCCCAAGCACCCTGTTCAGCAACGCGCTTTGCCAGGTCCATCAAGGCTGCACTTCAGAAACAAACGCTTTGAGCCTGAAGGTGGTTTAAATGCCCTGCTTCATGGCAAGTTGTAAAGCATGACAGCACATCTTTATTTGTCTATGGAAAAAGCCATTGGCTATTTGGGAGATGCCAACAGCGCGCACCAATTGTTAGGCAGTCTCAATCACACTTTGCTCACTGACGGCCCTGTCATTGCCAATGCCATACAAACTCATAACTTCGAAGTGTTGCAAAAAATTTGGCACCAATTAAAGGGTTTTGCACCCGTGTTTTGCCAAGATTCATTGGTGGCTGAAATTATGGTCACTGAAGGCTTGTGCAGGCAAGTTAATTCAGGCCAAGAGCAAGCTGCAGCACTCTTCGCCAGTGAACAATTACACGCTAACTTGCAAGCGCTTCAAGTTGAGGCTTGCGCTCAAATTTTGCAAACGGCTGGGACAACCAAGCCTCCATCAACTTAGGGTCTTGCACCATTCTTAAGGTGTCAAATGCCTGCTGCGCTTCAGGATAATGTCGACGCAAATAATTGAGCCATTGCTTGAGGCGACCCGCACGATGGCGTGGCGCAACATGCAAACTCATACGCCGCCAAAATACGCTCATCAAAGGCCATAACTGGTCCCAAGAAAACTTTTGCGGAAGCTCATTCCAAGACAGGCCCTGAGATTGGGCATCGTGAAATTTAATCTCTAGCGCAAGGCCTGGGTTGTTCACCATGCCACGGCCAATCATGATGTCATTGCAGCCTGTGACCTCACGACAGCGAACGGCATCTGCCACGTTCCAAATCTCACCGTTGGCCACCATTGGCAGTTTGACGCACTGACGCACATCGGCAATCCGGTCCCAATAGGCAGGCGGTCTGTAACCATGCGCCTTGGTGCGTGCGTGCACAACCAACTGATCAGCACCGGCGGCCTCAATGGCTTGCGCACAATCTTCAGCCCGCAAGTCGTCGTTAAAGCCCAAACGCATTTTGGCGGAGACGGGTACATGCGGCGGCACAGCACGTCGCACGGCAGCCACAATTTGGCCAATCAACTCAGGCTCGTCCAACAAAACAGCGCCACCTCGATGGCGATTGACAGATTTGGCTGGGCAACCAAAATTAAGATCAATGCCAGCAGGGTTGAGTTTGGCCAAGCGCGCTGCATTGGCAGCCAATATTTCGGGCTCAGAGCCTAGCAATTGCGCTCTGACAGGCACTCCCGCTTGTGTTTTACCTTGGTTCAATAACTCTGGCACCACCCGATAGAAGGCTCTTTTTGGAAGCACTGCATCTGTGACTCGAATAAATTCAGAGACGCACAAATCGATGCCGCCCACACGAGTGAGCGTGTCGCGCAGGCTGTGGTCCAACAGCCCTTCCATGGGGGCCAACAAAATTTTCATCGATGCTAAGTTTTAAACCAAGGAACGCTTCATCCGAACTTCTTCTACTTTGACAGTGCCAATGGGTACAGTGCGCGCAGTGTTCATTTCGCGCTTGAAGCCGGCCAGTTCATGAAAGCGCACAGTGCGCTCGTTGAGCAAAGGCACCCAAATAGAAACATCGGTGCAATCCTCTTCTAGCAAACCTTCACGTGCAGCATCCCACAAAGCCAAGCCAACGCCTTCACCCAGACGATCAGGGTCTGCGTAAATGGCCCAGATTTCACCCATGGTATTTTTTGATTTGGGGTCGCGCGACCGGTCATAGCCCACAAATCCCACAATGCTGTTGCCCTCGACGGCCACCATCACCTGGGGTTCGCCATACTCAATGGCCTCTTTCCAATAAGACACACGCTTTGCCATGGGAGTTTCATCCCAATGGGCTTCAGGCACCTGGCCTGCATAGGCGGCGCGGCTGGCAATCAAATGGAGTTGAGCCACATCTGCGGCTTCTTTCTTGGTAGCAAATCGAACTTCAAAATCGGACATAAGCAATGAAATAAAGAGTCACAAAACCCTAGATTGTCGCCTGAACTGGAAATCTCTGATTTTTGACAAAAACTACACCATTTTTGACAAGATCTGCGCCATTTAAGCGGGTGGTTTCAGGTTATCTTTGAGGCATGTCCTTGCCTTTTTCATTTCTCCGTTTAGAAGCTCAAAAAACACCACCACTCTTTTTTTTGAGCCTGCTGGTCATCCTCTTTTTTCTTGTGAGCCCTGAAGTTGGCGCACAAGGACAATCCTTCAAAGACGACATGGCAGAAAGAACGCGGGCCTGTACGGCTTGTCATGGCGAACAAGGTCGCGCCGGGCCCGATGGCTATTACCCCAGACTTGCAGGCAAGCCCGCAGGGTACTTGTTCAATCAGCTCAAAAACTTTCAGGAAGGTCGCCGCCATTACAAGCTCATGACTCGCTTAGTCGACCCATTGTCAGACGCCTACCTTCAAGAAATGGCCAATTACTTTGCCAAGCTCAATTTGCCTTATGCGCCTGCGATGCAACCCAAGGAGCGAGTCTCTGATCGCATCTTGCAACACGGCAAAAAACTGGCCTTAGAAGGTGACAGCAGCCGAGGCGTTCCAGCCTGCAACACCTGTCATGGCACACAACTGACAGGCATTCAAGCCCACGTGCCTGGCCTGTTGGGCTTGCCGCTTGATTATTTGAATGCCCAACTGGGTGCATGGCAAACCTCTCAACGCAAAGCAAGAACCCCCGATTGCATGCGAGAAATCGTCAAGCAACTTGAATCTGAAGATTTGGTGGCTGTTGCCACTTGGTTGTCCACGCAAAACATGCCTTTGAATTCTTCACCCGCCTTACAGATTTCAGAGCCCCTCAAAGCGCCCTGGCGCTGCGGCAGCGCACCTGAACTTTCGAAGGGGCAGCCATGATTTTCCCATCCCATTTTTGGCGTTACTTCGTCATCTTGTGGCTGGTCATCTTGGGCTTGTTAGGCTCTGCCATCGTGATCGATAACCATCGTGAACTTTGGACCTCCTCGCCACACTCAAACAGCACTGGACTGAATGAGGCGCAAGTCGCTGAAAAAGGCCTGCAACTTTTAAGCCTTGGCAACTGCATCGCCTGCCACACTGAGCGGGGCGAGGCAGTTGGCGCGGGCGGTCGTGCATTTGAGACCCCCTTTGGCAAGGTCTACAGCAGCAACATCACCCCTGATTCACGGGACGGCATTGGCACTTGGACTGCCAACAACTTTTGGCTTGCATTGCACCATGGCAAATCAAAGGATGGTCGATTGCTGACGCCCGTTTTTCCTTATCAACACACCACCCTCATCACGCGCGATGACAGTGACGCCATCTTTGCCGCCTTAAAAAATTTGCCTGCAGCAGCCAATCCAATACCTATTCCGAAGCCCTCAGAAACTTTGGATTGGCCCTATGGCAGCTCTGTGGCCATTGCAGTTTGGCGCAGTTTGTTTTTCAAACCCGGCACTTATGCACCTCAAGCTCAGCAAAGCCCCGAATGGAATCGGGGCGCCTACATTGCACAAGGCTTGGCACACTGCGCCGCTTGCCACAGCGACCGAAACGCGTGGGGTGCATTGGCAGAAGTCAATGATTTTTCGGGCGGCCTCTTGCCGGTGCTGAATTGGTATGCACCTTCACTCACAAGCGAGCAAGAAACAGGCTTGGAATCCCAAAGTGTTGCAGACATTGCACGTTTTTTGAAATCTGGACAAAGCGAGCAAGCCGTGGCAAGTGGCCCCATGGCTGAAGTGGTGCAACACAGCACACAGCACTGGTCTAATGCAGACTTGAATGCGGTAGCTATCTACTTGAAAGAAATGGCTCAGAGCCCATTGCAAGCAACGCAAAAAACAGCATCAAATTCAGTGCCAAAATCTCAAGCCACAACCTCGACCAAAGTGTTGAGCCAAGGCGCTAAAATTTACGAGCAGCATTGCGAGCAATGTCACCAAAACCAGGGTCAAGGCATTCCTGGCGCCTATCCAGCTCTGGCCAAAAATAGAACTGTTCTTTTGAATGACCCTACCAATTTGGTTCAAGCAGTTTTGTATGGTGGCTACCCGGCAGCCACCCAACTCAACCCACGCCCCTTTGGCATGCCCCCATTTATCCTCAGCTTAGAAGACAGAGACATTGCAGCAGTGCTCACGCATTTGCGAACACAGTGGGGCAATCAAGCAGCCGAAGTGACGCCCTTGCAAGTCAATCGAATTCGCGCACTTCAAGGCAATTGATCAATGCCCTCTTTAGATGTGATCTTTCTTGATGATCAAATGATCGTTGTGAACAAAGCTTCTGGTTTACTCAGTGTGCCAGGACGGGGGGAAGACAAACAAGATTGCCTCATTACCAGAGTCCAACATGAATGGCCCGATGCCCTCACAGTTCATCGTCTTGACATGGCTACTTCGGGTTTGGTGTTAATCGCCAGAGGCTTAGACATGCAGCGCCGATTAAGTCAAGTTTTTGCGCTTAGAGAGGTGCACAAAACATATGAAGCGGTCGTGGCAGGTATGCTCAATGGCCCAGACTCTGGTGCGCCAGAAGCTTGGCAAGACATTCAAATGCCCTTGCTCATAGATTGGCCCAACCGTCCAAAAAGCAAAGTCGATTGGGAACATGGCAAACCTAGTCATACGCAATGGCGCATCAAAGATCAGCTTCTGCATGAAAACGCAACACGTGTTGAGTTGAAACCCATTACCGGCCGCACTCATCAATTGCGCCTTCACATGATGAGCATAGGGCACGCCATTTTGGGAGATGCTTTGTATGCTTCTCCTGAAGAGTTTGCAAGAGCACCTCGCATGTTGCTGCATGCGCGAGAATTGCAATTCAGGCATCCAATGACGGCAAAATGGATGGCGTTTGAAAGTACAGTCCCCTTTTAATCGAAAGAAGTTTGAACATGACACAACATCTCTACATCCTGACAGGTGGCTCTCGCGGCATGGGCTTGGCCATAGCAGAGCAACTGCTTCAAGCAGGCAACACACTCATCTGCATTTCAAGAAACCAAGATACCAGTCTCATGGAACATGCGCAAAAAAAAGCTGCGCATTTGGAGCAATGGCGGTACGATTTGTCTGAAGGTGCAGCGGCCAGTTTGGCTCTAAAGAACTGGTTGCAGTCTCTAGACGCTAAAACTTTTTCCAGCGCCACGCTCATCAACAATGCTGGTGTGATTCCCAACATTGGCCCTTTAAGTCAAGCTGACCCCCACAACTTGGCCATGGCATTGCGCGTTGGCTTAGAAGCCCCCATGCAGTTGTGCGCTGCTTTTTTGAGCGCCACAGAAAACTGGTCT
>CAJCDH010000072.1 GCA_903961095.1 uncultured Burkholderiales bacterium | reverse complement strand
CATGCTCACGCCCGAGCAACTGCAAAACGAGCTGGTCGCATTTCGAAATGCTCTTGCCGCAGACACCTGCAAAACTGCCGCATGGAGCGACAAGTTGCCAGTCAACGTCAATTTTTTCTGCCACAAACCGCCCGAAGTTCAGACCGAAACAGAGGCTGCTTGGCGTTTGGCCCTTGCGCCTGCTTATCAGAACCACCAGATTGACGCCACAACTGTAGGCTCCGGCCCTGGCCGAGCGCCTTTTAGCGCAGAAAGTTTGAGCTTGCTGGGCCAATTCAAACCAGCCATCGTCAGCTTTCACTTTGGCCTGCCCAAAGCCGAATGGGTTGCGCAACTCAAGGCCTGGGGATTGCAAATATGGTCATCCGCCACCACCGTGCAAGAGGCGCAATGGCTTGAACAACATGGTGCCGACGCCATCATTGCCCAAGGCCTTGAAGCCGGTGGCCATCGCGGCATGTTTCTCACAGAAGACCTGAGTACACAAGTGGGCGCCTTGGCATTACTCCCCCAAATCAAGAAAAGGGTTAACTTGCCCGTGATTGCTGCAGGCGGCATCTCCAATGCCGAGGCCGTGAGGGCCGCCCAGATCCTGGGCGCCAGCGCAGTTCAAGTGGGTACCGCGTTTTTAACCAGCCACGAAGCCACCACCAGCGCCCTGCATCGCCAAGCCCTCATGTCAGAAGCTGCAAGGCACACCGCCCTAACCAACCTGTTCAGCGGCAGGCCCGCGCGCGGCATTGTCAACAAATTCATGCGCGACTACGGCCCCCTCAACCCTCTGGTCCCCGCTTTTCCGTTGGCCACCGCAGCGGTCGCTCCTTTGCGCGCCGCTGCAGAAGCCAAAGGCCAAGGTGACTATTCTCCCTTGTGGTCGGGCCAAAACGCTTCAGACTGCGAAGCATTGCCCGCAGCCGACATCACGCACAAACTCTTGCAAGCTTGGGCGTGACAGCAGCGCTTGTCAATTTGTCATCCTCACAGTGTTAGGCTAGCGACATGGCCAAAGACAAAACCATTTTCACTTGCTCCGATTGCGGTGGCACCACGCCCCGTTGGTTGGGTAAATGCCCGGCATGTGGTGCTTGGAATACCCTCATTGAAAGCACGCTGGATGCTGGCGGCAACGCCAAAAATAGATACACCAGCCAATTTCAAGCCTTGGCCAAAACTTCCGCGCTCACCAAACTGGGCGATATTGAAGCCACCGACGTCGACCGCAGCCCCACCGGCCTTGAAGAACTCGACCGCGCTTTAGGCGGCGGCGTGGTGGAAGGTGGCGTGATTTTGATCGGCGGCGATCCTGGCATTGGCAAATCCACTTTGCTGTTGCAAGCGCTTGACGCTTTGCAACGCAAAGGCATGAACACGCTCTATGTCACCGGTGAGGAAAGCGGGGCTCAGGTGGCGCTGCGCTCCAGACGGCTTGGACTAGACCACAGCCAAGTCCAAGTGCTGGCCGAAATTCAACTTGAAAAAATTCTTGCCACCCTGCAAAGCGAGCGTCCCCACATTGCGGTCATTGACTCCATTCAAACGGTCTACTCCGACCAACTCACCTCGGCGCCAGGTTCGGTGGCGCAGGTCAGAGAGTGCGCCGCACACCTCACTCGTGCCGCCAAAGCCACCGGTACGGCCATCGTCTTGGTTGGCCACGTCACCAAAGAGGGCGCCTTGGCTGGGCCCCGTGTGTTGGAGCACATGGTCGACACTGTCTTGTATTTTGAGGGCGACACCCACAGCAGTTTTCGATTGATCAGGGCCATCAAAAATCGCTTCGGCGCAGTCAATGAAATTGGCGTATTTGCCATGACCGAAAAAGGCCTGAAAGGCGTCTCCAACCCCAGCGCCATCTTTTTATCGCAACACGAAGAGCCCGTCGCGGGAAGTTGTGTGATGGTCACTTTGGAGGGTACGCGACCCCTGTTGGTTGAAATTCAGGCACTCGTTGACAGCGGAGGGCCCAGCCCACGCAGGCTGTCGGTGGGTCTGGAAAGAGACCGCTTGGCCATGCTCTTGGCAGTCTTGCACCGGCATGCGGGCGTGGCCTGCATGGACCAAGATGTGTTCGTCAATGCAGTTGGTGGTGTCCGTATTAGTGAGCCAGCAGCTGACTTGGCAGTAATGTTAGCAATCACTTCATCACTGCGCGGCAAGCCCTTGCCCAAAGGTTTCATCGCCTTTGGTGAGGTGGGTTTGGCGGGTGAAGTGCGGCCCGCACCTCGCGGCCAAGAGCGGCTCAAAGAAGCTGCCAAGTTGGGCTTTACGGTGGCCGTGGTGCCCAAAGCCAATGCACCCAAAAAGAACGACAAGAACTTTGAAGGCCTCACCATTTATCCGGTTGACCGCATTGAAGACGCCATGAACTGCGTTCGGGGACTTTAAGATCCCGCCATGAACTTTTCTAAAATATGGATTCCTGTAGGGGTCATTGCCTTTGTGGCTGGCGCTTGGCATCAATACAAATGGCCTGGGGTGGCTGTGGCCACGGGCGCTGTGGTCATGTGGATTTTGCTGCATTTCACCCGCATGGTGACCGTCTTGACCAGGGCCTCCAACCGGCCTGTTGGACATGTCGACAGCGCTGTCATGCTCAATGTCAAGCTGAGAAAAGGCGTTAATCTGATGCACGTGATTGCCATGACCAAGTCTTTGGGCGTGCGAATTTCTGAAGAAAACGCTCAACCTGAAATTTTCAAATGGACGGACCCAGGCGACTCATTTGTGATCTGTACATTCAAAGGTGGCAAGCTTCAGAGTTGGGACATGACCAGGCCCCCACCCGAAGAATCCGAAGCTTCTCTTTAAGAGCAGCAAAAAGTCAAACAAAACACCCCGATAAGGCTCGTAAAATAAACGCTTTGCGAATCTGGCAATAAAGGACAAAACAATGAGCACCGCAACCCCCTCAATGGAAGACCGTGACGGCAAAATTTGGATGGACGGCAAGATGGTCGAATGGCGCGACGCCAAGATCCACGTCTT
>CAJCDH010000071.1 GCA_903961095.1 uncultured Burkholderiales bacterium | reverse complement strand
TGAACTTCTGCCGCCTATTACGCCTTACTTTGTCATGAAAGTGGGGCACGTTCCTTTGATCCCTTATTTTCGGCCCGGCGATCCCTTGGCAGCTGATGCGGTGGCAGATGCCATTCTTCACTACGCCCACTTAGACACACCCATTCGCGCTGTCATGTTGTCCAAACTCGGACCCACCGTTTGGCATCAAAATTTGAGCAGCGCCATGGCTGCACTTGAAGAGCTAGAAGAGACCGCCAAGCTGGTGCAAATGGCAAAGCCTCATGCCCTCGAGAATTTATCGGATGCACAGATTGAAGATCTGCGTCAAAATTTTGATGCGGTATGGTAAGCCCATCTGCCATCTTATTTTCACACTGTTGCAATTGCATCTTTCTTTGATCCCACCCTCGCCATTTGAAAGCTGAACATGCCTCAATTTGCTGCCAATCTTTCCATGATGTACCCCGACATGGATTTCTTAGACCGCTTTGAAGCCGCGGCCAAAGATGGCTTCAAAGCCGTTGAGTATTTATTTCCATACGCCTATGCCGCAGAAGAATTAGCGGCACGACTGAAAGGCAATGGCCTGCAGCAGGTTTTGTTCAATATGCCGCCTGGCGGCATTGACGACGCAGGCACCTTGAGCGCTTGGGAAAAAGGCGATCGCGGTACAGCATGTTCACCGGGCCGCGAAGCTGAATACAAAGCGGGCGTGCAACGCGCCATGCGCTATGCAGAAATTTTGGGCTGCCCTCGCATTCACTCGATGGCAGGTGTGTTGCCTTCAGGTGTCTCCCGTGAGCAAGCACAAGCCACCTTGGTGGCCAATTTAAAGTGGGCTTGCCAGGCTGTGCGCGCACAAGGCTTGGACGTCTTGCTGGAGCCCATCAATTTGCGCGGCATTCCTGGATTTTTTGTCAATCGCCAAGACCATGCGCACGAAATATTGGGGCAAGTGAACGAGCCCAATTTGAAGGTGCAAATGGATTTGTTCCACTGTCAAATTGTCGAAGGCGACCTCACCACCAAATTGGAGCGCTACTTTCCCACTGGCAAAGTTGGCCACCTGCAAATTGCCGATGTGCCATTGCGTCACGAACCTGGCACCGGTGAGTTGAATTGGCCTTATTTATTTGACTTGATCGATCGACTGTCTGCAGAATGTGGCTGGCAAGGATGGATCGGTTGTGAATACGTGCCTGCTGACACCTCCTCGGGTGGCACTTCTCGCGGCTTGTCTTGGTTGAAATCAAACTGAATTTTTGGAGAACATCATGAACGCACCGATTCACAAAGAACTTCCTGCACACCTCTTGAACGCAGAGACCGCTTTGCGCGATGTCACGCAGGCGTGGGACTCTCGCATTTTGAAAGAACTCACCAGCTACATTGAAGTTCCCGCCAAGTCGCCATCCTTTGACAGCAACTGGGAAGCCAATGGTTATCTCGACACGGTGCTGCGACAAACAGCTGAATGGGTTGAGGCGCAAAAAGTGGCCGGCCTCAGCTTAGAAATTTTGCGCTTGCCAGGCCGCACACCGGTTTTGTTTTTTGACATTCCCGCCACGCGTGCTGCCTCTGAAGGTTCTGGTCAAACGGTGTTGATGTATGGTCACTTAGACAAACAACCTGAATTCAGTGGCTGGCGCAATGACCTGGGTCCTTGGACACCCAAATATGAAAACGGCAAACTCTATGGTCGTGGTGGTGCCGATGACGGCTATGCCGCCTATGCCAGCATTGCCGCAGTTCAGGCTTTGAAAAATCAAAACACGCCGCACCCTCGCATTGTGGGCTTGATTGAAACGTGTGAAGAATCCGGCTCTTACGATTTGTTGCCCTACATCGATGCACTGCGACCCCGCTTGGGCGATGTGGGCTTGGTCATTTGCTTAGACAGTGGCGCAGGCAACTACGATCAGTTGTGGCTTACCACCAGTTTGCGCGGCATGGCCAGCGGCACTTTGAAGGTTGAAATTTTGACCGAAGGCATTCACTCTGGTGACGCCTCCGGTTTAGTGCCTTCTAGCTTTCGCATCATGCGCCAGGTCTTAGATCGGTTGGAGGACAGCGCGTCGGGCCGCCTGTTGCCCGCCAGCTTTCACTGCGAGGTGCCCGCCGATCGATTGGCACAAGCCAAGGCAACAGCTGGCATTTTGGGAGAAGAAATTTACAAGCGCTTTCCTTGGGCACACTACGACTGCGGTGGCTCCACTACCTTTGCATTGCCCACCACCACAGACCCCTTGCAGGCCTTGCTCAACCGCACCTGGACACCCACACTGAGCGTGACCGGCGCTGAAGGCTTTCCCACTTTAGAAAATGCAGGCAATGTGTTGCGGCCCTACACGGCCTTCAAGCTGAGCTTGCGCTTGCCACCTTTGGTCGATGCAGCATCTGCTGTTGCTGAAATGAAAGCCTTGTTGGAAGACAACGCGCCTTATCAAGCGCGAGTGACTTTTGACTCTAACGGCGGCGCTACCGGTTGGAACGCGCCCAGCAGCACCCAGTGGTTTGAAAATGCTCTGCAAAGCGCCAGCCAATCGCACTTTGGCGCATCGGTGGGCTACATCGGTCAGGGCGGCACCATCCCCCTCATGAGCATGTTAAGCCAAGGTTTCCCACGCGCTCAAATGATGGTCTGTGGCGTGTTGGGACCCAAGAGCAATGCACACGGCCCCAACGAATTTTTGCATGTGCCTTATGCCAAAAAACTGACCGCCTCGGTGGCTGAAGTCATGGCTTGTTTGCCCTGAAAACTGCGCTCAGGCTGCGGTCTGATTTTTGCGAATCCAGACCAACCACATCAAGGCTAGGGCCGTGAGTGCCACAGGCACCACGGAGCCGTAGTTCAGCCAAGTCCAACCTTGCGTGGTCACCAGCGCGCCTGAGGCAAATGAGGTGATGGCCATGGTGGCAAAAACACAGAAATTGATGGCCGCTTGTCCACGGTCTTTCTCTTCAGGCCGCCAAGCTGTCATGGCCAAGGTGGTGCTGCCTGTGAAAACAAAGTTCCAACCGACACCCAGAATAAACAAGGCCAACACAAATTGATGCAACTCAGTGCCCGAGAGCGCAATGGCGATGCAAACAAAATTCAATAGGACGCCCACCGCCATGATTTGCAGCACGCCAAATTTCTTGATCAGATGGCCTGTGAAAAAACCAGGGGCAAACATGCCAATGACGTGCCACTCCAAAACCAATGCGGCATCACTGAACTGATAGCCGCACACTTGCATGGCAAGCGGTGTTGCGGCCATCAACAAGTTCATCACACCATAACTGAGCGCGGCAGCGGCAGCGGCCACAATGAACACCGGTTGCTTCATGATCTCGCTCAAGGGGCGACCTTCCGAGCTGCCTTTGGCTTTCTCCACCACAGGCGGGAACTTCACAAAGTGCATGAGAACCATACCCAGCACCGCTACGGCTGTGAGGGCCACATAGGCACCCATGAAAGGCGTTTCAAACCATCCTTTGCTTTGAGAGGCCAAATTGGGGCCAACGATAGCGCCAATCAAGCCCCCGGCCATGACCCATGAAACGGCCTTTTCGCGGAACGAGACCTCTGCCAACTCAGCGGCGGCAAATCGGTAAAGTTGGCCATTGGCACTGTAATAACCCGCCACCACCGTTGCCAAAACCAACAGCTCAAAGTTGTGCGTGTGCGCCGCATAAGCACACAAGATCGCTGACAACAAGCCCACCAACAGGCCCAGCTGAAAGGACACTCTGCGGCCCCACTTGGCTTGTGACTTGGCCACCAGGCCTGTCGACAAAGCACCGCCCACCACATAACCCATGACTGGCAGTGTGGCCATCCAGCCAACTGGCGCAAGGCTTAAGCCAACAAGACCATTGATGGCAATGAAGGTAACGTTGTTGGTGAGAAACAGACCTTGGCACAAGGCCAGCAAAAAGAGGTTGGAGTTCATACACCGGAGTGTATCTAATCAAGGCAACTCAAGGTAGACAAAACGGCGACAGGGGCAGTTTCTGCTCTTAACACCCTGCGCCCTAAGCTCACAGGCAAAAAGCCTGCTGCGATGGCTTGTGCCTCCTCTGCAGGACTTAAGCCGCCTTCTGGTCCGCTCAGCAAAATGAGCTCGCTCATGTTGCTTGGGTCCTCGTCTTTGGCGGATTTGAGCGTCTGCATCATTTCTTGAAGCGGTCGAGTGCCGGGCGCCAAAGACAGCACCCAACGTGCAGCTTGCGCTGGCTTGGCAGTCAATTGCGCAATCGCTTGCGGCAGATTGACAGGTGCGCTCACCTGCAAAACTCGGTTGCGGCCACACTGCTC
>CAJCDH010000070.1 GCA_903961095.1 uncultured Burkholderiales bacterium | reverse complement strand
GCAAGCTGGCAATGGCACTTTGGGTGTTGATGGCCTGAAAATCTTGGGTCAACAGGCGGGCGCCTTGTACAACACGGTGAATCAAATGTCGCAGGCCAAGGATGCCAACGGTGAACAGATCTTGAGGACTACGGCACCTTCCAGTGTGTTGGTGGCGCCGAATGTGAGTTTAGAAACTGCATTGAGTTTTGATGAAGTGATGCGAGAACCCAACGGAATGACACAAACTGTCATGACTTTCATGGGCTCGGTTCGCGACAAACTCAGTGATGGCCGTGCATTGTCCTCAAGCGACATGGAAAACATGCAATTGGTCTTAAAACAAGTGACCCGGGCTCAAGTCAAAACTGGGCTTTTGCAAAATCAACTCGATGCCGCCACCGAAGCGGCCGATGTGCAAAAAAACAATGTCGAAGTACAGCGCAGCAATTTGCTTGACACCGATTTGGCGACAGCAACAGCGGGTTTGGTAAAGTCAAACGCCTTGTTGCAAGCCGCTCAATCGATTATGACCAAGCTTGATGCCAATTCACTTTTCCAAAAGCTGTGATTCAAGCGAGTGCATGCTTTTCAAGCTAGATCACTGGCTTGAATATCAAAGTTGTAATGCTGCGCACTTTTTTTGATGCTAATATTTTTTGATTCACTTTTAACCTCGCGGCACAGTCCGTTTTATTGATATGAACATTGGTGCCGGTTGGATCATTGCCCTTGGGTCTTGTATTTTTGGCTTCGTGTGGCTAGGCGGCCACTACGAACAGTTGTGGGTGCCGCAAGAATACCTCATCATTTTTGGTGCCGCATTGGGCACCTTGGTGGCGTCTAACAAGTGGCGCAACCTCAAAAGTTTGAGCCGCGCCTTTTTCCGAATTTTTCTGCCGTCCCATAGCGGCAAAGAAGCCAACTTAGGGCTTCTTTGTCTCATGTTTGAATTGCTTCAAAAGATCAAACGAGATGGCGCTTTGTCCATCGAGGGGGATATTTCCGACCCCAAACAAAGTGCTCTTTTTGCCAAATACCCTTCCGTTCTTAAAAGCCCTCGCCTGATTGAATTCATCACCGACTACTTCCGCATGATGATGGACGGCACTGTGACCTTAGGACAACTTGAGTCTGTGATGGCGCAGGAAATTGAAGTGATGAACCAAGAAGCCCTTGAGCCTTCTGAATCTATTGCCACGCTGGCCGACAGCATGCCTGCATTTGGTATTGTGGCGGCCATTATTGGCGTGGTTCATGCCCTGACATCCATCAAAACAGGCATCGGTCCTGGTGAAATTGGCGACCTGATTTCGGAGGCCTTGATTGGCACATTGTTGGGTGTGTTCACGGCTTACGCCATGATGCTGCCCATCAGTCGCTCCATGGAACAACTGGCCGCTGCAGACGTCAAGCCTTACGAAGCTGTCAAAGAAATTCTGATTGCCAACTACAGCAATTTTTCACCCATGATTGCGGTGGAGTATGGCCGTAAAGTGATGTTCACAGACCAACGGCCCACCATGACCGAATTGGCTGAGGGCGTCATGGCTACTTCGGGCAACAAGTTGACAGGTTAATGGCATGACACCTGAAACCGTCACTGACGTTCCAGCTTCAGAGCCTCCTTCTGACATACCACCGCTGCCTCTTAAACCGGGGCCAGGCACCAAAACAAAATCCACCCTTTCAAGACGTATCTTTAGAAAAAAGGGCAAAAAACAAATCACTCATGGTTCTTGGAAGTTGGTTTATGCCGACTTTGTCACTGTGCTCATGGCTTTTTTCATTGTGGTGTGGGTCATGTTGTTTGACAACATTTCAAAGCGCGAACGCATTGACACTTCGTGCATTGAACCTGTTGCCAAAGAACTGAAAGAGCTTATTCAAGGCGACGCAGGCCTTCAATCTGGCAAGATGCCCTTCGACATTGACTACTCTTCGGATGGTTTGCGCATTACATTGAAAGATGCGGGAGAGCCACTGTTTCAAAGAGGTGGTACAACTTTGTCTGACTTTGCCAAAAAGCAATTTCAAAAAATTGCATCTGTCGCCAACAAGTGCCCGACCCACAAGTTAAAGATTGAAGGCTATACAGATTCTGAGCCCTATGCTGGCGGCGCAAATGGCTATAGCAACTGGGAACTGTCTGCCGAGAGGGCCAATTCGGCAAGAAGAGAGTTGATTGCTGAAAAGGTGCCAATTGATCGCATTGCCCAGGTCATCGGCTATGGCGACAGCGTCCCTTCTATGGCGCAAGACCCTACCAACCCTTTGAACCGCCGTATTTCGATCACCATCATTCCACCTAAAATCAAGGGTGAGGTCAGCATGGGTGGCTTGTCACCTATCTAATTGAAAGCTGCCACACGTCAATTGATTTAAGGTTTAGCCTTGTTTGGCTGTGCTTGATTGATGGCCATTTGAACCGATGTGATGGTGACATTGGTGGGCAGCTTCAACCTTGTAATGGTGTTTTTGGCTCGGTCGATGGACCTGTAATGACCCGTCATGACGGCAAACTTGACTTCGTCTTTGCCTTCCATAAAAACTGGGGTGATGCGGGCATTGACCAGCCAATCCTTGTCCCTGATGAATGCACGCGCTTCTTTCAAGCTGACAAAGGTTTGGTGCTCAAGAACGTAAGCGTCTGCGGGCAAGCCCTTTAACCATAAACGACCCTGAACTGCAGCTTCTGGCAGCTCTGTGATCACTTTGACAGTGCTTGCAGGGGGCGGCGGCGGATTGCTTGCCACTGGCGGCTGGGGCGCAGGAGGCTCTGCTACCAGTTCTACCTTGGGCTCTAGCTGCGATAAATTAGGCGCGCCAGGGGGTGCTTCCTTGCCGGCGCTGCTTGTATTGGCAGCCTCTGACGGGCTGACCTCTGCTTTGTTTTCAACAGGTGCGGCAGTTTCTTTCTTTGGCTGCGCAGCAATTCTGACCCAGCTGCCAGCTTTGGCCAAAAATTCGTCCCCTACTTCTGGGTTCATCCAAAAAGCAACGCCCACCGAAATGGCCAGCAGACCGACAGCAATCACGCTCATGGCCATGTATTTGGCAATGGTGTTGGACTTGCTTGGCTTGGGCTTCTTGTTTGCAGTGTTGGTGGCACTTGCTGAACTGGCTGAACTGGCTGAGCCGGCTGAACTGGGGTTGGCTGTAGCGGCCAAGGGCGGCGACTTCTTGACGACTGACTTGGTCAGGCGATTGAAAAAATCAACAGCAGCTTCTTCTTGGCCGCTTTTTCGCGCTTGTTGAATGGCCGCCAATTTTTGCTCGGCCGTTGGCAGCTCTAAAGACCATGGAATGAATTGCTTGTATTGATTGGCAATGGCATCGCCTTTGTCTGTTCCTTGCGTGAACATCAAAATTACACTGATGCCGGCCCCTGGAAACTGATGAATCAGGCGCGTTAGCAGCTGAAGTTC
>CAJCDH010000069.1 GCA_903961095.1 uncultured Burkholderiales bacterium | reverse complement strand
TCGTGGTAATAACGCACCTTGCTGCCGTGGTTGCGAAGCATGCGCAGGGTTTCCGCCATGTCGTCCGACTGTGTGGTGACCATGCCGCCGTCGCCAAAGCAGCCCAAGTTTTTACTGGGAAAAAAGCTGAATGCGGCCACATCACCCATCGCGCCGGTCTGGATGCCACCGATGTTGGCACCAAAAGATTGAGCGCAGTCTTCCACCAATTGAAGCTGATGCTCTTTGGCCAAGGCCATCAAAGGCGCTAAATTGGCGGGCTGTCCAAACAAATGCACCGGTAACAAGGCCTTGGTCTTGGCGGTGATGGCGCGCTCGGCTTGCGCCACGTCGATGTTGAAGGTGCAGGGATCGATGTCAACAAATACAGCTTTGGCCCCCACATAAGCGATGGCCTCTGCGGTGGCGATGAATGTGAAAGGCGTGGTAATCACTTCGTCGCCAGGCCCAATGCCAGCAGCCAACAAGGCCAAGTGCAATGCATCGGTGCCGTTGGCACAAGTGATGGCGTAGGCCACACCGAGGTACTCGGCCGCCTCTTTCTCAAAGGCTTGAACGTTGGGGCCCAAAATAAACTGCGCAGCCGTCAAGGCTTTCAAAAATGCAGGTTCCAATTGGGGCTGGAGATCGCGGTACTGGGCGACCAGATCGACCATAGGGATGGGCATAGCGGTCCTTTCAAATATTCAGAAAATCAGGAAATCAGACGGGTGGCTTCGGTGATGCGCTGTACAGCTTCCAGCGCACGGCGTCCAGCTTCACCATTCACTTTGGGGGGGCGTCCCTGCCGAACGCTCTCGACAAAGTCGAGGATTTCGGCAAACAAAGGATCGGCCTCACCAAACGATTGCTCTTGGCGCTCAATCGCCAGCTCGGAATCAGCCGCAGGCGTGGCAGCACCTCGGTAAGTGGTCAAGGTGCGGGCCTGAAAATCAAGTGAGTGACAAGCTTGGTCTTGAAAAACGCGCATTTTGCGCTCGCTCTTGGCGCTCACGCGGCTGGCGGTCACGTTGGCCACGCAGCCATTGGCAAAACGAATCCGAGCATTCGCGATGTCAATGTCAGAGGTCAACACGCGCGCACCCGAACACTCCACGCTTTCCAGCTCGCTGTTGACCAAGGACAAGATCAAATCCACGTCGTGGATCATCAAGTCCAGCAGCACACTCACATCGGTGGCGCGTGGCTTGAAAGGGGCCAAACGTGAGCTGTCAATGAAACGGGGATTGGACAGCAAGGGCTCCAACGCCAAAGCGGCTGGGTTGAAACGCTCCAAATGACCCACAGCCAACACACAATGGTTTTCTTTGGCTAATAGAATCAATTCATCGGCCTGCTCCAGCGTGGTGGTCATGGGTTTTTCAACTAACACATGCACGCCCGCCCGCAAAAATTCGGTGCACACATCGTAGTGACCTTGCGTGGGCACCACGATACTCACCGCATCGACCTTACCGATCAGCGCGCGGTAATCCGTCAGAGCCGCACAGTTGAGCGGAGCTGCAACGGAATCGGCTTGGTCTTGGCGGCTGTCTACCACCGCCACCAGCTGGCACTCGGGAATTTTGGCGTACTTTTGAGCATGAAATTTGCCCAGATAACCAACGCCAATCACGGCGCAACGCAACAGGGCCACAGGGCCCTCCTTTCATGCTCGGACC